>CAMYON010000064.1 GCA_947260025.1 uncultured Gammaproteobacteria bacterium
TCGCTGAACGATATCGTCGTCGCGTCAAAGCGACCGATTACCAAACTTTTGCAGCAACGAATCGGTAATGCCCAAATCGACGATATTTCGGAAACCTCGGTCGAGGATGTCTGGCAGGTACAGATCGGGAATCGTTACGTTTACCTGCTCGACGATGGCAAGTATGCGCTGATGGGCGACCTGATCGACCTCGAGGACGGTCGTAATTTAACCGAGCTGTCTCGCCGGGTGGCAACGGTCGAAACGCTATCCGGGTTCGATGATGCCGACCTGGTCGTGTTCGCCGCCAGGGGTGAAGCCCGGGCGACGCTGAACGTATTCACCGATACCTCCTGTCCTTATTGCCAGAAATTGCACAACGAAATAGAAAAGTTGCAGGAAGCCGGAATCACGGTGCGCTACCTGCCCTATGCCCGCGGCGGCAGCAGGGGTCCGGGATACCAGCACCTCAAATCCGTCTGGTGCGCCGAAGATCGAAACCAGGCAATGACCGATGCCAAGAATGAGCGTTACGATGGCTTACCGCCGGGTGATTGCGACGCGGCGTCAATGATCGATCGCGGGTATCTTGCCGGTAAAAAGATTGGAATCAGCGGCACCCCGGCATTGCTTAAAAGCAACGGAGAAAAAATAGAAGGTTACCGGCCCTACCAGGAGCTGATTCCCCAGATTTTGCAGTAATCCCGCTGTTGGCGATGCCGGACATGAAGCCAATGGCTGGTTACTAATATCCAAACGGGTCGTCGGATAGCAGAATGCCGACATAGGGTGCGTAGGTCAAAACGGCGCCTTGTCGTGGCCCCAGATCGTCGAATGCCTTCACCAGTTGACTAAAAGACGACTCGTTTTCGGGTTCGGCTTTTAACGCTTCCAGGGCAGAGAGCACAGATTTGATCTCTTCGGCATCCAGGTGCTGTTCCAGCATCTGGATTGAAGCGTCTATATCCGCGACGCGAACCGGTTTTGCGTTTTTCCCGCTTCGACTCTTCCCCGGTTCGTCGAAGTCGGGCGGTTCATCGTAAACGTTCCCGGCCAGGCCTTCGGGTACAGAGCCGGCCTTGATCCCGGCAAAAGCGTTGTATTCCTGGCGGGCTCGTTGTTTCAGCTCATCGACAAAGGCGTTAAATTCCGCGGCGTTGGGTTTGTCTATCAGCAGCGACATCAGCGGACCGCATTTAACGCGGCTATGGAACTCGAGGTATGGCTCGTTCACCACGGGCTCCGGGTTTAGTATGGTCAGCACCACGGTCGTTTTTTCTTCTTTGAACGGGGTTTTAAACCGAACGTTAACCACCTCGTCGGCGATTTCGAATTCCGTGCTGCCTTTTAAAAACTGCTTTTGTACGAGTTTCATGACCACCAACGTATCTGTTTGAAATTATTACTATTTCTGGCGATTATGACGGTTTGAAGCATAATGCACAAATCGCAAAACCCATTCAATACGATGTTCAGCACATAAAAAGGACTTATGGGAGTTTTGGCCTGTTTATTGATACAATCCGCCGTCTGGAAAAGCCTTGCTTTTAATTCCGGATGGCGTGGAGAGACAGATTGCCAGGCAAGTTATCCCGGATTGAAATCAGCAGTTATTCGATAAAAACAGGTGATTTATGAGCGAACAGAAGAAAACCCGGCCCGAAGTTCCCGAGGGTAAAGCACGCTATGTTGTTACCCGCCAGATGAAGGCCAATGAAAAGGGCTTCGTCGGTTATGAAACCGTCTGGGAGCCGTTCCAGAAAGAGGCCGAATACGAGACGCCCAAACGTCCCTGACTTAATTCAGTCGCGCTAACCAGAAAGGTCGAGCGCGCAACCAGGCGTAACGGAAAAACTGGCGAGGATTAGAATCCTCGCCAGTTTTTTTTTGGACGACGCTCTGTCGCGAGCAGTCCTGGCCTGTTTCAGGCAGGTTAGTCCGGGCTGAACTCGTAAAGTTTATTGTGGGGAATGACGCCGCGTACCCCGCCCTTGGGATTTTCCACGTCTCCCTTGTAGCGCGGAATGACGTGGATATGCAGATGCGGTATCGACTGCCCGGCCCAGAGACCGACGTTGATGCCGATATTATATCCATCGGGCTGATACTCCTCGTCGGCCATTTTCTTGCCCTGGGCGACAAGCTGCCACAGCTCTTCGCGTTCCTCGTCAGTGATATCGAAGTAATCGGAAAAGTGCCGGTACGGAACGACGAGGAAATGTCCCGGGCTTGCCGGATGCCGATCCCAGGCGGCAAAACCATATTTTCCCCAGATCATGTTGCGACGTCCGGGACTGGATAGACAGAAGCGGCATTCTTCGCCGTCGGCTAACGCGGTTTGTTCAAGCATGACTCTCTCGAAACCGGATTGACTACTGAATGGGCACCTGGGTGACGCCTTCGAGATCGGGTCTCTGCTCCACCTTGCCGCCATACTGGATTTCTTCGTCGGTCGCATCGCGAACCAGCAAGATCTCGAGGCGGAAGATGACTTCGCGTCCGCACAGCGGGTTGTTGCCGTCGATCGTTATCGATGTTTTATCGACCCGGGTCACCAGGAAAGTCTTGGTCTGCCCACGGTCGTTCTCCATCAGGATAGACATGCCGACCTCATGGTATTCCTCGGGAACGTTTTGCAGTCGATCGGTAATCACCAGGGATTCGTCACGCGGTCCGTATATCTGGTTGCAGTCGATGGGCACTTCTATCACCTCGCCGGCCGCTTTTCCTTCCAGTTCCGCCATGACCGCGGGCGCCAGTATCTCGTTCGTGCCGTGCACGTATCCGAGTGGGAACTCCACCTGTGTCAGCACGCCGCCGGATATCTGGTCGATCACCTTGTAAGTTAGCTCGACATACTTGCCGTCTTCAATTATCTCTTTACTCATCTCTATTCAACCTTTAGAAAATGGCGGCGGCAAAAATCTTGACTTCGCCTCTTTCGTAACCGATGACCATGCGCCCCAGCCATTCGCCTTCTTTCTTGGTGCTGCGCACCCTGAACAGGCAGGTCACGTGCTCGCCGCGACGGATAAAGCCAAGAAAATCGTACTCGGGCGAAAGGTTTCGGGTCAGGTCGCTCTTGACGAATTGTTTACCGACTTCAACCTCGTTGAGACCGAGCAGCAGGTCATAAGAAAAGTTGCGAATGAACTTTCCGTACTGCCCCTTGTTGGAGTACTTGATCAGGTCATCCCATAACGCAAAAGCGATTTCCTGAAGCTCTTCATCGGTCTTGTCAATAATATTCATACCAGCTCTCTAGAATAAACCAGCGTTAGTCGTCAACGCTCCCGTGTCCCCGAGGAGGGGAGGGATCTTATCAGACAGCACCGTTGTATAAAAAAAAGATCAACAGTTATGTTGATCTATTTATTGCCAGAGAGGCATCGATGACGCCTCCCTGGTTGGCCTGGTGCATTGATTGCCGGGCTTGTTTCAGGCCCGGCCTTCAGCCGCTAGCGTCCTGCGCGATTACTCGCGATGCTTACGCAACCTCGGCGGATTGCTCGTCGTCCACGATGTGATAGCAAGGCGCCTTTTCCATGGTGTATTCGCCGGTCTCCGGATCGCGACGCGACACGGTCAGTACGTGCCAGTTGTCGTCGTCCAGCTTCAGCGCATCGCCGCGGTAGTAGTAGCCCGGCCAGCGGGTTTCCTTGCGGAACAGCGTATGCTGCACGACGGACTCGGAAGCCAGGTGACGATGCTTCAGTTCCCAGGCACGCAGCAGTTCGTGGATGTCCTTGGCCGCAACTTTCTCGAGGTCTTCTTCGAGCAGTTTCAACTTCTTCAGACCGATGTGCAACAGCTTGTCGTTGGTCATGTAGTTGACCGTGGCTCCACCGGCGTACTCGTCCATCAGCTTCTGCAGTCGATCCAGGCCCTGGCGCGGATTGATGTAGTTCGGGTTCACGGTACCGGCAACGATCTCGTTACGGTAAATCTTGTAATGCTCCATCGGCTTGAAGATCTCTGCCTTGCGGCGATCGATCTGCTCCTGTGAAACACGAATACCCTCGGCCTTACCGTCGTCGATGTACTTACAGGCGGCCTTGGCGGCCAGGCGGCCCTCGGTAAACGAACCCGAGGAGAACGCGTGCGGCGTGCCGCCGACGGCGTCACCGGCACCGAACAAACCTTCGACCGTGGTCATGCGGTTGTAGCCCCAGAAATACTCGGGCGGAGATAAATCTTCGGGGCCGGAGCACCAGGCGCCACTACCGGTCGCGTGCGAACCCATGACGTAAGGCTCGGAAGTCGTCAGTTCCGGGTTCTCGTACTTCGGATTGACATCGGTTGCGGCCCACAATACGGCCTGGCCAACGGTCATGCCGAGGAAGTTGTGCCAGCCGATCTCTTCGAGATGCGGATCCTGGAAGGCTTCCATCGTAACCATGTGGATCGGACCGCGTCCGGCATTTACCTCGGAGATCAGCGCGTGGTTACGCAGGCAGGTCGGGATCGGGCGATGGGTCAGGTGCGAAACTTCCGGATCCAGGTATTCCTTGCCCACCATTTTCTGCAGGTCAGGGAACCACTTCGATTCGTACTCTTCGCCGTTACAGTTCTGGGTGTAAGTCTTCAGGTGCAGGAAGTAGGCGCCAACCGGGCCATAGCCATCCTTGAATCGGGCCAGCACGATGCGGTTTTCCATCTGGGTCATTTTCGCGCCCGCCTGGATCATCAGGCCATAGGCGGAACCCGATGACCACGGCGCATACCAGACACGCCCCGCGCCTTCACCGACCGAACGCGGCCTGAAGATGTTGGATGCGCCACCGGCGCCGACGATAACGGCCTTGGACTTGAATACGTGGTAGTCACCGGTACGAACGTTGAAGCCGACGGCACCGGCGACGCGGTTTTCCTTGGCGTCGTCCATCAGCAGGTGAGTGACACAGATGCGGTTGAAGACCTTGTCGGCCGACTTTTTCGCGGCCTCGGCCACGATCGGCTTGTAAGATTCGCCGTGAATCATGATCTGCCAGCGCCCCTCGCGCTGATAGGCGCCAGTCTTGGGATCGCGCATGATCGGCAGGCCCCATTCTTCGAATTGGTGCACCGTCGAGTCCACGTGACGCGCCATGTCGAACAGCAGGTCTTCGCGCACCATGCCCATCAGGTCGATGCGCGCGTAGCGAACGTGATCTTCCGGGTTATTTTCACCGAAACGGGTTCCCATGTAACAGTTGATCGCGTACAGCCCCTGCGCCACGGCGCCGGAACGGTCGATGTTGGCTTTTTCAGCGATAATGATCTTCTTGTCTTTACCCCAGTAGCGCGCCTCGAAAGCCGCGCCGGTACCGCCGAGGCCAGCCCCTGCGACCAGGATATCGATATTGTCTTCTACGACTGTCTTAGGCATTAGTAAGCAACCCCCGCTTTCAGTTTGAGTCCGTTGGATTCCAGCGTGTGTAAATCACCGTCGTCCATGCGCACATATTTCGGCTCGCTGTATAACAATTGACTGTCACGCATTTCCTTGCTGGGTTCTGGCGCATCGGCCAGTTTCGGTATGTGCTTGCCCCAGGGTTTGGTCGTGATCGGTGCCAGCAAATTCAGGTCGGTTTCGCCGTTGCGGGACTTGATCCGCCACGCAATGACCCCTTTTTCCTCGTCACGGATCACTCGCACCGAGTGGCCCAGCGGGGCGAAGTCGGCATAACCGCGAACGTCAATCGCGTTGTGCGGGCAGGCCTTGACGCAGGAGTAACACTCCCAGCACATGTTTGGCTCGATGTTGTATGCGCGGCGCAGGGTCGGATCGATGTGCATGATGTCCGAAGGACAGATATCAACGCAGTATCCGCAACCATCGCAACGAGTCATATAGACAAATGTGGGCATAATATTCCTCTTTCTTTTTTATCAGCTATTGCTTAATCAACTATTACTTAATGAGCTACTAACGTTTTAGTAATGGTCCGGAGATTCTCGCTTGATTCCAGGCCCCATGTAGACGGGATTATCACCCATGTAGGTCGGGATATCGGGGTACCTGGCCTGCACGGCAGGGTCCGCCAGGTCTCCCAGGTCGGGCAGGTTTTCTTGCGAACCATCCGCCTGGGTAATTTTTTTCTGGTAAGCGGCCGCCGGCTTGAAAAACATGTGCGCGAATTTTGACCACAGCACGGTGCAAAACAAGGTGGTGGAGGCGGCGATAAAGATTACGAAAAACAGCAGGTTCAAGGCGCCGGCGCCACGCGTGATCGACCAGATCAGGGCAAAGGTGGCCGTCATCAGCAGGGACAGCACGAACAGGTCGGCACGCACCAGGACATACCAGGGCTTGCCCTCGGAATTTACGTCGCAGCGGATAGAGAACCAGAACCAGTAACCGCCGGCACAGATCATCAGGGCGCTGATATGCCACAGAGCTACCAGTAACCCGGGAGCGGCTTCGGCAGGCGTCGGGTATCCGAAAATCATCGTTACCGTCGTGACCACGAAAATGATGAAGCCGTACATCGTCAACAGGTGGGACATGCGGCGTTTTTGATTGTGGAATTCGGAAGAAGTCAATACTTCGTTGGCCAGCGTGGAAATGGCCAGCGAGGCCTTTTCACCGCCAGTGACGGTACGTTTTGCGGCTTTCTGCGCTTTTTGAGCGTTTTCGAAGAAATACTGGGCGCTCTTCTTGTGAATTACGTCGATGATGGTACCGCCGACCACTGCCAGGAACATGGCCACGATATAAAGCTGCATCGTGGTGGGAGACAGAAAACCTAACAAATCGTAAAAGGGGCTGGTGAACATGAGAGCTCCGGAATCTTAAACTTCAACGTTGACATGCTAATGATGCCGATCAAAATAACCAATAAAGTTTCTTTGTCGGGCGATCAGCCGATTTAATCATCGCAAAAAAACATCCAGGGACAGTTGCGCTGGATCAATTCCAGCGCACGCCACATTAATGCCTGAACGCCCGAGCAATATGCCCTAAAACCGCGGAAATGCAAATAGGTTTTCTTCAAGCCTATGACGATTACGGATTTTGCATTCGGCCTGAAAACGGCACTAATTTTTGCGAGTTCGACCCTGGAGCCGAAGCAGGAATTTAAACCGACCCTGTTAGCTCGGCCAACACCGACTCGATAACACGCACAATCTCCACGGTTTTTTGTGGATCCAGGGCATCGAGATGCGGCGAGGCAAACTGCCCCGAGTCATTGTCGAAATATTGGCCCGAAGCGCTCGCAAACTCATCCGACAGCGACGCGCGAATCAGTATTTCCGCGCCTATGTCGATGTCTTTGCCGGCGACGCCGAAGGCGTCTTTCACCATCTTGCTGCCGAGCAACGATCCGGGATTGACCGCGATGATCGCCGGGCCGTCATCCTCGAGCGCAAGCCCCAGGCTGCGTGACCACATCGTGAGCGCCAGTTTGCTTTGCGCGTAAGCCGTGAAGTCGTCGGACAGCTTTACTCGGCCAGCCAGGGCGTTCGGATCGACCGGGGACTGGGCGGCGGAGGAAAGGTTGATAACCCGCCCGGAAGCGCCCAGCAGCGGCATCAACCGTTGCGTCAGCAGGTAGGGGGCGATCGTATTGACGACAAAGCGTACATCGAGGCCATCCTGCGTGACTGGCGCGCTTGTTTTGAAAATACCTGCATTGTTGATTAGCACGTCGAGCTTTTCGTGCCGGTCGGTTACAGCTCTCGCCAGGGCCTCCACGTCGTCCATACGCGATAGATCGGACACGTGGCTTTCAACGCTCCCGCCGCCGGGTAACCCGGCTAGCGTCGCTTGCGCTTGCTCCAGTTTTGCCGGATTGCGCCCGTGTAGCAGGACATGGTGTCCCAAAGAGATTAGCATCCTGGCCGTTACCAACCCAATGCCGTCGGTCGAACCGGTAACCAGAATTGTTTTTTTCATGTCTTTGTCCTGTTTAACATAGAGATATCTGGTACGGAAAAATCAGGCAAGATTCCATCGGCCAGAGATTTCATTGTGGTCTCGATATCCGCTCGGTTAAAACGCAGGTTCAGCGCTGTCGACCGGGAAAAAGTTGCGCCATTTTGCTATCTGGTAGTCGCCGTATTCGAAGGGGGTAAAACTCTCGCTGCCATCGAGCGCGGATATCACCACGTCGGCGCCGGGGTTTACGAAATACGGAATCGAGTAGCGATCAACGCCGTGGCGATTGATGACTCGATGCTGGGTCGACGAATAGCGGCCGTTGCTCCAGTACTGCAGAATGTCGCCGATGTTGACCACGAAGCTGTCTTCGAGCGGCGGGGCGCCAACCCATTCGCCGTTCTTCGATCGAACTTCGAGCCCGCCGTTCGCATCCTGCCACAGGATCGTAAATGCACCGGAATCGGTGTGCGGAACGACCCCGATATTATCGACCCGTTGTGGATTTTGCTGTGGCGGATAGTGGTTCAGCTTGAGTCGAGAGCTGGGTCGCGCGAAACGGGTCGCGTAGAAGTCGGCGGACTGACCCAGGGCATTTGCAAAACCCTGGCCAAGTGCTGCGGCGAGTCTTTCGATGGCGTCGAGATAGTCGGTCATGCTCGATCGAAGACTCGCAGGTCGTTCGGGCCAGCGGTTGGCCTGTTCCAGCGGGTGGCGACTATCGCTGCCAAAATCCGCCCCGATCCAGAATCCCTCCTGGTGGCTGGTGCCGGAAAAGCTGTCGGTGATTTTACTGTGATAGTAGAGCGGCAGGTAGCCGCGCATCGACGGGTCGAGCCCGAGGTTTAGCTTGTCAGTCTCCGGCAGGCTGAAAAACTCGCTTGCGGCCTCCTGCAGGCGGGAGCACAGACCCATGTCGAAGCCGTGTCCAACGATGTAAAAGAAGCCCACGTCACGGCAGGCCTGATCGATAACACGAACAACCTCCGCGCCGTCTTTTCCATTGTCTAATCGACCGATATCGATGATCGGGATTTCGTCGAAATCGAGCTGTCGCGATTCGGGTATTGCCATCTCGCTATCCTATACGCTCGGTGCTTCACGATAAAGCCATGCGCGACAGGTAGCCCGGAAATCGCGCTTATCGACGAGTGGTAACTTTCAAACCCGACAACAGATTGTGACGTCGGAGCTGTTTACTTGTCGTCCGACAGGGAAGGTGCCAGCATCTCCTCCAGCTTGAGGCCGGTTAGAGTATGAGTGCTGCGCCACAGGAAATAGAAAATAAGCAGCATCATGACCATCGACGGAATCGCGATGACCGGGTAACTGAGCAGGGTCAATCGCCCCAGCTCCTCGTTAAAGGCCGTGCTGCCCGACGGGCTGGTGACAATCCAGGTGGCCAGCAGGTAATTCATCACCGCCGAGAAGAAGAAAGTTCCACTCAGAAAGTAAGTCGCGTTTAGCAGGCGATTATCGAATGTCTCGAGATGGCCGCGTTCGCTGAGAATGCCGGTAATTTTCTCGGTATCGAAAATTTTCGGGTTATACATCAGCAGTTTGATCAATGGTTTGCGCAACTGGGTCGAAACCAGGACCGCGATACCCAGCACGGCGGGAATTGCCGCCTCTTTGACCGCAAGCCATTTGGCATCCAGTTCCAGCAGACCGATACCGCCGGTCAGCAACACGCTGACCAATCCCAGCAGGGCGATGTAGTTAGTGATCCTGAAACGGATCAGTTCGTACAGACCGAGGGCTACGGGGAAGGCGAGCGCAACGATCAGGGCGCCTCGCGCGCCCAGGTCTTCGGCACCACTGAATTTCATCAAAATAAATGATGGAATAACAATGCTCAATAACAGGTCGGTCAGTGGAGACGATTTTCGAGTCATAGAAACCAGGTTAAAAATTTACAAATCGGCGGACCAGGCCCGTGATATTTCGAAAGGTCGAAACTGCATTTCAAAAACTTGAAGACCTGGTCCCCGAATATTAGTTCAAAACTGGCAGTTTGTTAAAGCGGAAACGGAGCGAATACCGCCTGCTGCCCTCGGCCCTTGCCTCGCCGTCGATTATGCCTTCGTCAATTTTCCCCCTGAAGTTAATCGGTAATCCTTTCACCTCTTTCTCGCCAAACAGCGGGCGATGTTCGACAAACTGGGTCAGACTACCCGCCATGGAGAAGCTTTCACCGTCCACCTCGTAGTGTCCGGCAGTGAAGTGTTCAGCACTGGCGCTGCGAAAAGCGCCGTCATGAATAAACGCGGTAGAGAAATTTTCCCAGCCGTATGGTCCGAGTAATTCGACCTTGTACACACCTTCGATATCTTTCATAGTTGTTCTCCATTCAGTTTCGTTAGAGCGATGGCAGCCAGCTGGTTGCCAGATGTAATGAGTATATGGGCTAAAGTAAACTATTAAAGTCGAATAAATAAGGATAAATATTCGAATAAACCGAAGTGATGGGGATGCCATAGCCCGGGCTTTCGCGGCTGAATCGAGCTCGTCTCGAATTCGATAATGCGGCTAGAGTGATGAACCAGTACCCTTACACCTCTCGAGAGAATATGGAGTCCCGGAGACACAATCCGCTCTCACCAGGTTGAAATCCTGTTAAGTCCCCAGATTTAGGAAAAATAATGACTCTACTTGTCGTCTATCTCTCAATCGCGATCGGGGTATCGTTTCTGTGCTCGATCCTGGAGGCGGTTCTGTTGTCGATTACTCCGAGTTTCGCCGAAAACCTGGCGGGCGAGCGTCCGCGCGCCGGCGCCAGGCTTAATCGTTTACGCGACCGCCTCGACGAATCGCTCGCCAGCATCCTGATTCTGAATACCTTCGCCCATACCATGGGCGCGGTCGGGGTCGGTTCGCAGGCGTTGCAGCTTTTCGGGGCGCAATGGGAGACGCTGATTGCGGTTTTGCTGACGCTTGTGATCCTGTATTTCTCGGAGATCATTCCGAAGACGCTCGGGGCCACTTTCTGGCGCCCGCTTGCCATGCCTTCCGCGATCATAATCAGCTGGCTGGTAAGACTGGTTTACCCACTGGTGTGGCTGGCCACCCGCCTGACCCGCCTGTTCGCGCGCAAGCGCGAGAATGAAATCACACGCGAAGAAATAATCGCAATGCTGTCGCTGGGCAAGAAAGACGGCGCGCTGATTTCGCAGGAGAACGAGTACCTGTCCAACATCCTGAATCTGCGTGAAATTACGACCGAGCAAGTGTTGACGCCTCGCACCGTCGTTCACATGTTGCCGCACACCTTAAGCGTCAGCGAAGCGCTCGAAAATCCGGCAAGCAAGAGGTTTTCGCGTATGCCGATTTACGGCAGCGACATCGACGATATAACCGGCAAGGTGTTGCGTGTCGACCTGTACGAAGCCGAGCGCACAGGACATGGTGCAGATCCAATCAGCCAGGTTGCCAAGCCGATCTTGAGGGTCCCGGAGAAGCTGCCGGTGCAGCATTTGCTGGACAAGTTCATCAAGAAACAGGCGCACCTGTTTCTGGTCGAAGACGAGTTTGGTCAGACCGCCGGTATCGTAACCCTGGAGGACGCGATCGAGACCCTACTGGGTCGTGAAATTGTCGACGAGAGCGACCTGGTCGAGGACATGCAGGAGCTGGCGCGCGACAAGTACCGTGAACGTCTGCGCGCCGTCAAGCGCCAGGCCAGGATGGAATCCGAGTAAATCCTATTTACGTTTCCTGTGGGGCCTGGGATTGTAGGCTGCAATGCGGGGAACGATTTGGTCCATCGGAATATTCTCGAAACTCTCGTACTGGCCCTCGGCCGTTTCCAGTAGGAGACCGACGTCGGGTTTGCCGCTTTGCTGCGCGTTATAGATTAACGCCGACAGCCCCTGCAGCCCGCCGCATTGCAGGCAGATTTCCTGGTAATTGGACAGTATCGCATCAGCGGCGCGAGTTTGACGGAATACGAACCGGGCGTTTTGCCTGAGCAGCGACAGGTAGCGCTCGCAGCGTTGCGCGGCGGCGGGTGAGCGGCACAGGCAAACGATTCGTTCCCCGATCTCCACGCGTTTGGCCTCGGCGCATTCGTTCGCTCCGGAGATCAGGGCTTTTGCAAAACTGCATTGTATTTCGGCTGACATGACCTTGGTGGAGTTTTCCCGGTTGATGGTTCGTTGCCACGGGCCGACCTCGTTCCGCTCGGTTAGCGGCAGGTTGCACCGTGGTGCGAGGCATCCATTCTATACCTAGAAGGGTAGATATTTAATGCTCCGATTAGTGCATGCTTGTCGTTCTACCGGCCGGGCGTTTAGCCATCGAGCCAATAATCGCTGAATCAATGGATTAGCATAGTGTCCGATGAAGACAAGCAAGCGCAAGACCTGACCCTCGAACACCGTATCCTGATACGGGTGCGCAAGGTTCTGGCCAGCGTGGTTCGAGACGTAACCCCGGCGCCCGGCAGACCCAACCCGCTGTCACCCAACACGATCGAAGATATTCGCGATTGCTTTGCGTTGATTTCGGCGCGTGAACGCGAACTGGCCGGCAAGCAGAATCCGGATCTGCCAGTTTACGCGGACGAGGGCGCAACTACGCGCATCGTCGACTTCAAAAAGCCTGATCCCGACTAACGCCGGCAGGCGCTGGAGACGTCCGCGCCTGCCATATGCATTGCAGCTTTGGCTTGCGCTAAGTATTTGCGAACCCTGGTTTATTGCGCCTTTAGCTTGACTCGCTTCCCGTTTTTCAGGGCAAACACGGTGTTGGGCAGGTGCTGCAGGACCACGCCGGCAAACGCGCTTAGCGCGTTTTTGCGCGGGAAGCTTTTTCTGAATACCAGCGATACCCGGCGATAGGCATCGCGGAAATCGAGCTGGCGGGCTACGACGCCGCTGCCGGTGGTCCAGGAACCACGCATCGCCAGTGCCGGCACCAGGGTAGAACCGAAGCCGGCGCCGACCAGCTGCAACAGGGTTTCCAGGCTGGCCGCCTGCAGATCGGCCTGCTCTCCCTGCTGTTCGCGTTGCCCGAGATGGCACAGGTCCATGACCTGCTGTGCCAGGCAGTGCCCCTCGGAGAGCAGCAGTAGCTCGGTTCGTTCCAGGTCGGCGCGAGATATCTTATCTTTCAGGTAAAAAGGGTGATTGCTGGGGTGCGCGATCCAGAAGGGCTCGTCGAACAACTCGATGACTTCGAACTCCTGCGGGTCGACTGCAGTTGCCAGCAGCGCGGCATCGATTTCGTGGTTGTGCAGGCGCTCGGTCAACTTGTCCGTCGTTTCTTCTGACCAGACGAGTTTCATCTGCGGGTAGAGTTGCTGCAGCGGTCTTAGAATCAGCGGTGCCAGGTAAGGACTCAAGGTCGGGATCGCGCCGACCCGCAGTTTTCCCGCCAGGGGGTCCTGGTAAGCCTGGGCCAGTTGCACCATGGCATCGGCCTGTTCCAGCATTTGACGCGCGTGATCGAGTATGTCGGCGCCAATGGGTGTGATCTCGACCGAACGGTTGCTGCGCTCGAAAATTGTTACCCCGAGTTCGTCTTCCAGTTTTTTAACTTGCCCGCTCAAAGTCGGCTGACTGACAAAGCACCTTGCCGCTGCCTTACCGAAGTGATGGGTTTCGGCAACGGCGATAATATACTTCAGGTCGCGAAGATTCATTTTTGATGATAATAGATGTAATCGATTACGTTATCATAAATAAATGGTTTGGACTATTAATCGATTTATTGGAGACGCTAGCCGTTACGTCGGCACGACCCGCGGTTGGGTACCAACCGGTTGCGAAAGGGTGTAACAAAGGGAAAAAAGTGCGGGGCGTACACGATGCCCAAAAGGCATGTTCACAGAGGGGGAGGAGGAGTTAGCCAGTAAGACAGCTAATAGAGGACAGCCTCGACATCGATAACTACGACGCCCCGCACTCAATACTACGCTGCTCGTGCCATTCTGGATCAAATCAATGTCGATAATGTTTGGATTCCACCGATTTACCCGCATTTCGAACCTGATCCAGGTTCAGGCATGCAACCGATCCGCGGCTGAACTCGCAGTAATAGACAGGTCGATAACGAGGACCATAGCGAGCAACTTGCTGGTGCTCCCCGCATCGCTGCTTAATGACTTTCGAGTAAGCCCTTTAAATAGTTATACTGCGCCGGCAGTTAATCGAATGGGGCATTAAGCAAACAGACAATGGCGGGAATCGGACCAGTTACCACCAATCGCAACGACTTGCTCAGGCGGGCCGGCGCCAGGCCTGGTATCAGCGCCCCGAAAAACGAGCTCGAGATTTTTTGCAGCCTGTGCGTGGGCCGCGTTTACTATCGCGACGAAACCCGTATTTTGTATTTCGTCGATTCGCCAGCGCTGTCAGTCACCGAAATTGTAGATCAGGTTTTCAGGGGACTTGGACAGTCACCGCGCATCCGACAGCTTTACATGGACGAACACAACCTGCTGCGCGCCGCCTTGTGCTTGAAGCTGACCGAAGAGCAGCGAAAGTCGTTGTTCGCGGCTTTTACGCTGACCGGAATCCATATCACGCGATCGCGCAAGCGCTAACGAGCATCGGCCGTATGATCCCGGTTCGAAAAGAAACCGTAGGAATACCCAAACGGTAGGATTGACCGGCCCGGCCTTGGGCCCCAACATAACCGGACATTCAACCAGTAGTGCACTAGATCTATGCGGCCAGCCTATATCACAGCGGTTATCGAACAGGAGTTTGCGAGTACTCAGCAGGGCTATCACACGCCGGTCATGCTATGGGGTCCCCCCGGCGTGGGCAAGTCCCAGATCGTGGCGCAGGTCGCCGAAAACCACGACTCCGAGATCGTCGACATTCGGCTGTCGCAAATGGAGCCCAGCGACCTGCGCGGCATTCCGTTCAAGAACGACCAGAAGGTCGAGTGGGCAATCCCGGCGATGCTGCCCGACGTCGACGTTCACGGCGAGGCCGGCATCCTGTTTATCGACGAAATCACGTCGGCCCCGCCGAGCGTATCGGCGGCCGCCTACCAACTGATTCTCGATCGGCGTCTCGGCGAGTACCGCGTGCCCGATCACTGGGCAATCGTCGCTGCCGGCAACCGCCAGGGCGATCGAGGCGTGACTTACAGCATGCCGTCGCCGCTGGCTAACCGCTTTTCGCATTACGAGGTCGATGTCAATCTCGATGACTGGGCCGGCTGGGCTTATCACCATAATATCGATGAACGCATCATCGCCTTCTTGCGCTTCCGGCCGGACCTGTTGTTCGACTTCAATCCGGAACATAACCCGGTTGCGTTTCCCTCGCCGCGTTCGTGGGAATTCGCGCATCGCGCATTGCACAAGTTTTCCGATCAACCCAACTTGCTGCCCGGCGGGATCGAAGCCTGCGTCGGCAGGGCCGCCGGAGTGGAACTGGTTGCTTTCATTCAAAGCCTCGAAAACCTGCCCGACATCGATGCCATCCTGCGCGGTGAGTCAAACGAATGTCCCGATGAAATCGATTTGCAGTACGCGGTCGCCTCCGCGCTGGTGACGCGCGCGCTGCGAGCCGACGGTGACGCCGCGGTTCTGGGCAATATTCTTAACTACGCCAACCGTTTCAACCAGCGGGAAATGGGTGTCATGCTGGTGTCTGATTTGCACCGCGCGATTGGCGCGGAGCTGTTTTCCGTACCGCAATTTTCCGATTGGGCAGAGAAAATCGGTGACATCCTGATTTATTGATCGATGGACGCGTCAACCAAAATGGCGGCTGCCGCTGGTCGAGGCCGAAACCGGCTGGTGCCAGTCGACCTGGAGCAATGGTCAGACGCTCTACTACAACCGGGCCTACATCGACGCGCTTAGTGTCGAGCAAACTCAATTCGCGCTATCGCGGGAAGCCATGCACTGCGCGCTGCTGCATTTTTACCGGCGCGGCAGCCGCGCACAAAAACTGTGGGAAAATGCCTGTGATTTCGCGGTCAATCCGTTATTGATCGAGGATGGTCTGCAACCCACGCCGGATACGGTCCACCTGCCCGAGTTCGACGGCATGACCGCCGAGGAAATCTACCCGCTGCTGCGGGACAACGAGCAGCAGCAGGAGCAGTCGGAAGGCGGCGATTCCGGGCAGGAGGAACAATCTGAAGGTAACGAATCCAAAGAACAATCCGAACAGCAGCGAAACGCACAGAACCTGCCGCAGAGCGAAAAGGAGCGGCTTGCCACGCAGTGGCAGCAGCGCCTCGCAGCGGCGGCGCAGCAGGCGATGCAGGCCGGCAAGCTTAGCCCGGAAATGGCGCGCCTGGTCGATTTCTTCCTGCAGCCGAAGCTGCCCTGGCGCAGTTTGCTGGCACAGCACCTGAGCGCTACCGCGCGCAACGATTACAGTTACACGCGCCCCTCCAGCCGGCGCGGCGACCCCGCGGTGTTCCCGGGTTTGCGCAGCGAGGAAATCGACCTGGTCGTCGCCGTCGACACCAGCGGTTCGATTGGTGAAACGGAAATCGAGCAGTTTTTTTCCGAGATCAATGCGATCAAGGGGCAGATTCGCGCGCGTATCGCCTTGCTGTGCTGCGATGACGAGATCAGCGCTGATTTCCCGGTGTTTTACGAGGCCTGGGAAGAATTTAAACTCGAGGTCGAGGTGACAGGGTGCGGAGGTACCGATTTTCGACCCGTATTCCAGTGGATCGAGCGGCAGGATATGAAACCCGATACGCTGGTTTACTTTACCGATGCCAGCGGCAAGTTTCCTGAACGCGAGCCGACCTATCCGACCGTCTGGCTGGTGAAGGGCAAGGCCGGGGTGCCGTTCGGCGCGCGCATCCAGTTGAACGATTGAGCATGCACGCCAAACCGGACATCAGTCCCGAGGACGACCTGCGGCTCAACGTCATGCTGGCGCAAAAGCCGGAAGCGGTGCGTATCGACGAGAGCAAGCTGGTGGTTTACGCGCTCACGGACAAGGGGCAGGCCAGGGTCGAGCTGAACCCGAATTGCGAGGACTCGGTCTACCTGCGCCGGGTCAAGGCCATGCTGTCATCGCAGGTCATGGGGTCGCCCGGCGGCTACCCGGTTTTCCTGGAGCGCTGGACAAGGATGGGGCAGAGTCGCGATACCAACCTCGAGCAATTATTGCTGCTGGGAGAGAGCGAGGCGATTGTTGCGGTCGCGCATGCACCTGGATTGACCGAAAGCCTGGCGAGGCGCGCCTGGTGGGCCATGCCGGATGCTGCCAATGCCCGCCAGATGCTGGCCAACAGCGCGGTTGCTAACAGTGAGACCGGGCGTGAGCTGGCTGCCTTTCTGCTCGAGTTTCTGCCGTTCGAAGAAGAAGCCGGCAATATGCTGGAGTCGGTGCGCCTGGTGCTGCAACCGGGTTTGATCGATGAAGACGAAGTACAGAGACTGTGGCAGCGGGCCCAGGTCAAGCGCAATATGCTGGTCGGGTTTCTGCACACGCTGCCCGATGCATTGCCCACGACCGCCGCGCAACATCCCGCGTTGACCGAGCATGCGGCATTATTAAACGCGGCAGCGCTTGAGCAGAACCCGATGATGTCCACCTTGCGGCGATTGTTTTCACCGCGGGGACAGGCCTTCCTGCAAACCTGCGAACTGGCGCTGGCCAGGGTCACCGACCAGGAGGTAACCGTATCGCTGTTCGCAGCCATCGCCAGTTACTTCGAGCAAACACGCGCGACCGATATACGTTACCGCGACGTGGCTGAACTGGAGGCCGCGGTGGCGGCGTTGGAGTGGGAGCTCGAACCCGTGTTCGAACCCTACGTCCGCTCGATCTGGTTTCTGTCGGCGATATCGGTCGACCTGCTGAACCCCATATTCGCCAGGACCGATGCTATCGGCAGCGGCATGCGCAAGAAAATCAAACCGGTAACCGACCGCGTATTCCGCCACTTGCGCGCGCTAAGCGGACCGTAAATGGCCAGTAAATGATTTGCTTCTGCGGTCCGGAATTCCTTATTCTTGTCGCTTGTTACATGTTTCGGTCCTCCCCGGCATCTGTCGAGATCGAGATTGCACGGCCTATCGACGCATCAGAGCGAGGAGAGATCCACCAATGAATCAGGCAAACGTTGCAGATACACCCAGGAGATCGAGCTACGATGTCGTCATCGTCGGCGGGGCGATGTACGGCGCCTCGGTGTCGTGGTTTCTGGCCAGCAATGCGGATTTCGATGGTTCCATCCTGGTCGTCGAGAGAGATCCGACCTACGAGGCCTGTTCGACCACGCACACCAATAGCTGCATGCGGCAACAGTTTTCGCGTGAAATCAACGTGCGCATTTCCCAGTTCGCGGCCGATTTCGTCAAAAACCTGCAGCATTACATGGATGATGATCCACGCGTGCCCAACTTGCCGATACAAAGTTACGGTTACATGTACCTGGCCGATAACGAGGACTTCGCCGAAGTGCTGCGAGAGAGCCAGCGGGTCCAGTTCGCCTGCGGCGCTGGTACCCGGTTCATGACCCCATCAGAGATCGGGCGCGACTATCCCTTTTTCAATCTCGACGATATTGTCGGCGGCAATCATAACCTGGTCGACGAGGGATACTTCGACGGTGGCACCCTGTTCGACTGGTGGCGTCGTTCTGGTCGGGAAAAAGGAGTCGAATACCTCGGTAACGAGGTCGTTGCGATGGGTCTGAACGCAACTGGTACCCGGGTCGAAAGCGTTACTCTTAAATCGGGCGAGGTCGTGAGCTGCGGCACCGTGGTCAACGCCTCGGGCCCGCGCGCGTTGCTGACGTCGCGCATGGCGGGCATCGACGTCCCGGTCGAACCGCGCAAGCGTTACACCTTCATTTTTGACGCGGAGCAACCTCTGGATCGCGATTTACCGCTGACTATCGATCCGTCGGGTGTGCACATGCGGACCGATGGTGCCTACTATCTGGCTGGCTGCCCGCCAGACGAAGATCCGGCAGTCGACTATGATGATTACGTTCAGGATCACAGCATTTGGCAGGAAAAAGTCTGGCCGATCGTCGCAACCCGTATACCGCAATTCGAGGCGATCAAGCTGGTCAACTCATGGGCCGGCCACTATGCCTTTAACACGTTGGATCAAAACGCGATTCTGGGTCCGCATACAACGGTCGAGAACTTTATTTTTGTCAATGGTTTTTCCGGTCATGGATTGCAGCAATCGCCGGCAATGGGCAGGGGAACCGCGGAACTGATCACCTACGGCGAATATCGCTCGCTCGACCTGACGCCGTTTAACTTCGATCGTATCGAACGCAACGAACCCTTTAACGAAAAGGCGATCATATAGATTCTGAAGTCGATCCTTTCGAGGCTCAACTTAACCTTCTATCTCCCCGGCTTTAGAGATTGCCTTCCCCTGCAGCGGTTTGCTTACGGCTGCGGCTTGCGGGATTGTCGGAGCTGCTCGCGATAGCCGAGGATCCGGTCTTTGAGTCCCGGTCGACCTGCACTGCGAACGACCGCGGCGATGTCGGCATCACGGGTGTCGCTGGCCGTTAATTCCAGCATGTTACCGAGCGCCCGCGCTGACAGCGAGCCTGCACGCTGCTGCAGGCCGTCCAGCAACGCGGGCCATTGCTCGACCCCAGCCAGGTCGGTAGCCAGGCCAATGTCCAGGCATTCTTCGGCCGACAATTTCCTGGTGTCGATCAGCAGGTCACGCGCGGCGTCCTGGCCGATCAAATGCGTCAGGCGCCGGGTGCCAAGCGCCAGTTCGAAATTCCAGCCGGGCATGCTCAGTTTCAGATCGGGTGCCGCAACCCGCCGCCAGCAGGCTGCGAACAGGTCGGCACCCGCACCCACGGCCTGTCCCTGGGCCAGCGCAACCACGGCAAAGGGTGCGTGCTGCACGGTTTGCAGCAGGATCTCGATGCGCAGAAATCGCCATAGCAGATCGCCGTCACTCAAGGCTTCCAGATCGGAAAGGTCGAATCCCGCGCAAAAATGTCGACCCTCGCCGCG
>CAMYON010000065.1 GCA_947260025.1 uncultured Gammaproteobacteria bacterium
ACGCGAGTGGTGTAAGCCTTGACGATACCGAGGATATAGTCGATATCGCGCGGACCGACACCGGAGCCGGAGGCTGCCCCGCCCGCGGTCGTGGTCGATGACGTAACGTAAGGATAGGTACCGTGATCGATATCGAGCAGCGCGCCCTGCGCGCCTTCGAACATGACCGCGGCTCCCTGCGCGATCAAATCGTGCAGTATCGCGGTAACGTCCCCCACCATGTCGCGTATCTGCTCGGTTTGCCCCAGCGCTTCGTCGAGTATTTGCCGGTAATCGAGCGGAGACTCCTTGAAATAGTGTTCCAGCACGAAGTTATGGTACTCGAGAACTTCCTGCAGGCGCGCGGCAAAATGATTCTCACGCAGCATCTCACCAAGGCGAATACCACGGCGCGCGGCCTTGTCTTCATAACAGGGGCCGATACCGCGCCCGGTGGTGCCGATTGCCTTGCTGCCGCGGGCTTTCTCGCGCGCCTGATCGAGCGCGATATGGTAAGGCAGGATCAACGGGCAGGCTTCGCTGATGACGATGCGTTCACGTGCCGGCACGCCGCTGGCCTCGAGCTGGCCCATTTCCTTTAACAGCGCCTCGGGCGACAGCACCACGCCGTTGCCGATCAGGCACTTGACGTTGTCGCGCAGCACGCCTGACGGTATCAGGTGCAGCACGGTTTTTTCACCATCGATAACCAGGGTATGGCCAGCATTGTGCCCGCCCTGAAATCGCACCACGGCACTCGCCTGATCGGTCAGCAGATCGACGATCTTGCCTTTGCCCTCGTCACCCCACTGGGTACCGATTACAACGACTGTTTTTGCCATATACTCGTTAAACCTCTTTGATAATCCAGCCGGTTTCGTCCGGCACCGCCTGGCGGTCGCACTGCTGATCAGCGGCGCTACTGTTGCCGCGGGTCAAATCGACCACGACGCGTTCGCCCTCGCTGCGCAGACGCTGGACCAGCTGCATCAGCCCGGCGTCGTCGCTGTCGGGCACCAGGATGCCGGAGTCGACCCGGTCGCCTGCGGCACAAAGCTGAAACAGGTTCAGTAAATCGGCGCTGAAACCGGTTGCAGGCCTGGCGTTTCCGAATACCCTGCCGACATCGTCATAGCGACCGCCGCGAGCGATTTCCCGGCCCTGCCCGGGCAGAAAAGCCGCGAACACCAGC
Organism: uncultured Gammaproteobacteria bacterium; assembly: GCA_947260025.1. GTDB lineage: Bacteria > Pseudomonadota > Gammaproteobacteria. The sequence goes on from CAMYON010000065.1 coordinate 1,172, forward strand.
CCGGTGTGATAACTGTATCCGCGCAACTCTGACAGGTCACAGTGTACCGATGTTTCGGGATACTTCTGCTGCAGCAATTGCACCACGCTATCCATGGTGTCGAGCGTAACGAACAGTTCGTCGGTGGCGTCGTGGTACAGCCTGCGCGCCTCATCGATGACCGCGGCATCGCCATTGAGCAGCGCCAACTGGTAAAACTGGTCGCGTTGACGGTCGTCCAGCGGTAATTGCTGCAGGTAACCCTGCAAATCCGGGATCGACTTGCGTTGCAGCATATCGAACAGCCGGTTTTCCTGCTCGGCATCGAGCCCGGTTGTTTTTACCAGGCTGCGAAATACGCCGACATGACCTAAATCAAGCGACATATCATGCAGGCCGACCGCGTGCAGCGTCGCCACCATCAGGCTCACCACCTCGACGTCGGCGCTGATCGCATCGCTGCCGAAAATCTCGGCGCCAATTTGTATCGGGGTTCGACTCGAGTTAATGCCGTCACCGATCGCGTGCAGCAAGTGTCCGCAATAACATAGCCTGGAAACGCGGTGTTGGCGAGCATTGTCCGCCAGCAGGTGCGCATCGATGCGCGCCACCTGGGGTGTCATGTCGGAGCGCACGCCCATCTGCTTGCCGGACAGCTGGTCCACCAGCGCAAAGGTTCGGGTGTCGAGCGAATGCGCGGTGCCGGTCAGCAAAGAATCCATGTATTCGATTATCGCCGGCATCACCAGGTCGTAACCCCAGTTGTGAAATAACTGCAGGATATCGTGACGCAGCGCCTCGACCGCCAGCGCGTCGGGCGGTAGAGTTTCCTGTACCCCGTCGGGCAGCAGCCAGCGTTTATTGGATTTAATGCTCATCCCCGTACCAGATAAAGCAACAGTAGCCCGACAATTATCAGCACCAGCCCAACATTGCGCAACATTTGCTCCGGCATCTGTGCCATCTGTTGCACCATGTTGCGGTAACCCCGTGGGCTAAGAAAAGGTATCAAGCCCTCTAGCACCAGCACCAGCGCCAGCGCCGCCCCAAAATCCGCCCAGTTCATATTATTCTCACAAAAAACGGGCGTGTCCTGCCGCCCGTTTCTTTTGTTAGCATGTTACTGCCCGCTATCTGGATTTGGAATCCTTGAAGAACTTGAAGAAATCGGAGTCCGGGCTCAGCAGGATGATATCCTGGTTGTTGCCAAAGCTTACGTCGTAGGCCTTCAGGCTGCGATAGAAGGAATAAAACTCCTTGTCCTGGTTGTACGAATCGGCGTAAGTCTTGGCCGCGGTTGCGTCGCCCTCACCGCGGATCTCTTCCGACTTCCGGTAAGCCTCGGCCAGGATTTCCTCGCGCTGACGGTCGGCGTTGGCGCGAATCTGCTTGGCCTGCTCTTCACCACGCGAGCGGAACTCCTTGGCAACGGTCTGGCGTTCGGTCGCCATACGCTGATAAACGTTGTTACTGACATTGTCCGGCAGCTCGACCTTCTTGACACGCACGTCGATCAGCGTGATACCGAGATCCTGGATCTTGACCGCGGCGTTGTCGGTTACTTCCTCCATGATCACCGCGCGCTCTCCGGAAATGACTTCACGCATGGTTCTGGAGGCGATCTTGCCCTTTAGCTCGTCGTTGATGATCGACACCATGCGCGCGATCGCGCGGCGCTGGTCGCCACCAGTCGAAGTGTAAAAGGTCTTCGGGTCGGTAATACGCCACTTGACGAACGAGTTGACGATAACGTTTTTCTTTTCCGCCGTCAGAAACCGCTCCGTCGGGGTATCCATGGTCAGGACCCGGCTGTCGAACTTGCGGATATTGTTGATGATCGGAATCTGGAAATAGAGACCCGGCTCGTAATCGGCTTCGACGATTTCACCGAGCTTGAACTTGATCGCAAGTTCACGCTCATGCACGATGAAGGTCGACATGTACAAGATTACCCCGACGACGATGGCCAGGATGAATCCAAAGCGAATATTTGCGGTCATTGGCGGGTCTCCCGGTCACGATTACGCGACGCGTTACGGTTAAACTCGTCGATCAGCGACTGCGAATCGCTGCTGCTGCCGCTGAGGCCCTTCAAGGTGCCGGTGGCCGTACTGGCACGACCCATCAATTGATCGAGCGGCAGGAACATCAGGTTGTTGCCACCCTCTACGTCCACCATAACCTTGGGCGAACGCGCCATGACCGACTCGATGGTGTCGATGTATAGCCGTTCACGGGTAACCTCGGGCGCCCGCTGGTACTCCGCAAGCAGCTGGTTGAAACGGCTGGTTTCACCCTGGGCAGACTTGATCACGCGGGTCTTGTAGGCTTCCGCCTGCTCGAGCAGGCCCTGGCCTTCACCGCGCGCCTTCGGCACCACGTCGTTGCGATAGGCGTTGGCCTCGTTGATGATGCGCTGTTCATCCTCGCGCGCCTTGATTGCGTCTTCGAAAGCGGCCTGCACCTCTTCCGGTGGCTGCGCCTCGTCCATGTTGACCTGGACCACGTTGATCCCGGTTTTATAGTTATCCAGGATCTCCTGCATGATTTCCTTGGTGGCGCTACCAACCACCGCACGGCCTTCAGTGATGATAAGGTCCATGTCGTTGTTGCCGACGACCTCTCGAATCGCGGTCTCGGCGGTCTGCTGCAGGGTCAGGTCAGGATCGAACACCTCGAAGGCGAAATCCTGAGCATCCTTGACGTTGTATTGAATCTCGATACTCATGACGACGATGTTCTCATCGCTGGTCAGCATCTTGGAATTCTTACGGGCGGTACGGATGTCGGCAACGTTGATCTGCTCGACGTCTTCGATCGGGTAAGGCAGATGCCAGTGCGGGCCAGCCTGAGTCACGACAGTTCGCTCACCGAACCGGGTCTCGACGCCGCGCCAGCCTTCGTCGACGATGTAGATTCCGGTCAGTGCCCAAACCACCAGGCCTGCAACCAGGACGAAGCCGATGAAGCCCGACACGTTACCCGAGCCGCCCGGTACCTTGGGGATTTTTCCCCGGCCACCGCCACCCAGCATTCCGCCGAACTTGTTCTTCAGGTTCCTGAATAACTCATCCAGGTCCGGTGGGCCGTCGTTATTACGTTGACCCCAGGGATCCTTATCTTTACCTGGTTCATTCCAGGGCATAATTAACTCCGAAAATTTATCGTGTGTTCAGTGAATTGCGGACGCACAAAGAGGGCGGATTGTAAAGGCTTTCAGGCTGCTCCTGCAAGCGAATCGGCCAGTATCTCGAAGCGCTCCGGTGAAATCCCGAATTTACGCTGCAAACGCTTCAGAAGTGCGGGCGTCAGGCGCAGTTTCAAGCTGATATTGCCATTATTTTCGAAATTTTCGCTGTCGATCGCGCCGGCTTCGAACAAATAGGCCCGGATCTGGCCCTCGCTGGCCAATAGCTCCAGGCTGTAGATCGCGCTTTTTTCGCAGAATCGCTGGCGCAGGACTTCTGCCAGTTCGTCGAATCCCTCGCACTGCTGGGCCGAGAGCCAGATCCGCCACGGCTGCTGCTGCTCGTTCAGATCGACGCGCGGAGACAGCCCCAGAAGGTCGGTCTTGTTGTAAACCAGCAGCTGCGGCACCTCGCCTGCACCAACCTCGTGCAATATCCGGTCGACCGCCTCGATTTTTTCCTGGCGGCTGTCGTCCGCACAGTCGACCACGTGCAGAATCAAATCGGCTTCGCGCGTCTCTACCAGGGTGGCGCGAAACGCCGCCACCAGGTCATGCGGCAGATGACGGATAAATCCCACCGTATCGGCGAGTATGACGTCCTGCTGCTCGCTCAACTGCAGCTTGCGCAAGGTGGGGTCGAGCGTGGCAAACAACTGGTCGGCGGCGTAAACCGAGGCATCGGTCAAGGCGTTGAACAGGGTCGACTTCCCCGCATTGGTATAACCCACCAGCGATACCGTGGGGATATCAGCCTTGGTGCGCGCCTGCCGGCTCTGAGCGCGCTGGCTCGACACCTTGGCAAGGCGGTTATTCAGGTACTTGATGCGTTTACCCAGCAGGCGTCGATCGGTCTCGAGCTGGGTCTCACCCGGCCCGCGCAGCCCGATACCGCCCTTTTGCCGCTCGAGGTGGGTCCAGCCCCGCACCAGGCGGGTCGATAAATGCTTCAGCTGGGCCAGCTCGACCTGCAGCTTACCCTCGAAGGATTGCGCGCGCTGCGCAAAAATATCGAGGATCAGGCCGGTACGATCGAGCACCCTGCATTTCAGCTCGCTTTCGAGGTTTCTTTCCTGGGATGGCGACAGGGCGTGATTAAACAGCACTACGTCGATCTGCAGGGATGCGACCTGGGCCGCGATTTCCTCGAGTTTCCCCTTGCCGATAAAAGTTTTCGCCGATGGCTGTTGCCGGCTGCCTCTAATCAGGTCGACATCTTCGACGTCAGCGGAACGCACCAGCTCGACGAATTCATCCAGATCGTCCTGATCCTGTTGCTGAGGAAAATTGATATGGACCAGCAGCGCTCGCTCGCCCCCGCGCGGCCGCTCAAATTCGAACAACGAGGCCTCCGGTCCAGTTCATATCCGGTAAATCACCGTTAACGGTTACCCGCGCCCTCGCTCTCTTCCGCATGGGGATGGTCGATTTGGACATTACGCGCTGGCACAATCGTGGAAATTGCGTGTTTATATACCATCTGACTGACATTATTCTTTAGCAGCACGACGAACTGATCGAAAGACTCGATCTGTCCCTGCAATTTGATCCCGTTGACCAGGAAGATTGAAACCGGTACGTGCTCTCTGCGTAACGCGTTCAGGTAGGGTTCTTGTAACATTTGCCCTTTGGACATAATTTAGCACTCCTTAAAGTTATTATTGTAGATCTACCGTGGAAAGCGAATTTAACCGTTAAGTAGAATGTGTGATTCCTTTCTATTAAAAACGTTCCAGTCAGGGCTGCGAAAACGCGGCCTCAACTCGCCGGAATATAGCATCTTTACGGTAATTCAGGCAATCGAAGGCATTTCCGGGGGGCTGCTTGCGTAACCAGGTGATCTGGCGTTTGGCCAGCTGGCGGGTCGCGGCGATCGACTTATCGATCATTTGCAGCTGCGATAACTCGCCATCGAGGTGCTGCCAGACCTGCCGATAGCCCACACAGCGCATCGACGGCAGCGACAGATCGAGGTCGCCGCGCTGCCTGAGCACCGCAACCTCGTCGATGAATCCCCGCTCCAGCATTTCGTGAAAACGAGACTCGATACGGCGGTGCAGCGCCGCCCGGTCATCGGCCGCGAGGATAACTTTTTCGATCGGGCCGGCGTAACCGGTAGCTTTATGCTGCTGCAGCCTGGACAGAGGTTCGCCCGAGAGCTCGTAAACTTCGAGCGCGCGCTGGATACGCTGTGAATCGGTGGGCTTGATACGACTCGCGCTCAGTGGATCGACCGCCGCGAGTCGCTCATGCATGAGATGCCAGCCATGTTCCCGTGCCTCCTGATCCAGACGACGGCGCAAGGCTTCATCGGCCTCGGGCAACCGGTTCAGGCCCTGCTCGAAGGCGTGGTAGTACAGCATCGTACCGCCCACCAGCAACGGCAGGCGACCGCGCGCGCTGATCTCGGCCACCAGTCGCTGGCTTTGCTGCACGAAATCCCAGGCCGAGAACTGCTCGGCCGGATCGATGATATCGACCAGGTGATGCGGAAACTGGTGCAAGATTTCCGGCGCCGGCTTGGCGGTGCCGATATCCATTCCGCGGTAAATCAGCGCCGAATCGACACTGATGATCTCGATCTCGAAGCGCCGCGCGATTTCTAGCGCGAGCTCGGTTTTTCCCGTCGCGGTAGCGCCCATCAGGAACATCACCCTGGCTGCGGACATCTTACTGCCCGCGCAAAAACAGCTTGTCGAGCTGGTCCAGGTTGAGTTGCTTCCAGGTCGGGCGCCCGTGATTGCATTGCCCGCTGCGTTCGGTGGTTTCGATATCGCGCAGCAGCGCATTCATTTCGTCGAGCGAGAGCAGACGATTGGCCCGCACCGAGGCGTGGCAGGCCATGGTAGAGAGCATCTCGTTCTCGTAATCCTGGATACGCTGCGAGCGGCCGTGCTCGAACAGGTCGGCGAGCACGTCACGCAACAACTGCTCGCTATCGGCATTCTTCAGCAGCGCCGGCACCGCGCGCACGCGCAACTGCTCGGGCCCCAGCCGTTCCACGTTAAAACCGAGATGGCTGAAAAATTCGTTATGCTCCTCGACCAGGTCGCCCTCGGCCTGGCTGACGTTGAAGGCGATCGGCACCAGCAGCGGTTGCGCAATCACGTCTTCCTGCTCCGCGTTCTGCTTCATGCGCTCGTAAACGATGCGTTCGTGCGCGGCGTGCATGTCGACGATAATCAGCCCATCGCTGTTTTCGGCGAGTATGTAGATGCCCTTTAACTGCGCGACCGCGTAACCCAGCGGCGGCAGCGTGTGCGCGGCCGGTTCGATGTCATCGGGTGCAGTCTCGGGATGCAGCAGCGCGGCATAGGACTGCATTTGTTCGCGCACCGATGACGAGCGATCGCTGCGCGGTGGGATTTGAAAACTCAGACCAGACTGCTCCCGCGGCGCCGCTGCGTGCGAATCTGCGAGGGCAAACCCGGGGGACTCGATCTGCTGTTCGGGCTGTATTTCTCCTAGCGCCTGGTGCAGGCTGCGGAACAGGAAATCGTGGACCCGGCGCGAGTCCCGGAAGCGGACTTCATGCTTTTGCGGATGCACGTTGACATCGAGCTCGTGCGCATCCATGGTCAGCGACAGCACGTAAGCGGGATGGCGGCCGTGAAACAGCACGTCATGGTAGGCCTGGCGCACCGCGTGATTGATCAGCTTGTCACGCACCATGCGCTGGTTGACGTAGAAATACTGCATATCCGCCTGGCTGCGATTGAAAGTCGGCAGCGCGACCCAGCCCTGCAGGTGCAAATCGTCGCTGGCGATATCGATTTCCACCAGGCTGTCGGCAAAGTTTTTGCCGCATAGCGTCGCCAGTCGGCGGTGCTGGTCGTCCGGGGTTTGCACCGAAGGCAGTTGATAAATCACCTTCTGGTTATGCAGCAGCCTGAAGGCCACTTCGGGATGGCTCAGCGCCATATTCTTGAACAGGGCCTCGATATGCCGGTACTCAGTCTTTTCGGTGCGCAGGAATTTCTTGCGTGCCGGTACGTTGTAAAACAGCTCCAGCACCTCCACCTGGGTGCCTTGCGGCAACGGGTCGGGCACCGGTTCCGCCTGCTCCCGCGCCTGCAGGCGCCAGGCGCATTCGGCCGAGGCCAGGCGCGATACCAGGCTGAGGCGCGATACCGACGCGATACTGGGCAGCGCTTCGCCGCGAAAACCCAGCGAATGAATCTTCTCCAGGTCCTCGAGGCTCGCGATCTTGCTGGTAGCATGGCGCGACAGCGCAATGGCGAGTTCGTCGCGGTCGATACCGCAACCGTCGTCACTGACCCTGATTAACCGGGTGCCGCCGGCATCGATTTCCACGGTAATCGAACCGGCGCCCGCGTCGAGGCTGTTTTCGACCAGCTCCTTGACCACCGAAGCCGGGCGCTCGACAACTTCGCCAGCGGCGATCTGGTTTATCAGGTGCGAAGGTAGGGTATGGATTTGCGCCAAGGAGATATTCAGGCGACCAGCCGTGATTCCAGCTTCTCCTGGTCACGCGTAAACAAGCGAATGCCTTCGGCCAGCTTTTCGGTCGCCATCGCATCCTCGTTCATCATCCAGCGAAACGACTTTTCATCGAGGCTGATCCGGTCGCTGCTGGCGGAACCCTGTTCGGGATTCAACTTGCGAGTGAGCAGCGATTCGTCGGCCGCCAGTTCCTGCATGAGTTGCGGACTGATGGTAAGCCGGTCGCAGCCCGCGAGCTGCTCGATCTCGCCAGTGTTACGAAAACTCGCGCCCATGACCACGGTCTGGTAGCCGTGCTGTTTGTAGTAATCGTAGATACGCGTAACCGACTGCACGCCGGGATCTTTTTCCGCAGGAATCGAAGTCTGGCCGCTGGCCGCCAGGTGCCAGTCGAGGATGCGTCCGACGAATGGCGAAACCAGGTAAACCCCGCTCTCGGCACAGGCTACCGCCTGCGCAAAGCCGAACAGCAGCGTCAGGTTGCAATTGATGTTTTCCTGTTCCAGTTCACGCGCCGCCTGGATTCCTTCCCAGGTAGAAGCGATCTTGATCAGCACCCGGCTACGATTGCTGCCCCGGCTTTCATAGAGGTCGATGATGCGCCGCGCGCGCGCGATGGTTGCCTCGCGATCGAACGACAGGCGCGCATCCACCTCGGTGGAAACCCTGCCCGGCACGATATTCTGGATTTCGAGACCGATGCTGACCGCCAGGTAATCACCCGCCGCGGCCGCACGTGCCGCCGGGCTGCCGCCCTGCTCTCGTCCCCAGCGTTGCGCCTCGTCCAGCAGCGGTTGATAGCGCGGCAGATCGGCGGCTTTCAACAAAAGCGACGGATTGGTGGTCGCATCTTGCGGCTGGTATTGAACCATTGCGTCCAGGTCACCGGTATCGGCTACCACCTGGGTCATGGATTTTAACTGTTCGAGTTTGTTCATGAATCGATGCTTGGTACTATGGCTATGCACGAAGTTTGGAGGCAGAGAATACCAGAAAATTCCAGCCGGGATTATTATTATTCCCCATGAATGAAATCATTATCATCGCCCTGGTGCTGATCGGCGTTTACCTGCTGCTGGCGGCCTTTCTGTACCTGTTTCAACGCAGGCTGCTGTTCTTCCCGGTAGCGCCGGATCCGGCCTTCGCTGCCGAGCAGGTCGACGTCGATAATCAGGGTACGCGACTGCAAGGCTGGGTCTTGAACCCGGGCCAGCGCAAGGCGGTGATTTATTTCGGCGGCAACTCCGAGATGATCACCCATCGACGGGGCTTTTTCGAAGACGTGTTTCGCGACTATAGCGTCTACCTGTTCAATTACCGTGGCTACGGTAACAGCGAGGGCAACCCAAGCGAGGCCGGGCTGTTTTCCGACGCGCTCGCGATCTACGACCAACTGAATTCACAGCACGATTCGATTAGCGCCTACGGGCGCAGCCTCGGCAGCGGCGTGGCGGTCTACCTGGCGGCCAGGCGGCCGTTGAAAAAGCTGATTTTACTGACACCCTATGACAGCGTCGCCGCGGTGGCGCAAAAAATCTATCCGATGTTTCCGGTGCGCTACCTGATCAAGGACCGCTTCGATTCCGCCGCGCTCGCCCCTGAAATCGAAGCCCCGGTGCTAATAACCAGCGCCGAGTACGACAAGGAAATCAAGCTAGCGCATACGCTGGCGTTGAAACAGCGCATTACCCGCGCACCGCTGGAATACATGATGATTAACGGCGCATCGCATAACAATATCGTGGATTTTCCCGACTACCGGGAAGCGGTCAGACAGTTTGTGTCGAGCCGGGGTTAAACCTGCCGATTCTTGAGGTGGTTTTGAATGCCCTTGAACACAGCCTTCGCCAGCTTGTGCTGATACTTGGGATTACGCAGTTTCTTTTCCTCGCTGGGGTTGGAAAGGAAAGCGGTCTCGATCAGTATCGAAGGCATGTCCATCGGAACCCAGCTCGAGGCTGTCCTGGATCGTCGCGGTTTGCGACAGGTCGAGCAGCACCGAGGCGATCAAATCGTCCTTGTCGTCGAGACTGATACCACCGATCAGGTCGGAGGCGTTCTCTTTTTTCGCGATCCAGCGCGCGGCTTCGGAACTGGCGCCGCTCAGCGAAAGCGCGTAAACCGAGGCGCCTTTCACGTTGGGGCTATGGAACGAATCCGCGTGCAGCGAAATAAAGATATCGGCTTCGGCCTCGCGAGCTTTCTTGACGCGGTTGCGCAGCGCCACGAAACGGTCGCCGTCGCGCGTCAGTATTGCGCGGTAACCCGAGGTACGGTTAATCTCGGCTTTCATTTTCTTGGCAACCGAAAGCGCGACGTCTTTCTCGCGCGTGCCGCGCTTGCCGATGGCGCCGGGGTCGCGGCCGCCGTGACCGGGGTCGAGCGCAATCACGAACTGCTTCTTGCTTTTGCTGCGCTTTTGCTGGTTGGTTGCGATCGGCGTCGGGCTCAACCGGGTGGCGTGCAGGTCAACCACCAGGCGGTGGCCGGATTTGCCGTCGGGTTTTAATTCGAAGCTGCGCGGACGCGCTTTGCCGCGCAGGTCCAGCACCACGCGCAGGCGCCCGCCATCCTTGCTCGCCGAGCGCAGTCCACGCATCAGGGTGGTGGCCTTGTCGCTGACCTCGATCGCGCTGCTCTCGCGCGTATCGAGCAGGTCGATCACCACGCGATGCGGGTCCGACAGCGTAAACAGGTTATGTTCGATGTCGCCGGTGAGGTCGAAAACAACCCGGGTATGATCGTCAGTGGCCTGCGAAATTCGGATGCCGGTAAGCGCCGTTTTAGAACCGGCCAACGCGGGTTTGGCCCCGGTCAGCAACGCGAGCGAGAGCCCGCAGCGGGTTAAGCGCTTCAGAAAAAGACGTCTGGCTTTAGCGATTGGGTCCATGGTTCCGGTTATTATGCCCTTGCCTGGAACCTATTTATAGTAAAACTGGGATATAAAAGCAACAGTTTTTCTATATTTATTAGTCAGATAAAGCTACTTTCTAAAATAAAAATTAGGAATTAACGGGAACCGACCTGTTTCAGCCGGGAGACCAGCAAACGGCCCCATTCGGATTGGGGCGACAGGCTGAGACGCCGCCCATCGGGGTCATACTCGATTTCGATCTCGAGATCGACCACCTGCAAATACGCGGCCGCGCGCTGCGGCCACTCGATCAGACACAGCGTTTGCGGATTCAAATAGTCGCGATAACCGAGATACTCCAGCTCTTCGGGATCGGCGAGGCGGTAAAGATCGAAGTGCACCACGGCAAAGCGGTCGAGCGGATAATATTCGACCAGCGTGTAAGTGGGGCTGCGCACGCCGCCGGTAACACCCTCGGATTCGAGCGCACCGCGCACCAGCGTGGTCTTGCCGGTGCCGAGTTCACCCTTGAGCGTGATCACGCCGCCGTGTTCGCAGGCCGCGAGCAGCCGGGCGCCGAAATGACGCATTTCGTTTTCGTCGTGAATCAACAAGGGTGAACTAATCCGCGGTCCGCAATTGCCCGATCACTTGCGGAATCCGGTCGATGATGTCCCCGGCGATCAGCCCGATCTGATCCTGCTCGGCGCTGAAACGTTCGGCGCACAGGGCATGAATCAACACCGCGGACCTCGCGGCATCAAACGGCGAAAGCCCCTGCCCGATGAAAGCCGCGACGATACCGCTCAACACGTCGCCCATACCGGCACTGGCCATGCCCGGATTGCCATGCGTATTGATCGCGGTCTGCAGACCCTGCTGCGAAATCAACGTGCCCGAACCCTTGAGTACGCAAGTCGCGCCGAAATCCTCGGCCAGCCTGGCGCTGGCCGCCAGGCGGTCGGCCTGAATCTGCGCGCTCGAGACCGACAGCAGCTCCGCGGCCTCGCCGGGGTGCGGCGTGATAACCGCCTGTTCGGAGTCGAGCGCGGCCAGGAAATCCGTGGTCAGGGCACCAGCGTCTATCACCATGGGTAGCTTAACCTGCTGCAAACGATGCAACATTGCTTGTGCCGCCTCGCTCTGACCCAGGCCTGGGCCGACGACGATAACGCTGGCCTGCGGCAGCTTCGCCTCCAGCGCGTCCCAGCCGAGCACCATGACCTCCGGGAATGCAGCGAGGTTGCCGCGGCACTCCGGATGCACCAGCGCGGTAACCAGCCCGGCGCCGCTGCGCAACGCGGCCCGCGCCGCCAGCGTAACCGCACCGCTCATGCCCTGGTCGCCGCCGATGATCAGCAGGTTACCGTAGTGATTCTTGTGCGAGTTTTTTTTGCGCAGGGCCGGCAGCTGGCAGGTTTCGATCACTTCCAGTTGGGCCGCAACGTCGGCGCGGGCGGCGACGGATACTCCCAGGTCCTCGAACACCAGTTCACCGCAATAATCCGGGCCGTCGGCCAGGTACTGGCCGGTTTTTGCACCAATAAAGGTCACGGTGAGCTGTGCCGCGACCGCTACCGGTTGCGGATTTCCAGTCAAACCATTGAGCCCTGACGGAATATCGATTGCCACCCGAGGAGACGGGTGGGCATTGATTGTGTTGACCAGTTCCTGCCACTGTGCATTGAGCTCGCGCTGCAAACCGATGCCGAGCAGTCCATCGACGATAACGTCACCATTCAATTGCTGTCCCTGCCAGTCCTCGAAAGTACCGCCATCCTGCTGCCACAGTTCGCAGAAGTGACGCGAGGTATCCGACTGACGCGACAAATCGCCCTGGATCAACAGCTGCACGTCTATCCCCTGCTGGCGCGCGCACAGCGCGACCACGAAAGCGTCCCCGCCGTTGTTACCCGAGCCGGCAAACACGCTGATCTTTTCTACCGCGGGCCAGCGCGCGAGCATTGCACGCCAGACGCTCTGGCCGGCGCGCTGCATCAGCTCGATTTCAGCGAAACCATCCTTGACCACCGCGGCCTTGTCGAGCTGGTAAACCGATTCTGGAGAATAAATCAACATGCGTGAATTTATACCGCAGCCATCAGCGCAAAGCCAGCGACATCGGGCAATTTATCGCGTCGCTAATGCATCGAGGTAGTTCGAATTTGAGGCCTGGTCGAACCTTGCTTTGATATACTTCGGCGATCAACCGGCCGAGGCCCGAGCATGACGATCCCGACAATCAGTTTTCATGAACAATCGGACGATGAACTGCGTTCACGCGTCAAGCTGCTGGGCAAGCTGATCGGTAACGTGTTGCTCAAACACGAAAGCCCCGAAGTTTTTCACGCGGTCGAGTCGCTGCGCACCGGGTTCATCCAGCTGCGCAAACGCAACAGCGAAGTCAGGCGCAAGGAATTGATGAAACTGATCGCGGGCCTGGACCCGGCCTCGATCAGCCAGGTGATCCGCGCCTTTGCGATCTACTTCAACCTCGTGAATATCGCCGAGGAAGACTTTCTGCATCGCTTGCGGCGGGTCTCGGTACAGCAGCAGGGTCATGCCGCCTGGTTCGGCTCCTTCAGCCACACGATCGAAGAGTTCAAGGACCAGGGTATCGATAACGCGCAGCTGAGGACGCTGTTCGACAGCCTGTTGTACAAGCCGGTCTTTACCGCACACCCCACGGAGTCGCGACGCCGCACCGTGATGCATCACCAGCGCGAGGTGTTCAAGCTCATCGACCAGTTGACCGACCCCCGCCTGAGCCAGTACGAGCGCGACGACCTGGTCGATGCGCTGCAGCTACAGATTGAAACCCTGTGGCTGACCAACGAGGTGCGTGGCAGCAAGCCGAGCGTGGCCGACGAGATCAAGATGGGGCTGCACTATTTTCAGCGCAGCCTGTTCGACGCGGTGAAGATCGATTACCGTCATCTCGAGCGCGCGGTCACCCGGGTTTACGGCGAAGACGAGTATGGCAACCCGGTGGTCGAGGTCCCCAGCTTCATCGAGTTCGGCTCCTGGATCGGCGGCGACCGCGACGGTAATCCCTACGTCACCCCCGACACCACGCGCATGGCGCTGCTGATGCAGGCCGAGGAAATCCTCGCCGAGCATGTACGGCAGGTATATCGGTTAACCCGGATACTGACCATGTCGACGCGCTGGTTCAGCCCGAGCGCCGAATTCCTGCAGCGACTGCAGCAGGACGAGGCCATGGGCATCAAAAACGTCGACCAGCGCCGCGATCAGTTCGAAGAAGAAGTATACCGGCGCAAGCTATACAACATGCATCAGCGCCTGAAGAAAAACCTGGCGATCGTGCGCAACCAGATACGCGGGGTGGATACGCCGGAGGCACACCTGGCTTATCCCGGGGTGCAGGATTTTCTCGACGATTATCACTCGATTCGCGATTCGCTGATCAGCCACGGCGAGTATGCCGCCGCCAATGGCGACCTCAAGGACGCGATCCGCATCGCCGAGACCTTCGGCTTCCACCTGGTGAGCCTGGACCTGCGCCAGGAATCGGCCCGGCATACCGCGGCCGTGAGCGAGATTTTCAAACTTTCCGCGGGCCTCGACTACCTGGCGCTCGACGAAGCGGGACGCATGGAACTGATGGCGGGACAGATCCGTGAAAACATAAAACCCGAATTCGATCGGCAGGAGCTTACGGACGAGAACCGACAGATTCTCGAACTACTGGACCTGGTACAGGACATGCGCGCGCAGATCAGCGCTCGCTGTATCGGCAGCTACGTGATATCGATGACGCATAGCGCCAGCCATATCATGGAAGTCATGTACCTGGCGTTCGTCACGGGACTTGCCGGTCGGCAAGGAGACGATTTCTTTTGCCAGCTGGAAATCGCGCCGCTGTTCGAGACTATCGACGACCTCGGCCACATCGACAGCGTGCTGGATACGCTGCTGCAAAACGAGGTTTACCGCGAGCTGCTGACGCTCACCGGCGGTTGCCAGGAAGTCATGCTCGGCTACTCTGACTCCTGCAAGGACGGCGGCATCATGTCGGCCGCCTGGGGCCTCTACCAGGCGCAGGAAAAAGTGGTTCAGATCACCTCGCGCTACGGGATGAAATGCCGTATGTTTCACGGCCGCGGCGGCACCATCACCCGCGGCGGCGGCCCCACCCACGAAGCGATTATGTCGCAACCGCCGAATACCGTGATGGGGCAAATCAAGTTCACCGAGCAGGGCGAAGTGCTGTCGCATAAGTACGGCAATGCCGAAACCGCGAACTACGAGCTGGCGATGGGTATCACCGGCCTGATGAAGGCCAGCATGCAGTCGCAGCTCGGCAAGGAAGTCGAATACGAACAGTATCACGACGCGATGCAGGAAATGTCGGCCCTGTCCGAAACCAGTTACCGCGAACTCACCGATGACACCGAGGATTTTTTCGAATATTTCTACGAATCCACCCCGGTCAGCGAAATCGGATTGATGAACATCGGTTCGCGTCCGTCGCACCGGCGCAAGGGCGACCTGTCGAAGTCTTCGGTGCGCGCGATTCCCTGGGTTTTCGGCTGGAGCATGTCGCGCACCATGATGCCGGCCTGGTATGGCGTCGGCAGCGCTATCGATGGCTGGACGGCGGCGGATAGCGGCCGCCTCGAGCAGTTGCACGAAATGAATCGACAGTGGCCCTTCTTCGCGGCGATGATCAGTAACCTGCAGATGTCGCTGTTCAAGTCGGATATGCGCATCGCGCTCGAATACAGCAAGCTTTGCGGCGACCGGGATCTGGCGGACCTGATCTATGGCATGATCCTCCAGGAAAACGAGCGCAGCATCGCGGCCGTGCTGCAGGTTGCCGAAACCGACGCCCTGCTGGCGAACGATCCGGTGCTGACGCTCTCGCTAACGCGGCGCGATCCCTATCTCGACCCCCTCGCCTACCTGCAAATAGAGCTGCTGAAAAAGTATCGCGACGAGTCCCAGTCCGAGGACGATCGACTGCAGTGGCAATCCGGCCTGCTGAGCTCGATCAACGCGATCGCCGCCGGGCTGCGCAACACCGGGTAATCGGGATTCACAAGCGGTTTCGAGCGGCCGGTTATGAGCTGGCCGGCGGCGTCCGATTCTATTTCTTGCGCAGGATCAGCGTAGTGCCGCTGTCACCGGCCGCAATACGGCGCGCGTGCAGTTTGATTAGCGGATCTTCCGGGTATCGAACCTCCAGTGTCGCGAACGACTGGCCGCTTTGCGGATCGTTGGCGGCGAGCGCGTCGTAGGCTTCCCGGTACTGCTCACAGAGTTGCTGGTCGATAGTGTCCGGCGCCACCGGCAGGTAGGTCTCGAGCTCATTGCTTTTTCCGGGCAGCACCAGCGTTGCGACCGGTCGAAACACGATGCCCGTGCACTGACGCGCGGTAGTCTCGCTGACGCATACCGTGGTACCAAGACGCTGGTTGACCGCCTCGAGCCGCGCCGCGGTGTTTATAGCATCGCCGTGCGCGGTGTAATCGAAACGCCGCTTGCCGCCGAAGTTACCGACGATGCAGTCGCCGGTGTTGACGCCGATGCGGGTAACGCCCAGGTCTATTCCCTCCTGTTTCACGCGCTCGCGGAACCCGGTTGACCAGCGATCGAGGGCCAGCGCGCACTCGACCGCGCGCTGCGCGTGATCCGGCTGCAGCAGCGGCGCGTTGAACATCAGGTGCAGCGCGTCGCCGACGATCTTGTCGATCGTGCCGCCGTGCTCGATGGCGATGTCACAGGCTTCCTCGAGATAGCGGTTAACCAGGCTGACCATTTGCTGCGGCGGAGTCGATTCGGTCAGGCGCGTGAAACCCTCGAGGTCGGTAAACAGGAAGGTTATTTCCCGGACCTCACCGCCGAGTTCCAGTTCGTCCGGGTTGCGCACAATCTGCTCGACTACCGCGGGCGCCAAAAAACGACCGAAAGCGTGGTGGATGCGCTCGCGCAGCTGGAATTCCGTGCGCCACTGCCAGAAAGCGCTCAGGATCAGGGCGACAATGAAGGCGATAGTCGGCGCAACCATCGGTAACAGGGCCTGCTGGGTTAGATAAATCGAAAAAGCGCCGATCCAGGCCAGCGGCAGCAGCGCCGCCGAGATCAGTATTTTGAACAGCAGTCTGACGCGCAGCAGCGATACCACGCAGCCCAGGATGGCCATCAGCATGACGGCCATCAGCTTCTGCTGCGTAGACGGGATCTCGAGCCTGCGGTTCTCGAACAGTTGCGACAGGATATGCGCTTCGATCACTACACCGGGCAAATCGCGCGAATAGCTGCTCTCCAGCACCGACAGCGGGGTTCTATGGCGGGTGGCATCGCCCAGATCGGAGCCGATCAGCACGATGCGGTTTTCGAGCGCCGCCCGCGGCAGCAGAGCGACTTCCTGCGCGCTATAGACCGGGAAAGGCGGCGTTTCGAGATCGGGCCCGGGGCGATAATCGATAAAGATTCGCTCTTCCTGCGGCAGCGGCAGCCCAAGCGCATTGACGATAGTCGCCGCAAATCCCAGCTGTATGGTTCTTCCCTGGACCAGTTTCAGCAGTGAGCCGCGAATCGTGTGGTCTACCGGGTCACGAAAAATCAACGACAGTCCGGTCGCGATGTTCTTCAAATAATCCTTCGAAAACGCGATTTGCTCGGCCGAAAAACCCGACGTCGTCGAAACCCTCGACAGCACGACGGGTATCTCCAGGCTTCTCAGTCGTTCGTACAGAATCTTATCTTTATCGGGCTCCGTCGGCCGATCGAACAGGACATTGACGCCGATCGCGACAACCCCGGCCTGCTCGAGCTCGGTTAGCAGGTTGGCGATCAGTAAACGGTCGAGCGGCGACCGATACGGATAATTGGCGAGGGTTTCGTCGGTGATCAGCACCACGGCGATGTTGGGTGACTGCGGCCTGGGTGGCGACAGCATCGCAACGCGAACATCCGACAAATGGTTCTCGGCCAGCACCGCGAGCGATACGTTTTCGATCACGGTTAGGGTAAAGGCCGTGGCTAGCAGCGATATCAACGCACCGGAAAGCCAGGCGTTCTCGCGCATCTTGCGCAGCAGCCGGATGACGGGTTTAGCGAGAATTTTCAAGAAACAGCCCGGGTCTTTCCAATGTGGTCGATGACCTGCAGTATTACCGACGCTAATAGTCTCATCCCGCCTGGCAATATGGAAATCTGCTTGTCGGCCGGAGCGAATATTGGTTTAGCTCCCACAGCAGCCTGGGCGACATAACCCTGCCCTGTCCGGCCAAATGTGTTAATTTCGGCAACGAAGCACTCGCTTTTGCAGAAACGGGACATTACAGGAATCGCGTTTCCGGCAGACCATTGCGCGGGCTTTTTTAGGAACCGAATGAATACCGCGTCGAAAATCAGCGCCCGCGGGCGCGCGGCGCAGGAGTTAGATGACATGAAACTGGTCAGCTACCAGTATTCCGATAACCAGGTCCACCTGGGCGCGGTCAGCGATGGTCGGGTTATCAATTTGAAGCAGGCCAGCGGCGGCGCGCTGCCGGACGATATGCTGCGTTTCCTGCAGCTGGGCAGCGGTGCCATGCAAACTGCACGCGAAGCGGTAGCGCAGGCAGACGGTGAATTGCCGCTGGATGACGTCAAACTGCTGTCCCCGGTACCCAACCCCAGCAAGGTGGTCGCCATCGGGCTCAACTACATGGACCATATCCGCGAGGCCAATCTCGGGATGCCCGAACTCGCGACCATGTTCTGCAAGTACCCCTCGTCGGTGATCGGCAGCGGCGATGACATTCGATGGTCGACCAGCCTGACCGAGCAGGTCGACTACGAGGCCGAGCTCGCCGTGGTCATCGGCAAGACCGCGCGCAACGTCGACGCCGAGGTCGCTTACGATTACGTCGCGGGTTACATGAATTGCAACGACGTCAGCGCGCGCGACCTGCAGTTCAAACCCGGCGACCAGTGGCTGCGCGGCAAGTGCCTCGATACCTTTTGCCCGCTAGGCCCCTACCTCGTCACGCGCGATGAATTTCCCGATCCGCACCAGCTGTCGATACAATGCAGGGTCAACGGCGAAACCAGGCAGGATTCGAATACCCGCGAAATGATTTACAGCGTCCCCTACCTGATCGAGTACCTGAGCGCGGCGTTCACGTTACTGCCGGGCGACGTCATCGCCACCGGCACCCCGCACGGCGTCGGCGCGTTCCGCGATCCACCGATCTGGCTGCAGCCGGGCGACGAGGTCGAGGTCGAGATCGAGGGTCTCGGCGTCCTCAGCAACCGTTGCGTCGTCACACCCTAGCAACATCGACCACAATAAAACGGAGTCGGTGACAAATCTAGATGATTCGCATTTGTCACCGACTCCTTAACACTGCTTGACCCCTTTCTTTTAACCCGGTGCCAGGTTCCTAGATACAGTATTGCCAGCAGTAACGACGCCCGTCAATTTTATAACAAATCCAAAAACATCCTGAAAATGTTATCGGATCTTCATTCGACAATTCTATTGAAGATGGAACTGAACCCATGCCCATCAAAATTTTCACATCGACTTCGATTTGAGACCCAGCAGTAATTTTCTCATCGGCACTATTCTCTATTTCCTCCACCATTTTGTCTCTAACCGCCTTTAACAGCTTTTTTATCTCTTTTTTCGTTATGTTTCCCATATTGATGCCCCCTCTATTAGGTCGTCATGGAAAAGACTGATACTTATATTTGCATCGGTCTTCGTATCGGTTTGTATATTGTTTTTTTATTCCTATTCACAAACCTGAACACAGCATAATTCGTTCACCGCGGACTTACAAATGCCTCAATGGGTTGTCCCCATCAAGGAATCGATGCTTCGCATAGGTTACATCGGCTGCAACTGCCTCGTATCGTTACCTAGTCGCTAAAAAAAGAGCCTCCGTCTGGAGGCTCCCTTAAGCAGACTTTCTACCGAAAATTCAATCTCGCTAGAAACTAACCGTCGAAATGTTAGTAATGCCCGTAGCAGGTGCGTACACCGTCGAAGGTATAACAGACATAGGAATCCGGATTCTCGACGCCCTCGATGTGAAATGGCACACGCTCGTTTACTCCGTCGGGTATGCCGCTGTTACTCGTGGAATCGGGGTTGTACTCCAAACAGGTTCGATCTTCCTGGGACAGGTCATCGGCAGTAATGAAATTCGTCACCCCGTCATCGATTACATCCCCATCTTGATCGACATAATCTCCAGCATCATTTACATATGCCGCTACCTCTTCGCCTGCACTATTTGTGACTAGCGTTACTAGTTGTGCAGGCAACGCCGGATTACAGGGTTTCAAGTTCGAATTACAAGTGCAGGCTCGAATGGTGTCAGTAGCCAAATCAAAACCAAAGCGAGGGTCGTTCAGAGCCATATTGATAATCAGTTGTTCGTTGGTTACTCTACCGTCGACAACGATGGGGGCTGGGCAGTCAATCCCCGTTGTGTAAAGGTCTGCAGTATCATCCCCATTAGTATCAAGCTCCTCGCAGTCTTCCAGATCCGTAAGGACGATAGGAGGGTCCGCAGGCTCAAGAGTTCCAGTCGTCAGGCCGTAGCAAAAGCTCACCGCGGCCAGTTTTGGGCCGGGTGAAACTAACACTTGATCAGTTATCGCGCCCGGGGAGCCGGGGCCATCATCAGAGGTGCCATAGTGAAATACGCGGGCGCCGTTATTACCGCCCTGCGCTTTCAAAATTATGTAGTTGAGCGCGTTAACTTGAGCGTAAAACAAATCTTGCTGCTCTTCGGTGCCATTAACCGGATTGCCATTTACTTCAAAAATATTCCAGGTCGTAATCTGGTCGATACCTGCATTATTTTTTTCAACGGTATAACTTACTTTTTGAGTACCACCACCATTGGGTAATGGCAGCGTAAGTTCTCGAGTACCGCCGGGACTGGAGTCTTTGAACACCTGCACCAGGCTGTTATCGCCCAGCGAACTGCAGGTGGGGTTGCCTTCAAGATTCAGTACAACATCGGTACTGGTCGCTTGTGCGGTGGTAAATGCGCCGATAAACACTATGCTCACGCCCATGACGGTAAGATATTTCAATAGGTTCATGTCAGATGTCCTCCAGGTTGAAAAATTGCAACTTCAACTGCCAGGTTATTAATTGTTTAGCAGCTTGCTCCAGTTCAGATGTCTGGCTGGCCAATCAAATGGCATTTCTCGTTGCCAAACAGCTCTTCAAATCAGCCTATCGTATATAGCCGGCCAAATTTATACAAAAACTGGCAAATCCTGCCAATTTAACCCATTTGGGTTAGGTCTTATGCCGGATTTCAAGTCCGACATTCCAACCTGGTTCATGCTCGTCGCAATTCGCGACTAGATCTCTGTCTTTAAAATACCAGGTTTGCCTGGATCGTCGCTGTGCGCTCCGGAAAATAAGGCCCTGTCGATGGCTCGTCGCGAAATTCGCGGTAGCTGTCATCCTGGTACATGAAATCCTCGTCGGCAGCATTAAGTATGATTAAGCTAATTGCGCCCCGACGCTTGGGAAACCTGTAACCAACATTGAGATCGACAACTTCAAAACTTTCGTCCCCGCTTGCCTGAGACGCAAAAGGATCTCTCTCAACTTCCTGATCGACAAACGTGGTGGTGATGCCTGCATACCAGCCGGACGGTGAAAAATACTTTACAGACAGCGGCAGGCTTTCTGTTTTCACTCGCTCGGGAAGATTGTCAAATTCAGTGGCAATTCCGGAGTCTGCTTCGTACAGGTCGTAAATCGCTTCTAAACTGACCACGATCGAATTCGTTGGTGTCCAGTGGGCATATATTTTATGAAATTCTTCTTCTCTATCCTCAAACACGGTCTCGGGCCCGGCACCCACATCTGTGATAACGGGTTCATCCATGTCGCGTTCGCTCGATTCAATCCCAAGCGCCAGCCGGGAATTTAATTTTATGCTGTAACCAAGCGCGACACGCTCGGATTTAGTCGCGGTGATATCATCGAAAAACTGGTTGAAACCCGCTACCTGGGTAGGTTCCAGTGTGCGATTATTGACCAGCGCTGGTTTCGTCACTTCGAAGGAAGCCAGGCGAAGTTCCTGTCGGTTATCGATCCGCCAGCGAAGGCCGAACTTGGAATTAGTGTCCGATTCGTCGGTCGGATCTGACTCGTACTCTTCCTCGCTAACGCCCAACGTTAATTCAACATTGCTGCCCAGATCGAAAGTCGAGTAAATATAGGCCCTTTCTTGCGTCAGCTCCGACATGGACATGCTCTCGAGAATACTGGGTGGCGTCGTTTCGGTGACGTTATCGGTGTCGACGTCGGCATCGGCGTATCCCGCGACGAGTCTGACCGCACCAAAATTATGCAGGTACTGGAGCTCAGTCTGATCTCCATCGCTATCTGCGGTGAAATCGAGATCACCCGGCGCTGGAAGCAAGGGGCCGCAAAACGGCAGGCAGAATGGAAAAGCCGGATTTGGAATCAGCACGATACCGCTTAAGGTTTGGCTTACGTCCCGATCACTCGAGATATGCGATATCAAAATATCCACCTCTGGACGCGGTGAGTAACGCAGGCCAAATCGTTCGGTATCCAGGTCGCGTTTGTTGGTAAGGGTCGAGTCAAAATCGTCCGGGTCAAAGTTAAACGCGAGATCGCCCTCGGTGGTCTCGAGAGAGCTAACCTCCGCCTGCAGGTTCAATTCTGGTGAAACTGCCCACTGCACGAACAGGTTAGCCAGCTCCTGGTCCTGGCCGTTATTATCTCTCCACCCGTCAGATTCATAGTCGAACGCACCGATGCTAAACGACAGGTTGTTGTGAGTTCCGGAAAGAACGGCCTCGGTTGCCCTGGTGTCATTAGAACCCGATTGCAAGGAAATAGCCGGCTGCAGACCATTGCTTTCGAACAGCCCAGTAAACTCGTTTAAGCCGACATCGCCGGAGCCAGACCCGATGTTCAGGTTCGCAGCGCTGACACTGGGCTGCACCGGGTTCAGGTTGATTTCCTGTAGCATCTGTGCCTGCAACAGTTCGCTGACGCGCGAGATTTCGCGCCTTCTCACCTGGCGATAACTGTCGGAAAGGAAACGATGCGCGGAGGCATTGGCCGGGTCAGCCGATAGCGATCTGCTGGCCTCGTCGATTCCCTGGTTGCTGAAGCCTAGCGTGTCATAGATTCGCGCCAGACTTGCACCGCGAGCTGCGCGGTCCTGGTCAAGTAGTAAGCGGCTGCGGTAAACGGCCCGATTATCGTTTAGCTCGATCGACTGCTGAATATCATCCTGCGCCTCGACCGGTCGGTTTTCGGATTGTTTGAGGATGCTACTGTAAAGGAAAGCCGTAGGATCGTTCGGATCAAGTGACTTGGCGATGTCGAACTGTGCCTCGCCCAGATCCGACCGCTTCTCCTCGAAATAGGATTTGCCCAGGTACGCCCTAATTATTGCATCGTTGGAGTCCAGCGCGACCGCCGCTTCGATATCCCTGCGACCCTCGACCAAGTTTCCTGCACTGATTTTTGACAGGCCCAATCCTAAATGGGCCAACGGATTGGCGGAATCGAGTGCAATAGCGGTCTCGAAGGCCTTACCGGCCGTTGCGTGGTCATGGATTGCCAACGCGGAAAAACCCAAAACGAGTTGAATATTGCCGATCTCGCTGTCGATCGCCTGGGCTTGTTGGGCCAACTCCACGGCTTGGGTTCTGTCACCGAGCATCAAACTGAGCTCAGCCAGTCTTGCAAGCGCCAGGGCATTGTCCGGGCTGGCCTGGTTTGCCATTTCAACGGTTGTCCGAGCCACTTCGAGATCGAGGTTCGATTGCTGTGCGTAAGACAGCGCTATGAAACTGGGCGGTGAGGGATTTAGCTCAACAGCCCTCGCTCCATCGTTCAGTGCCTGTGCAGTTTGATTAAGCGCGACGTTGATGACACTGCTGAGCGCATATGCCAGGCCTGAGTTTCCAGCAGAAATTAACGGTTCAAGCTTTTGCCGAGCCTGATCGATACGTCCGCTTTCCAATAATGAGGCAATTTCAAAAATTTGGGGGTCTGTAGCTTGATCTTTCGAGAACAGGATCTTGGGGTAATACAAACCCCAGTTCACTTCATCCCTGGGGTTTACAATCACCCGCGTGGCGGGCGCCCGCCCCTGCTGCGCGACGACAGATTCACCCCCGGATACCGAGGCTTCGCCCTGCTCATTGGAGGCCAGTACCGTACCTTCGAAAACCGTTAGTTCCGTCTGCTCGTCGGTGACGCGGAACACGAACTCGGTGCCCTCGATGGAACCGTTGAGGTAGGGCGAGTTGACCATTAATTTCTTCGGCTTGCGGCTGAAGGATTGTATCGCGCCCCTGAGGATGTCCAGCAGCGACCGCTCTTCCTCCTCCTCGACGATATTCACCAGGCGCATCGTGGTATTTTCATCGAGTCTTAATACCGCATCGTTGATCAATGAAATTGCGGCGCGGCTCTGCGCGCCTACGCGGATCGAACTGCCCTCACACAACTCGGTGTCGAGGCTGGCATTTGACCAGGCATCGCCGCTTGCAATCTGGATTTCGACCTGGCCATGGATATCGACGAACTGGCCGACGATCGCGCCGCATTCGGCCCGGGCCTCGCCACTGAGGGTTAATGCAAAAAACAGGAGGGTCAACACGAGGAGGTGCCTCGTCTCGAAGCGGAGACGCACCCCCCAATCCTATACCTATCGGTCCTAAATAACAACTTACGGTTTAGTTACGACAGGCAGTACTGTCGTCACGGGAGGGGCCTGCCCCGCAACGGGCAAATTAATAAATTCCCGTTCGAAGCTGATTTAAACCCGAAGATAAGGTAGATTCGATTGCCGTGAAAAATATAAACATAATAATGCCTGAAACCCTTAAAGCTCATGCGGCGCCTGCTTAGAGGCCTGCTGCTGGGCTGGGCAATCGGGTTTGCCGGCAGCCTGGCCGGCCTGTCGCCCTACGGCACCGTGTTCGAACGAAATGTCGGCCTGGACTGGCTGTTTAAAACTCGCGGAGAAATTGATCAGCCCTCAGGAGTGGTCGTGATAGCGATCGACGGCACGACGGGGGCGAGGCTGGATATTCCTGCGCTGCCGCGTGATTGGCCACGTTCCATTCACGGCGAACTGGTCGATGCGTTGGTCAATTACGGTGCATCCGCTATCGTTTTCGATATTGATTTCCGTAGAGTGAGATCGCCGCTAGAAGAGCAGAAATTCGCGGAAGCCGCCAGGCGTTCCGATCGTGTCGTCCTGTTTCAACATCTCAGCGGCAAGGGTCAGCGGGTCGAGGATGCCAGCGGTAAAATTCTGGGTAGCGTCTGGGTCGAGCAACTGGTTTCGCCCATTCCTTCACTGGCCAACGCGGCGCGGGGCCTGGGACCCTTCCCGTTACCCAAGCTCGATGCGGCCGTCTATGAATTCTGGGTGTTCAAAAGCAGCGCCCGGGAAGCGCCGACCATACCCGCGGTCGGTTTCCAGTTGCATGCATTGAGGGCCTATCCACAGTTTTATCGGGTATTGAAAAATAGCGGTGTCACTCGCCAACTGGAATTACCGGAATCCGCTGCCGAAATTTCATCGCCCGAGGATCTGCGCAAACTGATGACCGGTGTCAGAGCGGCACTGGTTGACGATCCGGTGCTGGCCAACAACCTGACCCAGGAACTGGGCGCGCCCTGGGTTCAATCCGAGTCCGCTGAAATCCGGCACTTGCTTAAATCACTGGTGGCAATGTATTTGGGCAACAATGAACGCTATCTCAATTTCTACGGCCCGCCGGGTACCGTCAAGACGATTCCGTATCACGCCGTTATCAAGGGCCCGGATGGGAATACTTCGCTGGAGGATCTGGACCTTACCAACAAGGTAGCTTTCGTCGGCTTTTCGGACCTGTACGATCCCGGTCAGCCGGACCGCTTCTACACGGTGTTCACCGATGAAGACAGCATCGATTTGAGCGGCGTCGAAATAGCGGCCACCGCGTTCGGCAACCTGCTGCACGACGAATCGCTGCAAGTTCCGGACGCGCTCTCGACGCTTGCTATCCTGTTTTGCTTCGGCCTGGTGATCACGATGGTGATCTACTTTACCCCGGCGAGCCTCGGCGTACCCGCGGCCATCGTGGTGGCCGCAATTTACGGCTACTTCGCGCAAGTCATGTTCAACGACAGCCAGCTATGGCTGCCGATGGCCACGCCGCTACTGGTGCAGTTTCCGCTGGCGCTGTTCGCCGGCCTGCTGGCCCAGTACCTGCAGCAGCGCCACAAGGTCAAGCACATCAGCGAAGCGATCAGCCTGTACGTGCCGGCGGAAGTATCGAAGGCCCTGACCGGCAGCGAATTGAATCCGGAAAGCGTCGACCAGGTAACCTTCAGCACCTGTCTCGCGACCGACATGCAGGGCTTCTCGACCATCGCCGAACACATGCGGCCGGGCGAGCTAGCGGAATTTTTGAACGATTATTTCGATACCCTGGCCAAGCCCCTGAGCGACCATGACGTGACCGTGACCGAGTTTCGCGCCGATGCGATCATGTGCGCCTGGACCGGCGACGAATCGGATCCCGAGGTACGCCGCAAACCGATCCTCGCCTCGCTACAGGCCGCAGATGCAATCGAAGACTTCAAGGCCCGACATGACGCCTTCGAAACCTCGTTGCGTATCGGCCTCGAAACCGGCGAGGTTTATGTCGGCCATTCCGGCGGCGGCGGTCACTTCGTCTACAGCATCGTCGGCGACTGCGCCAACACGGCGTCGCGTATCGAGGGCCTGAACAAGCACGTCGGCTCGCAGATCCTCGCCACGGCATCGACCATCGAAGGCATCCACGGGTTGCTGCTGCGTCCAATCGGGCATTTCGTCTTTGTCGGCAAGACCGAAGCGTTGCCGATCTTCGAGATACTGGACATGACGGCCGACGCTACCCCGCAGCAGGTCGAATTATGCGAGCGCTTCGCGAGCGGAATCGACTTGTTCATGGACTGTAACTGGAAAGCGGCATCGAAGGCATTCAAGTCGATACGAAAGGCTTTCCCGCACGACGGCCCTGCCCGCTTTTACGCGACCCAGTGCCAGCAGCGGCTACGAGCAGATTCGCTGCCCGAGACGCCGTGGGTCATCAACATGTCCCAGAAATAAACGCCCGATAAAAATTTCAGGCGGCGGTCCAGCCGCCGTCTACCATCAGGTTGGCGCCGTTGACATAGGTGCATTCATCGCTGGCCAGAAAAAGGGCAGCACTGGCGACATCGGTCGGCTTGCCCAATCGGTCGAGCGGTGCCGCGGCCATCGGCGTACGCGAACGCGCATAGTGTAGCGATGCCGCGTCGATAGCATCGGTGCGACCGGTCAGGATCTTGCCGGGCGCCACGGCGTTGCAGACGATACCCTGAGCGGCATAGTCCGCCGCGATTTGACGGGTGATATACACCGAGCCTGCCTTGCTGACGCCGTAGGCAATATC
>CAMYON010000066.1:0-602 GCA_947260025.1 uncultured Gammaproteobacteria bacterium
TGCAACGATGTCGCGCGCCATTTCACGTTTGGAATAGCACCGATGCCCGGCATCGCCGGCCGGTGCGGCGCTGTTGCCGTAACCCCGCAGGTCGGGCATTACGAGTGTAAACTGTTGCGCCAGCACCGGCGCCACGCGGTGCCAGATGATGTGGGTTTGCGGGAAGCCGTGCAACAGGATAAGTGCTGGACCCTGGCCCCCGGTGGTCACGCAGAGTTTGATGCCATTCACGGCGATCGTCTGTTGCTGGAATTTTTTCGGGAACATTATTAGTAATAGAGTATGGGAATCATTAACACACTATTTTCACTATTCCAGCAGGTAAAGAAAGAGATTCGCGAAGCCGTTCGACCCTGATGGCATTTCAAATCTGACTAGTTCCGGCCAAAGCCGCGCCAGCCTTGAAACGACGAAGCGGATTCGCTGCAGTTCAGTTCTCTGCAGCACCTCCAGGTTGCGTCGGTAACGCTGTTACGGGCAGCGTTGCCGCGTATCCGCCAGTAGCCTCCAGCTGCTTCTCGACCAGTTCCAGCCAGAGTTTCTGTTTCTCGGGATTATGCCCAACCGAAGTCTCTTCATCGAACCTGCGATTTTGCTGTAGC
>CAMYON010000066.1:615-27818 GCA_947260025.1 uncultured Gammaproteobacteria bacterium
GCCTCCAGCTGCTTCTCGACCAGTTCCAGCCAGAGTTTCTGTTTCTCGGGATTATGCCCAACCGAAGTCTCTTCATCGAACCTGCGATTTTGCTGTAGCAATACCTGCAGCCGCTCCTGCAACAGTTGTTCGAACCTGGCCTGCAGGTTTTCAAGCATGACTTCGCGGCTATCCGCCCGGATCTGAATTCTGACGGGTGGACCCTCGCTCCATTTTCGCGCCGCGATCTCGAACAAGGCGAAATGGATTTGCTCATGCTCGAGCACGTAATCCTCCTCCATACCCCGGGTCGCAGTATTCCACCAGGAACAGTTGCGGTTCATCAATGCCTGGTATTTAAGGTTGTTGTAGATTATGTCGTAGGCTTCGCTGCCATCCGCGGCAATTGCAGGCTGGATATCGATTCCCTCCCTGTCGACGATGGGCTGGGTATAAACGCAGGTGACTGCAGCCATTCTTTCATCGAAATGCGCCGGCGGCTCGGTGCCCATGAAATCGTCGCGCGTCAGTGCCCGGTAGGGAATGACATCGGAAACGTCCAGCGTCTCATCCTTGAGAATCGATATCGTCGGAGCCGCGTAGTCCGGCAAGGTGCTGCAACCGCTTAGTGCAAGCAACAACCAGAAGACGAGACCCGCGGCGCCGGCCCGAGTCTTATGGCTTGAATGCGAGCACCTACCCCACATGATCAGCAGGCAGGCG
The DNA here is from genome assembly GCA_947260025.1 of uncultured Gammaproteobacteria bacterium. Lineage (GTDB taxonomy): Bacteria > Pseudomonadota > Gammaproteobacteria. Next base: position 1,318 of record CAMYON010000066.1, read on the forward strand.
GTAGCGCCGGGATTTTCCCTGCAGCGCGCATGCCGGAGCGGAACGCACGGTGGCAGCGGCATGGGGACAGCCGTTCCTGAAGAGACGACATCTACTTTTCCTTGATCACCAGGGTGCCGGCGATCTTGTCATGCCAGCCCTGCTTACGGCTGTCCCAGCCGACCCAGAAAAAACCGAGGCCGAGAATCAAAGCTGAAATATAGTAGCCCAGGTATCTCAGGCACAGCTTGCCGGTGGACGCTTTTCCCATGGTCCTGGCATCGACGATCTTTATACCCAGTATCATCTTGCCTGGCGTCGCGGATTTGAAATACCAGAACATGAGGGTCAGGATAAATGGCATCACGTAGCTGATAAAGATGTCGGCCGGGCCCTGGCTGAAACTGGTCGATTCAAAATACATCGCACCATAAACAATCCATGCCAGGGTGAAGGTCAGTGCGAGCAACCAGATCGTGTCGATCAACGAGGCCAGTACTCGTATCCAGAAACCCGAATAGTGAGTTTCGCCTTGTTCCGACGTTACATCGGAACTCGGGGTGGCATATACATTGTCCATACTCGTATTTCCTCTATTTTCGTTAAGCGGAAGGACACGCCAACTGACGTGTCCCGCGTTAACGAATAATTGTAGTCCAATATAAGCCCAGGAGCGCGCCAGGGCGGCGACGAATATCGAAGACTAGCCTGCTCGAATGGCTAGCAGCGGGTCCCAGTCCAGGATCTTTTCGAGGTAGCTGGCGTAGCCGAAAAGCTCACGTTCGCCGTGTGCCTTGCCGATCAGCTGCAGGCCCACCGGCAGGCCGGAGTCGGTCCTGCCGCAGGGAATCGTGATCACCGGCAGGGTCGTGGTCGTGATTGCGTAAACGATCGCGAGCCAGCGGTAGTACTCGGAATAGGCAAGCCCGTCGGAGAAACCGGGGTAGCGTTCCTCGACCGGGTACGGCGGTAAGATTGCTGCCGGGCAGATCAGCAGGTCATAGTCCTGCATGAAGCTCGACGCGTTGTGAAACACCTCGCCCTGCGCCGCCATCGAATCCAGGATTTGATCACGGGTGAGCTGCAGTCCGAATTCGATGTTCCAGACATTTTCAGGCTTGATTACCGAACGGATTCGTTCCAGTTCGGGCCCGTAAGATAACGCGTAATCGAGCGCGCGCGGCGCGTCGAAGGCGCGGTGCGCCATGCTCAGGTCCGGATGCGCGGTTTCGACGCCGATATTCTCGCGTTCCAGTTCCGTTAGCGCCGAGCTGCAGACCGCCGCGACCTCCGCGCTGGTGTCGGCGATACCCAGATCGGTACTAAAAGCGATCCGCAACGGTTTGCGCGGCTGCGCCGCCGCATCCTGGAACTCGGTGGATTGGTGCGGCTTGCCGAGCCCGGCCAGCGAGCTGCAGCCCGCCATCGCGTCGGCGAACAGCGCCAGGTCAATTACACTGCGCGCCATCGGCCCCGGCTGCGAATAAACTCCGAAGGGTTGCTGCCCCGGGCTCGATGGGATCAGCCCGGGCGAAGGCCGCAAGCTGGTCACGCCGCAAAAACTGGCCGGGGTGCGCAGCGATCCGCCGAGATCCGAACCCTGCGCCAGCCAGGCGCAGCCGCTGGCGAGCGCAGCCGCGGCGCCCCCGGAAGAGCCGCCCACGCTGCGCGACAGGTCATAAGGATTGCGGGTGGCGCCGAATACATCGTTGAAGGTATTGCCACCGGAGCCAAACTCGGGGGTATTCGACTTGGCGTAAACGATCCCGCCATTGCGCTCGATGTTTTCCACCAGCAGGTCGGACTGCTGTGGCACATGGTTTTCGGAAAGCATCGAGCCGTAGGTAGTGCGCACGCCGGCCACGTCCGTTAAATCCTTGATCGCGACCGGGATGCCACCGAGCAGGCTGGCGCTGAAACCCTGTTGCGCAGCGGCCTCACGCGCGCGCTCGAAGCACAGCGTCGGCAATGCGTTGATGTTGCCGTCGAGCTCGGCAATTCGAACCTCGAGCGCGGCTAACGTATCGCCGATGGCGATCTCACCGGATTGCAGCATGGCCACGATCTTGGTGGCACTGCTGGCAATCAATTCATCCATGGCGATCTCTCAAAATATTCTTCTGTACCTTACCCATCGCGTTGCGCGGCAACTCGTCGAGTAGCACCAGCTTGCGCGGCAATTTGAAGCGCGCCAGCAGAGGTTTGAGCGCCGCGTTCAGTTGCTCCTGGTCGAGCGTGGCACCATCTTCGAGCACCACCGCGGCGGCCACCGCCTCGCCCAGGTCTGGATCGGGAATGCCGAACACCGCGGATTCGAGCACGCCGTCGAGGGCGTCGATTTCGGTCTCGATCTGTTTCGGGTAAATATTGTAGCCGCCGGAAATGACCAGGTCTTTTTCGCGGCCGAGAATATGCACGTAACCGTCGGCGTCGATCATGCCCATATCGCCAGTGATGAAGAATCCGTCGTTACGCAGCTCGAGCGCCGTTTTTTCCGGCTTGCGCCAGTAGCCGAGGAAAACATTGGGCCCGCGCACCTCGATCATACCGGTTTCCCCATCCACCAGGGTTGCGCCATTCTCGGGATCGGTGATGCTGATCTCGACGCCCGGCAGCGGGAAACCGACGCTGCCGACGCGACGTTCGCCCTCGTAAGGATTGGACGTGTTCATGTTGGTTTCGGTCATGCCGTAGCGCTCGAGAATGCGGTGCCCGGTGGCCTGTTCGAACTGGACATGGGTCTCGGCCAGCATCGGCGCGCTGCCCGAGACAAACAGGCGCATGTGCGCCACCAACTCGCGGTCGAAGCGGTCGTCGGCCAACAGCCGAGTGTAAAAAGTCGGCACGCCCATCAACGATGTTGCCCGCGGCATCTGATCGATCATCGCGTCGAGATCGAACCGCGCCAGGAAAATCATCGAACCGCCGCAGATCAATATAATATTCGTCGCCACGAATAAACCGTGGGTATGGAAAATCGGCAACGCGTGCAGCAGCACGTCGGTGGAGGTAAAGCGCCAGTAATTTACCAGTGTCAGGGCGTTGGACAGCAGGTTATCGTGACTCAGCATCGCGCCTTTCGACAGGCCGGTGGTTCCCGAGGTATACAGAATCGCTGCCAGGTCCTGCGGCGCGCGCTCGACATTGCTGAAGTCAGGGATCATATTTTCCGCGGCCGGCATCAGGCTGCCGCCACCGTCGCCATCGAGCGTCAGCACCCTGGCCTCGATGCCGTCGAACTCGGCTTCGCGATCGCTAGCGCAGACAAACACTGCCGGCTCGGCATCCTCGAGGAAATATTCGACCTCTGCTCGCGTATAGGCGGTGTTGAGCGGCAGGAACACGGCGCCGGCGCGCACGGTGGCGAGGTACAGGGCAATGGCCTGCACCGACTTGGTCACCTGCACCGCCACGCGATCGCCGGGCTCGACGCCCTGCGCCTGCAACAGGTTAGCCAGCCTGCCGCTGAGAGCCACGAGTTCCGCGTAGGACCAGTCGTCACCGTCGGGCACCCGCAGCAGGATGCGTGAATCCGTTTCGCGCCCGCCCAGCAGGCCGTCGAACAGGTGGTTAGCGCCCATCAGATTACCGGCACCGGTTTGCGCCGCAGGCCGCTCAGGGCGTTGCCAGCGATTGCCAGCATCAACACCGAGCCGCCGAGCAAGGTGTAAAGCTCCGCGGTTTCGCCGAGAAACAGCCAGACCCAGAAAGGTCCGAGCAGGACCTCGGTCATCGACAACAGCGCGAGCTCGGCCGCAGGCACGACTTTCGAGCCGATGGTGTATACCACCAGTCCGAGCCCGACCTGGAAGACACCCAGCAAAATAGCGATGGCCACGTCATTCGTTGGAATATCGTATCCGTAGTCCATGAACCAGCAAACCAGCCCCGAGGTAATAAGGGCGAAAATACCCGCCATGAAAACCGCTGGCAACATGTCCTCCAGCTTGCCCCAGCGCAGCGCGATGGTGAAAATCGCGAAGCCGCAGGCCGACAGAATAGCGCTCAGATTGCCCGCCATTCGTCCCAGCGATATCCCGTTAAGCACCATGATCGCGATGCCGACGATGGCCACGGTCATCGCGATCCAGGTTGCCCTGCGCACGCTTTCGCGCAACACGATCCAGCCGAAGAAGGCCGCCAGGAACGGCGCCGCCGCGAACAGGAACATCGCGTTGGCGACGCTGGTGGTCTGAATTGCGTAAATACCGCCGGCAAACGCCATCACCAGGCTGGCGCCACCGATCGCACCGGCGAGTCCCGACTTGCGGATCTTCTGCAGCGGCCTGTATCCGGAACGAACGCTGATAATTATGAACAGAAAGGTCGCCAGCGCGATCGAGCGGTATAGCAGGATCTGCCATACGTTGGCCGCTTCGATCATGCGAACGCCGAGGCCCATCGACGACCAGAAAACACCGGACAGCAATACCAGGGCAACCCCGCTGGCATAGCTGATGCCGGGTGTTTCGAGTTCCACTGTCAGGGCTTCGGCCATTGCGTTTTTATCGATTGAAATTCTGCGCACGAGATTAATCGAAGGCCGACGGAAAAAAAAGCAATAGTTTCGGCTCCGGGGCCCGGTTTTACAGGGTTTACGAATCGGCATAAACTCGACGCATGCAACAGGGGGACCAATTCAACCAGGTCACGGTCGACTGGCACCAGCCCGGGATTTCGATAGACCCCGGCGGCCTGGCACCATTCGCCGCCAACGCCGAGGATATCGCCGCCTTCAGACGCGACGGCGTCGTGCTGCTGCGCGGCGCCAGCACCGAGTGGGTCGAAACCCTGCGCGCCGGATTGCAGCGTAACCTCGACAAGCCGGGACAATACGCTTTCCCCTGCGAAAGTAATCCGAGCGGCGCGCCGGGCAGATTTTTCGACAGTTACTGCAACTGGCAATTGATCCCGGAATACCTGGATTACGTTTCGCATTCGAACGCCGCGTCGATCGCGGGACAGTTCATGGATAGCGATTACGCGCAGTTTTTCCACGAGCATGCCTTCATGAAGGCGCCCGGCACGCAGCACGCGACCCCCTGGCACCAGGACCTGCCCTACTACTGCGTCGACGGCGACAAAACCGCGAGTGTCTACGTGGCGCTGGATCATGCCGATGTCGACGTCGCGGTGCAGTTCGTGCGCGGCTCGCATCGCTGGAACAGGCTTTTCTATCCGCGAGTGTTCGAAGACGGCAGCGCTTTCAACGATGACCAGCCCGACGCGAGGATGGAAGCGGTGCCGGACATCGATGCCAACCGGGAGCAGTACGATATCGCCACCTGGCCGCTGCAACCTGGTGATACCATCGTGTTCGATTTTCGCACCCTGCACGGCACCGGGGATGCAACCGTCGGTTCGATCAGGCGCGCCTTCTCGACTCGCTGGCTCGGCGACGACGTAACCTACTGCGAACGCCCGGGTGAAACCTCACCGCCTTACGTCGATCACGGTATGCAACACGGGGATAGAATGCGCAGCGACTGGTTCCCGGTGCTGTGGCGAGCTAACTAGACCTCTTTACGCGCTTTCCACAACTCCCAGGCGAGGCGGGCCTTGACGCCGATGTCGAGGAAGGGGCGCGGCGGCAGCTTGTTCGGCGTCCCCAGGCTTTCCATGTAACCGATTAGTTCATTGTCGATGCCGCAGGCCATATCGGCCGCGAGCATGCCACCGGCGGTACCCTTGGTGACGCCGACCGCGTTCTGGCACACCGAGGTGTAAACATTGTCCGCGAGCTTGCCGAAACCGGGTGCGCCGTTTTGCGCCAGGCAAAGAAAACCGGTCCAGGTGTATTCCATGTCGACCTCGGGCAGCATCGGGAAACGTTCGTCGAACAGCCGTTTGTGCACCTGCTTGATGTGCCTGCGGTGGGATTCGGGCTCGCGCATCTTGCGGTTGTGGTAGATATTGTTACGGATCAGGATGCGGTGGTCATTGGTGTAACGCATCGTGATCGACGCAAACGCGTTGGCCGGCGTCACACCCCAGTTTTCCTCGCAGCCGAGCGCGTCGCGTTCCGCCGGGGTCAGCTGCCGGCTGAGGCTGGCGTTGGCCGCCATCGGCAGCAGCCTCTGCTCGAAGTAACCGAAGTAATCGGCAAAACCGTTGACGCCGAGAATCATCTGCTCCGCAATCACCTGCCCGTTCGGCGTCGACAACCTGATTCCCCGGTCCAGGTCCATCGCGGTGACCGGCGAGTTTTCGTACAGCGTGACATTGTCGGGCATGTTATCGGCGAGGCCACGCACCAGCGCCGCCGGGTTCATCAGGCGACAACCCGGGGTATGCACGCCGGCGGCAAAATGCGTGGTGCCGAGTCGCCTGTCGAGCTCGGCCTTTTCGATCCAGGTATAGGGCTCCTCGAGCGCATCGAGTTCCCTGGCGAAAGGTTCGAGCACTTCGCGCACCCCCTGCTCCGATACCGCGCAGTGATACTTGCCGGGCTGGGTCCAGTCACAGTCGATGCCGTAACGCTCGATCTGGGCTTCGTGGTAGTCGATCGCGGCGCGCGCCAGCGCCATGAATCGATGCGATCCCTCCAGTTCCTCCATCGACGAGCCGACGTTGTGCGGTAAATCGATGGCGAAACCCGAGTTGCGCCCGGAGGCGTTCTCTCCGACCTCGCCCGCGTCGAGCAGGATCACCCGGTCATCGGGCCGGTTTTCGGCGAGGCGACGCGCGGCCGCAAGACCGGCATAGCCGGCGCCGACGACCACCCAGTCGCTTTTCTGATCGCCCTGCAACGCCGCTTTGGGCGTTCTCGGCGTAAGTATATGGCTCCAGCCATTGGTATTGTCATCCCTGGGCAGATGCGTGACGGAACGGGTAGTCAAGTCTCAGTCCTCGTGCCAGTTCGATGGATGGATAGCGAAGTGTACCAGCGCATACTCGGCCTCGTAGATCAATTCGGTGCCCTGCGGCAACCAGATGCAGTCCCGCGCGCGCAGCTCGTGCACCTCGCCATCAGCATGCAGCCTGAGGACGCCATCGAACACGGTTAGCACTTCATCGTATTTGATCGTCCACGGGATGCGCGCATTGGTCATGCGCCCCCAGCCGGCGCCCAGTTGCGTGCCATCCTCGGCGCCGCAGACACCGGCCACCTGGGCCATTTCACCATATTCGAAGCGCGGCGCGAACTCGAGATCGTCGAAGCGCATCAACCTGATATCAGCTTTAGTGGTTGTCATTTTATTTTTTATTTGCATTAAACATACAGACCTGTATATTCAAACATACAACTATGTATGGTGCAACCAATGCCTGATACCAGCCTGCTCAAGGCGGTGGCCGAGCGCGGCGCCGCGACCCAGGATCGCAAACAGCTACAGCGCTTCGACTGGCTGCAATGCGCGCTCGAGGTGTTCGTATCCGAAGGCATCGACGCCGTGCGCATCACCCGCCTGGCCGACGACCTCGGGGTTACCCGCGGCAGCTTTTACTGGCATTTCGAGAATCGCGAAGACCTGATCGACGCGCTGGTCAGCTACTGGAAAGACAAGAACACCGCGGCCCTCACACGATCCGTAAACCAGGCCGCAAGCCTGGCCGACGGTATTTTCCGTTTCTTCGAAACCTGTATCGATGCGGCCTACTTCGATTCCCGGCTCGACCTCGCGATCCGCGAATGGTCTCGACGCTCGTCACGAATTCGCGAGCTGGTGGATCGTGAAGACGCCGCACGACTAGAATCCCTGCAAAATTTTTTCGCGTGTTTCGACTACCCGATGCCCGAGGCGCTGATACGCGCGCGGGTGCTTTATTACTCGCAAATCGGTTTTTACGCACTCGAAATCGAAGAACCGCTATCGACGCGGCTGGACTACACCGAAGCCTATTTCGAGTGCTTCACCGGGCACAAGCTCGATCCAAAACGGGCCGACGAATTTCGTCAGCATATTCTCGACAGCTACGGAGAAACCCTATCGTGAGCAGAAGATCAAGACGCGGCAGACACCACGGGGTCGCCGATACCTCGCATCGACGCCAGGTCGACTACCGCAAGCTGAAGAATCCGCTCATTCGCCAACCGGCCTTCAGCGAGGACCGGCTCGAGGCGATACATCGAACCGCGCTGCGCGTTATCGAAGAACTGGGAATCAAGGTGCTCAACGACGAGGCGCGCGACTATTTCAAACAGGCCGGCGCCAGTGTCGATGAAACGTCGCAACTGGTCAGGATAGATCCGGCTTTGATCGCCGGCGCGCTGGAATCGGCACCCAGCGAGTTTGTCCTGCATGGCTCGGTGCCACAGGCAGATGTCACGCTCGGCGGCGACAACATCGCCTTTACCTGCGTCGGCGGCGCGCCGCATATTTCCGATCTCGATCGCGGCAAGCGTCCAGGTACGCTCGAGGACACGCGCAATATTATCAAGCTCAGCGAGCACTTCGACGTGCTGCACCTGCAGTCGCCCAATGTCGAATCACAGGACATCCCGGTGCACCTGCGCCACTACCGGGTTACCGAAGCCCAGTTGACGCTGAGCCGTAAACCATTTTTCATTTTTTCCCGCGGCAGCGAACAGGTCGAAGACGCGTTCGCGATGGCGCGCATCGCCCACGGATTAAGCCAGCAGGAATTCGAGGCAAAACCCCTGTGTTACACCGTGATCAACACCAACTCGCCGCGCCAGCTCGATATCCCGATGTGCCAGGGCATCATCGACTTCGCCCGCGCCGGGCAGGTATCGGTGATTACACCGTTCACGCTGGCTGGCGCGATGGCGCCGGTGACCATGCCGGGAGCGCTGGTGCTGCAGCACGCCGAGGCGCTAGCCGGCATCCTGCTGGCACAGATCGTGCGCCCGGGGGCGCCGGTAGTCTACGGTTCCTTCACCTCGAACGTCGACATGAAATCGGGTTCACCCGCCTTTGGCACCCCTGAATTCGTGCAGGCGGCGTTCGGCGCAGGGCAACTGGCGCGGCATATCGGCCTGCCCTGGCGCGGCTCGGCGGCAACCGCATCGAACGCGCCGGACGAGCAGGCGGTGTACGAATTCCTGATGTCGGCCTGGGGTAGCATCCTCGGCGGGGTCAATGTCATGGTGCATGCGGCCGGCTGGCTGGAGGGCGGGCTCACCGGGTCGATGGAAAAGTTCATCCTCGACGTCGAAATGCTGCAAACCTTCGCCGAGATATTCAATCCACTCGACAGCGGCGATGCGGAACTGGCCTACGAGGCGATTGCCAGCGTCGATCCGGGCGGCCATTTTTTCGGTTGCGAACACACCATGGCTCGCTACCAGACGGCGTTTTACGAGCCGCTGGTTTCCGACTGGAGTAATTTTGGACAGTGGACCGAAAACGGCAGCAAGACCGCGACCCAGCGCGCCAACGGCATCTGGAAGAAGATTCTGCAGGACTTCGAAGCGCCGGCGATGGATTCCGCGCGGGTCGAAGAGTTGCAAGCGTTTATCGAGCGCCGCAGCGCCGAGGGCGGTGCGCCGGTGGTCTAGCCCGTTTGCGGCAGGCAAGTCAACTCAGATATTCCTGGAACCGGCTTGCCCTTTGTTAAATTCGAACGGCGGCCTGGATACGCTCTGCCTCATAACTTTTCTGAATTGGGGATTCGTGACCTCGGCAATCGCGCGCTGCGGCATAATTTTGAAAAATGCGGTGCTTGCCAGTTCCAGGTTGGTCTGATGATTCTGCGGATTCCTGCGTGCCCAGTATTCGATTTCTAGCAGTAGCGGTGCCCGGTCCTGGTAGGCACGGCGGGCAAAGTCTTCGATCTCTTCCACGGAAGCAATCGAATGTAACTTACCCTGGTAAGCCACCCCGGTCACGGTCTTGACGTCGAGCAGGTAGGGAACGACATAGGGGCCATTGACCACGACCGAGCGCTGCGAACTCGCTACGTGGGCCCGGTGCGCCGGACCCAGGCTGTGCACCTTGGTGATAACCGGCTTCTTGAACTGGCCACGGTCGCCATCCGCGTCGCCCCACATTTCGAGGGTCAGGCCGAGCAAACCGTCGTAGTTATCCGGCGCCGGGACGCTATCGCCCTGCCAGCCTTCGCCAAGTACGATCTCTACTTCCATGGGCTCTCCGGCGCGTACCAGGTCGAGCGACAGGATGTCACCGACCTCGTAATGGCCAACCAGGCGCACCGCCTGCGCGGTGTCTATGATCGCGGTTTCGTTGATACGGTAGATGACGTCATGCGCCTCCAGCCTGCCCTGGCTGGGTCCCGTCTCCGGCGTTTTGATCACGACCAGCGCGCCACCGCCGCCCGGCACCTGGAGCACCTCGGCTTCGTCCGGCGTCAGCGTGCTGACGATACCGGAGAAACCAGCATCGCCCCAGCTCGGCGGGCCCTGGCGCAAATCGGCCACTGTCTGCATGACCTGGTTGATCGGCACCGCGAATCCAATCCCGAGGTTGGTGCCGTAACGAGTTGAATCGATTGCCGTGTTTATCCCGATCACCTTGCCGTTACGATCGAACAGCGCACCGCCCGAGTTGCCCGGGTTTATCGCGGCGTCGGTCTGCAGGTAGGGCGTAGTGCTATCGCGGTAGCGCTGGGTATGCGAAATGATGCCGCGACTTATCGAATCGGGATTGCGTCCCAGGGGATTGCCGACCGCGAAGGTTTCATCGCCGGGCTGCACCAGGTCGGAGTTGCCGAGCACGGCCTGGGGAATCCCACTGCAATCCTCGAGCCGCAGAATAGCGATATCGTTTCTGGGGGTGGAGTTGATAACCGTTGCCTGGATCCCCGCGGAGCGGTTCCAGCCCCTGGGAAAAACTTCGATCAGCGCGGCGTCGGCGATAACGTGCTGGTTGGTCCAGACCTCGCAATTTCGCGAAGAAACCAGGAATCCCGAACCGTTATTGATTTCCCAGACCGAATCGCCGAATTTGTCCCTAACACGGCCAGCCGCCAAAGAATCGTACCCTTCCTGTTCATGCGTCACCTCATCAAGTTCAGGTGATGCCTCCACGGTTACCGATTTTTTATTACTTGTTAAGAATCAGGAGCAAGTTTCGCGCCAATCGTTCGTAACCCGACTTCCGTGTTGTCGTTACTACCTTTAATAGTATGAATTTTTATTAATTTCAATTAGTTATGCGTTTCGACCGACAATTGCGCATTTTTAGAACGTAAAACGACAAAACGTCAAAAGGCCGGCAACTGCCGCCCGGCGGCCGAAATTTGTGGCGCAAATACGCCATAGCTGCAATCCCCGGCCCGAACGCGACCGGCGCCGGCAAGCGTGAGGTTGTTGAGCCGGCAGGTTCCAATCGATGGGGATTACACGCGGAGAGCGAGAACAGGATTTGCGGACGACAGGCTGCTATTTCCTGTCGGGTTTTACCCGTGATTGTTTTTTTATTTCGTCCTGGATCAGGTGCAGGATCCAGTTGGAAAGGCTCCTGCCATCGTTTTCGGCAAGCTTCCTGGCCTGTTTTTTTAGTTCCGCTTCGACCCGGATATTTATGATTTTTTCTTTGGCCATGCCCGTTCGCTAAAATACTGATCGATTCGATGCCAGATGGTCAGAATCAAGCTGTGCTGCGCTCATTTTACACATCATAGCCACAATTACGACACATCTGACTACGATGTGTATACAGCTTTGGGGCAATTCAATTTTTTTGTTCCGTTGGCTCGGCATGACGGGCAACCTGGAATACTGGAGATTGGTTTACTCGATCTCGAGCCGGTACTTGACTATGCGGTCGTTGCCGGAATCGGATAACCAGAGTTCGCTACCGCGTATCTCGACACCTTCAGGCGTCCGAAAACGATTCGCTCCCCTGCCCGGCTTACCGTCGCCCATGACGTGTACGAGGCTGCCGTCGGCGGCGATGAACTTGACCTGGTGATTATTTTTATCGGCCGCAACGATCATGCCGTCGTCGGTTAAATCCAGGTAGCGCACGCCATTAAAATCGTATTGTTCACGCCCCAGTTCACGTTTTACTTCGAGCTTCTCCGACAGCAGCAATAACCGGCTGTTGCCGGCATCGGCGAGCCAGATATCGCCGTTGGACGCGAGCTCGATATCGTGCGGCGACGACAGGCCGCCGAGTTCGTCGACGACTTCGCCATCCTGGAACGAAACCACGTTGCCCGACCAGGCGCCGGCGACATAGATTCTGCCGTTAGGGTGCGCCAGCACCCCTTCCGGCCCGCGGATGCGCTCGCCGAGTTCGCCCACCAGGCGCGCGCGGGTCCCGTCCATGTCGTAAATAGTGACCCGGTTGTTGTGCGTATCGGCAACGTAGGCGCGGCCGCGCGCGTCGAAATCGACATCGTGCGTACCACCCTGGTGATCCGCCCCGAATTCCGCCACCAGCGCCAGCGATTCGGGATCGAGTATCGCGACGCGGTCGTTGTCGACGTCGGAGACAAAGAGATACTTTCCGTCGGGCGAGAGTTTCAGATCGTGTGGATTGCCCAGCGCGGCCTGGCTGGCGCTAACGTAGGTGATCTTTAGTTCCGTGGCCAGACTGCCAGAGGACCAGAGACAGATTACGAGAAGCAGGCTAACAGGAAGTTTCATGTTCCCAAAGTGACCCTGTTACGGCAGCGGCAAATCGTAGAGCGAGCCGAACTGTCCGAGCCTGTCGTCGATACCGGCCAGCCTGAGCGCGTGCCAGGCCATGGCGTGGTTCGACGAAGTTAGCGGGATACCGAGATGTTTTTCCAGCTCGGCGCAGGCCGCCATCAGGCGCACCGAGGTGCAGGAAACGAAAATCGCGTCGACCTCGGCATGCTTGAGCAGTTCGCGGACGCCCTGTTCGATCGATTGCGGCGTAATGCGTGCGACCACCGTGTCGCGGTCGGCGTTGAACGAGCCGAACACCGGCACCTGGTAACCGCGCGCGGCGATATAGTCGGAGACGATCTTGTTGACGTCGGCCGGGTACGGCGTCAAAACGCCGATGCGTTTTGCTTTAAAGGCGTCGAACGCCGCAAACGCGGCGGTGATGGGGGTGGTGCATTTCGAGTCGGGTTTGGCCTGCCTGATATTGGCGAACACGCCTTCCTCGCCGATCGCCATCGAGGCCGAGGTGCAGCCGTAGGCAATCACGTCGACCGGGGTGTCGGGCGTGATCACGCGCGTGCACTCGATGATACGCGGCGCCATCGCGCGCAGCGTGTCCGGGGTGATCAGGTCTTCATTATGGATGCGGCTCTGGTAAAGGGCGACGCCGTCGACCGCCGCAAACACCTGTCGCCACTCGTGTTCGATGGTGTAATCGGTGGCCAGCACGATCAGGCCGATGGATGCCCGCTCGGCGATACCGCCATCGAGTTCGTATGGCAAATGTTCGATCAGAATCGACTCTTCGATTGCTTTGCCGGCTGGCTGGCTCATAATTCACCCTCGACAGGTTTGCACAAGCGCATACTCTATCATGAATAAAAACCAGATGGTCGGTCGAGCTATCGCACTGGGCGCCGCGATTTTCTAAGGCTTCAACACCACGCTCTCGCGCCTCGAGAATCGTGGCGATACCGCAAACCCTGTGATTTAATCGGGAATCCATCGATTACCGGGAATCACGTTGCAGGATTTTTACATCGTCGAACTACAGCCGGGTGCCGAGAATCCCGAAATCCCGACCTGGGCCTGCCGCGGCAGCAATCCGGCTGAACTCGCTCCGCACCGGGAAACGACTATCGAACGCCGCGATATCGAGACCGTCCCCGGCGCGTTTCAACTGTTTAACGTCCTCGACGCCGCAGAATGCGAGCGTCTCGTCGCCGCCAGCGAAAGCTGCGGTTATCTCGGCGACGCGGCGGTCTCACTGGGGCGCGATATCCGCCACAACGACAGTTTCACCTGGGTCGCCGACGACGCAACCTGCGACATCATCTGGCGGCGTTGCCGCTCGCTACTGCACGACGACAGCGAGTACAATGCCGGCAAGGTCGTGCTCGGGCTGAACGCGCGCTTTCGATTCTATCGCTACGGCGTCGGAGATTACTTTGCCCCGCACACCGACGGCTCCTGGCCCGGTTCGCGCGTGATCGACGGCGAACTGGTCGACAATGCCTACGACGACCGCTGGAGCCAGTTGAGTTTCCTGCTGTTCCTGAGCGACGGCTACGAGGGTGGTGCGACCCAATTCCACGTCAGCAACACCGATCCCCACCGCCCTGCGCCTGGGGCTGGCGAGACCAGCGTTGTCGACCTGCGCACGCCGCTCGGCGGCGCGTTGTGCTTTCCACACGGCACGCATCCGCTGCACTGCGTGCACGGCTCGCAGCCAATTACCGCGGGCACCAAGTACATCATCCGCACCGACGTCCTGTTCGAGCTCTAGCGCGCGCCGCTGGCGTGACCCATGAAGAAAAGCGCCGATTCGAGGTCGGTCGCCTCGATATGGCAACTGGTGGCATTACGCAGCACCGGCTTCCCGTGGTAAGCAATACCGAGCCCGGCCGCAGACAGCATCGGCAAATCGTTAGCGCCGTCGCCGATCGCACAACATTCCCTGAGTCCGATACCAAGCATCTGCGCGCTCTGCTGCAACACCTGGCACTTGAGATCGGCGTTGATAATCGGCTCGCGTACCCTGCCCGTCAGGGTTCTCGCTTCGAGCTCGAGGTGATTGCAGTGTACTTCGTCGAATCCGAGCCGCGCCGCGACCGGCTCGGCGACCTGCCTGAAGCCGCCGCTGATCAGGATCGTGTGCACGCCCGCCGCGCGCGCGCCATCGAGTAGTGCTTTGGCCCCGGGATTCAATCCAATCTCCTGCGCCACCTCGTGAAACACCCGCTCCGGCTGACCGGCGAGCATCGCGATACGCTCGCGCAACGCGGCGTTGAAATCGATCTCGCCGTGCATTGCACGCTCGGTAATCGCCGCGATCTCGTCACCCATGCCGAGCCTGGCGGCGACTTCATCGAGGGTTTCCGCATCGACGATGGTCATGTCCATATCGCAGATCAGCAGGCGCTTGCCGCGCTCCGCCTCGGGCTGCACATAAACATCGGCGCTGGTCAAGCGGTCACGCAAAACCTGCAGTAGCGACCAGGCCTGCGTGGGCTGGCACTCGATCGTTACGTTGCTGGCGTTTTTGCCAGGCTGCTCCTGTCCTTTAATCGGTAAGCCACCGAGCTGTGCCTGCAGCAACGCCAGGGCGTCGTCCAGTCCCCCGTAGCCGCATATGGTTACGACGAAGGGCTGCGGCTCGTCACCGCGCCGCAGCCATCCGGGCTCGCCCTGGGCCGACACGGTCATTGCAGCGACGGAAAGTGCAGGTACTGCACGTCGTTGATGTTCGGTAACGACCGCATGTGGTCGAGATCGATGTCCCTCGGCGTTTCGTCGACCTCGAGCAGGGCGATCGCGTTGCCGGTTTCGATATCGCGCCCGAGATGCATGTTGGCGATGTTGATACCGCGCTCTGCCGTGGTGGTGCCGATATCGCCGATAACCCCTGGCTTGTCGTTGTTGGTGATGTAGAGCATGTGTTGACCGAGCTTGGACTCGAGCGGAATCCCTTTAACATCGATCACGCGCGGGCGATTCTGAATCAACGTGCCGCAAATGCTGCGCGACATCGACTCGGTTTCGACCCCGACCGTGATGCGACAGGGGTACTCGTCGCGCCCCTCGTTATGCGCCTCGATCACGTCGATGTTACGATCGCGCGCGACTTCCCGCGCGTTGACCGAGTTAACGTAGCTGCTGTGATGTTCGAGTATCGATTGCACCACCTGGACCGTGAGTGGCGACACGTTTAGCGCGTTAGCTTGACCGCCATAGGTAACCGTCAGCGATTTGATCGGATCATGCGTCAACTGGCCGACAAACGAACCCAGGCATTGCGCGAGCTGCAGGTAAGGCCCCAGCAACTGTGCCTCCTCGGCGCTGATGCTGGGCGCGTTGATCGCGTTGTTGACCGCACCGGTCAGCAGAAAATCACTGATCTGCTCGGCGATCTGGATCGCGACCTTTTCCTGTGCCTCGATCGTCGACGCGCCGAGATGCGGCGTACAGATCACGTTATCCAGTTCGAACAGGGGATTCTCACGCGCCGGCTCGACCTCGTAAACGTCGAGCGCCGCGCCTTTCAGGTGACCGCTCTCGAGCGCGGCCTTGAGCGCCAGTTCGTCGACCAGTCCGCCGCGAGCGCAGTTGATCAACATGCTGCCCTTCTTCATCTGGTTGAGCGCGCTGGCACTGATGATATTGCTGGTCTCCGGCGTTTTCGGTACGTGTAGCGAAATAATGTCGGAGGTTTGCAGCAACTCGTCGAGCTCGACCTTCCTGACGCTGAGCCTGGCGGCGCGCTCCTCGGTCAGAAACGGATCGTAGGCCTGCACGTGCAGTCCGTAGCCAATGGCCTTGCTGGCGACGATGGAGCCGATGTTACCGGCGCCGATCAGGCCCAGCAGCTTGCCGGTCAGCTCGATGCCCATGAAACGTGATTTCTCCCATTTGCCGTCCCGGGTGGAGACATTGGCCTGCGGGATATGGCGCGCCAGCGCCAGCATCATCGCCATCGCGTGCTCGGCGGTGGTGATCGCGTTGCCCAGCGGGGTGTTCATCACCACCACGCCGCGTTTGGTGCAGGCCTGTACGTCGACATTGTCGACACCGATGCCGGCACGCCCGACCACTTTCAGCCTGGTCGCGCGCTCGAGCAATTCGTTGGTGACATTGGTCGACGAGCGAATCGCGAGGCCGTCAAACTCACCGATCGTATCGAGCAGTTCAGTTTCGCTGAGCTTGCTCGAGGCCACCACGTCGATACCGCGGTCTTCGAATACGCCAACCGCCTGGCTCGACATCGAATCGGAAATCAAAACCCTGGGTTTAGTCATGTCGGTTCTCCTGCATAGTGTGTTTAAAGTCCGCGAAGGCCCAGTCCAGCCAGGGCGTCAAGGCCTCGAGGTCGCTGGTTTCCACGGTGGCGCCGCCCCAGATACGAAAGCCCGGGGGCGCGCTGCGGTAGTTGCCGATATCGAGGGCAACGTTTTCCTGTTCGAGCCTGGCCAGCATCGCGTTGATCGCCGACTGGCGCTCGCCCTGCTCCAGCCTGCTGAATTCGGGATCGACCACCTGCAGGCACATCGACGTCGGCGAGCGTGTCGCCGGGTCACGGGCCAGCCATTCGATCCAGGGAGTATTGCTCACCCAGTTATCGATACAGGTGAAGTTGTCACGAGTGCGCTGCCACAGCGCCTCGCGCCCTCCGCTACGTTCTGCCCAGCCGAGCGCGGCATGCAGGTCTTCCAGCGCCAGCATGCTCGGGGTATTGATGGTCGCGCCGCTGAAGATACCATCGACCAGCTTGCCGTCCTTGGTCAGCTGAAACAGTTTCGGCAGCGGGTAACGCGGCTGGCTGGCTTCGAGCCGCTCGACCGCGCGCGGGCTCAACGCAAGCATGCCGTGCGCGGCCTCGCTGCCCAGCACCTTTTGCCAGGACCAGGTGACCACGTCGAGCCGCTCGAAATCCATCGGCATCGCAAACGCCGCCGAGGTTGCGTCGCACAGCACCAGCCCCTCGCGCCCTGCATCGAGCCAGTCGAGATCGGGCAGGCAGACACCGCTGGTGGTGCCGTTGTAAACCATGACCACATCGTGCCCAGAATCGACCTTTCCCAGATCGGGCAGCTCGCCATAGTCGGCCTGCAACAGGTTTAAATCATCGATGCCGAGCGCCTGCAGATCCCTGGCCCAGTCGCTGGAAAAACTTTCCCACACCAGCACATCGACCGGGCGCGAGCCCAGCAGCGACCACATCGCGATTTCGAAAGCGCCGGTATCGGAGCCGGGCACGATGCCGAGCTTCCAGTCCGCGGGCAAACCCAGCAGCCGGTGCGAGATATCGATGGCGTCTTTCAGGCGTTGTTTAGGGAGCCTGGCGCGATGACTGCGGCCAAGAAAATCGGTATTCAAATGGCTGAGATCCCAGCCGGGATACTTCTTGCACGGCCCCGAAGAAAAGCGCGGGTCCGCGGGACGTACACGCGGGCGCTCTGGAAGGCCGTCGGCTTCCTCGTTCATGTTATAACCTCTAGTTATGGGTGGTTTGCTCCACCAGGCGCGGCAAGAATAACATAAAATTCGCGAGGTAAAAGGGGGACGATTATACTCGCGCCTATGTACCAGAAGTTGCTCGAGCAGTATTGAAAAGATGGGATCATCATTGTTTGCACTATGAATCTATCGACTGGCGAAATGATTCCTGGCGTCTTAGATATTCGAACTTATGCATCAGGCAGTGAGCAGCGACTATGAAGGCGCTCAGGTTTGACGTTTTTGGACGTCGGGTTCTTGTTGCCGCGACAAACAACGGATGGATTACTTTTTACCTGGGTGACGACGGGAAAAAGCGTTCGGCGCCAGATATAGTAATACCACCTGACATCCCGGAGTCAGAGATCGCGCAATATCTGGACGATATATGCCACGAATGGGCCACAGAACGCCATCCCAATATCAAGCAACTAGATTAGGTCATCACCGGCTGACCGAATCCCGAAAGCAGACGCATATTGCCAAATGACGAGTTTCGCAGTTTGGCCAGTTCCTAAAAAAAGGGGACGGAGGGATTTAAATTTAACCCCTCCGTCCCCTTTTTTTCCCTCTTTTTAAACTAAGTTGGACAGTAGACGCAGTAGGTTCCGTTATTCCGCTGGTTCCGCTGCCGCTGGTGCTGCCAAACCGGGCACTGCTTTCAATAGACTTTCACAAGCATCCAATTTAGCCTCATCAGTACCAGCGTCTTTAATACACTCCTTATATTCCTCTACCGTCTCCGTCTTTTGCTCAATATATGCGGCTTCAGCTTCATCTTTCTGCTCTTTGGGGCTGCTTGAACACCCTGAAATCAAAAGCACCATTGGAAAAATGGCCCACAGTAATTTATTTTGCATAATTAATTCTCCTTAATAATCAATGAATATATTTTCGTCTGCTATTTAGAGTGGCCACACTTAACCATCAATGAATTGAGTTGCGTTACCTGGCAATAGATCTCCGATATTAAATCTATGATCGTTCACCAGGGCTATATTAGAAAAAAGTGATGAACGATAAGTATCTCAAACTATTTTAATGCTGACCAGTGATTAGGAGTAATCTCATTATCTTACCTGGAATATCACCAATGCTTATGCGTTGTCTTTCGAATCGATATCACTAGCGAATGCAATGCAGTATCGGGCCTAATTTGTTATTCACGCAAAACATCGATATTCAAAAGAAACAATTCAGATTGCAGCGCGAGGGTCGTGAAAGGAATTTTCTGTGTTTCCAATTGGGGCTTTTTTTGACCCTGACCCATGAAATCCGAGCGTCTGCATTGTATAACCACAAACCTGGTATAACCGCTAAACTGTAAGCTTCTTTTCCGCTGCTATACTCAGTTTTTACCTTCAACGAACCGAAACATGGAAAAGCTGGACGGCCTGTTAAAGCAGGCGGGTGACCTGCCTTCACTGCCTGAAGTCTATATCAGGGTGAATGAACTGCTGGATACCGATAACGCCACCGCGATACAGATCGGTGACGCGCTGCAGACCGATCCCGCGTTAACCGCCAGGATACTCAAGCTGATCAACAGCGCCTACTACGGACTGCGCAATCCGGTTACCTCGATATCACAGGCCGTCACCCTGCTGGGTCGCAAATACCTGCAACAGGCTCTGACCGGTTCGGTGCTGGCGCAGGTTTTCAAAGACTTCAACATCAACGAGTTCCCGCTGCGCGATTTCTGGCAGCACAGCATCAAGACCGCGATTATCGCCCGCCAACTGGCGATGCAAAATGCACGCATCATCGATCACGAGGCGTTTTTTACTGCCGGGCTATTGCACGATATCGGCTGGCTGGTTATCGCCAAGGTGATTCCCAACGCCTACTTGACGGTTAGCGACATTGCCAGAACCGAGAACCGCGACATCATCCTGGTGGAAACCGAAAAACTGGGCGTCACGCATATCGACGTCGGCGTCGCGCTGCTGGAAAAATGGGGTATTCCCGGCCTCATCATCCAGTGCGTCAAAATGCACCACGAGACCGATCACAGCGGACCCATGTCTATCGAAACCAGCGTCGTCGCCATGGCTAATCAGTTGAGTCGACACAGCTTGCCGGATGATGAAGAAGCACTGACGGAACTGCTGTCGGCAATTCCTTATTGGGAAGAGTCCAAATGCACCGCCGAGCAGGTCGGCATTGCCTGTGACCTGGCCGAAGATCAATGGCTGGATGTCATGGAATCGCTTGGCATGCTCGACCTCGACCTCTACGAAGAGGAAGAGGATCCTTTCCTGTTCAACACCAACCTGTAACGACCAGAGGGTCGTTGATGGAGCTACCTGGCGGTTTCACCAGCCTGGCCATGACTTTATAACGTTGACGCAGGATCACGCTAGCTGAAAAGCGTATACTCCACCCCTGGTTGCTTTTTTAACCTGCGCGTTCAGGGGGATTTCACGTGCGAGCTTATGAAATAGTTTCCGACGGCGGTGTCGATGCGCTGGCGCTGAATCAGCGGCCATCCCCCGAACCGGGGGCGGAACAGATACTGGTTCGGATACGAGCATCATCGATCAATTACCGCGACCTCTCGACTATCGAGGATCCGCTAGCGCGCGGCATCAGCTTTCCCCGTATCCCGAACTCTGACGGCGCCGGTGAGGTAATCGGCGTCGGCCCCGGCGTCACCCGGTTTAAAACCGGTGACCGCGTCGCGGGCTGCTTCTTCCAGCACTGGTCGGACGGCCGCATTTCCGCAGCGGCAATGGCGAGCGCCATGGGTGGTGCGATCGATGGCGTGCTCGCCGAGGAAGTACTGTTGCGCGAGGCGGGCGCGGTGCATATTCCAGCCCACCTGTCGTTCGAGGAAGCGGCGACGCTGCCCTGCGCCGGCCTCACGGCATGGAATTGCCTGGTAGAGCAAGGCGGCCTCAAGGCGGGCGACACTGCCCTGTTTCTCGGAACCGGCGGCGCTTCGATTGCCGGTCTGCAGATTGCAAAAATGATGGGCACGCGGGCGATCATCACCTCCTCCAGCGATGAAAAGCTGGCGCGCGCCCGGGCCCTCGGCGCGGATGAATTGATCAACTATCGCGAGATCCCCGACTGGGAAGCACGGGTGCTGGAGCTGACCGACGGTGAAGGCGTCGATGTCACCATCGAGACCGGCGGTGGCGGGACGCTCGAAAAGACCATCGAGGCTACCCGCATCGGGGGAACGATCAGCCTTATCGGAGTCCTCACCGGCGGGACGATCAATCCCACCGGCGTCATGCGAAAGTCTATTCGCCTGCAAGGAGTGTATGTCGGCAACCGCAGAATGTTCGAAGACATGAACGCGGCGCTCTCCGTGAACCAGGTACACCCGGTTATCGACCAGGTGTTCGAGTTCGAGGAGGCGCGTGCCGCCTATCATGCGATGCGTGCCGCGGGACATTTCGGCAAGCTGGTGGTGAAGCTGTAACCGTTGCCACCGATAAACAGCAGAAGGCAGATTCAGTTCAAATTATGTACAGGGTATCGAGATGCATGGTCTGAAGTTTCCCCGGGTATCGCTCGGCTTTTTCCCGACTCCACTGGTCGAACTTCCCAATCTCGCGGCAGCGCTCGGCGAGGCCAGAATATTCATGAAACGGGACGACCAGACGGGGCTCGCGCTCGGCGGCAACAAGACGCGTAAACTCGAATACATCCTCGGCGAGGCCCTGGCACAGGGCTGTGACACCATCATTACAGCGGGAGCCGAGCAGTCCAATCACTGCCGGCAAACCGCCGCCGCCGCGGCCAAACTGAAGTTGGAATGTCACTTGATACTAGGTGGCGCCGAGCCCGACAGCGCGCGCGGCAACCTGCTGCTCGACAGGATCCTGGGAAGCCATATCCACTGGGCCGGAGACCATCGCAAGGGTGAAGACATTCCACAATTGTTCGAGCAATTGAAGTCAGCCGGTAAACGCCCCTATGTCGTTCCCTACGGCGGTTCCAACGAACTCGGTGCGATCGCGTTTGCCGAGGCCACGCGGGAACTGCTGTCGCAATCAGGCGCCGAGCGTTTCACGCATGTCGTTTTCGCGTCGAGCTCCGGCGGCACTCATGCCGGCCTGATGCTTGGCAAGTTCATCTACGACCAGGCGTATCGCCTCATCGGGATAAACATCGACAAGGACGAAACGGGAGAGCCGGCTTTCGATCAGTACATCCTGTCGCTCGCCAATCGCACGGCGGCGATGCTCGAAACCGAGCATCGGTTTTCAACAGAAGACCTGGTACTCGCTTCAGACTATACCGGCGCAGGCTACGGCGTGGTCGGAGAACTGGAGCGCGAGGCGATCTCGTTGACCGCCCGCACCGAGGGCATCCTGCTGGATCCCGTTTATACCGGTAGAGCTATGGGCGGTCTGATCGATATGATCCGCACGGGTGAAATCGGGAACAACGATAACGTCCTGTTCTGGCACACGGGCGGCGCACCGGCGCTGTTTGCCTACGCGAGCGAGTTGACCACAGATGACCGGGGCGAGTCGCCCGCCTGATCAAATAAGGAGTATTAACATGACAACCAACAACTTGAATTGCCCCGCTTGCGAACAAAATCTCGAGCGGGGATTTCTTTACGTGCGCGGCATCGGATCGGCCCTGTTCTGGTCAGAGCACGGCGACACCGGAATGATGTCGCGCAGAAACCTCGAACAGATCAGGCTCGACAAGATTAGCACTACCGGCACCGGCGCCCAGGCGGTGATCGAGGCCTGGCGTTGCCCGAACTGTGAAATCATCAGCTTTCGGCGCGTCTAGTTCAAATGAGTCAGGTCGCAGCTGAATCCCGCCGCTGCCCCGCCCGGTTATTGTGGGGTAATATCGCGGCCTGGAGGTATTCTCGATGAACCCGTTAAAAGCACCGTTGAATGAAACCGAAATAAGGCAGTCCGTGAGCGTGGTGCGGCGCGAGGCCGGACTCGACGCGTCGGCCTGGTTCGAGACCATCAGTCTCGATGAATCGGGCCAGTTCCCCAGCCAGCGCGGCGCTTATGTCTGCTGTTACGAACCCGTTAGCAATCGCACGCTGGCCGGCATCGTGCTGTTCGAGAGTGATGAATTGCGGGGCTGGCACCATATCGAGGGTGCGCAGGCGCGCATCCTGCCCGATGAATTCGAAATGGCCTGCGAACTGGCGCGCAAGCACGAAGGTTTTCTTCAGGCGCTCAAGAAACGCGGCCTCGACGACGCCTCGAAGGTATTGGTCGAGAGCTGGTCAGCCGGCAACTTCGGCAGCGACGAGGAACAGAACCAACGCATCGCCTACGGTCACTGCTGGCTGATGAACGACGCTGGCGATAATCCTTACGCGCGGCCGATCGCAAACCTGCACCCGGTGTTCGACCTCGCCGCGCGCGAAATCATCCGCGTCGACGATTTTGGCGTGGTACCGATTCCGCCTGACCCGGGTCCGGTCCGGCGCCCGCAGCAGCGCCAGGACCTGAAGGAAATATCGATTACCCAACCCGACGGCCCCAGTTTCGAGGTCGACGGTTACCACGTCAAATGGCACGATTGGGAACTGCAGATTGGCTTTGCCCAGCGCGACGGGCTGGTACTGTATGACATCGGCTTCAACGACGGGGGCCGTCTGCGGCCGATCATGAAACGCGCGGCGATGGCCGAAATGGTAGTGCCCTATGGTGATCCGCGCGCTGCCAACTTTCGCCGTAACGCCTTCGATACCGGTGAATACGGCATCGGCGTCTCGCTCGACTCGCTCACGCTGGGCTGCGATTGCCTGGGCTACATTCGCTACTTCGATATCTGGACCCACGACTGGCAAGGCGAACCGCGCCTGATCAAGAACGCGGTGTGTATGCACGAGGAGGATTTCGGCATCCAGTGGAAATACTCGGTGCCGTCGGCGGACCAGACCACGGTAACGCGCTCGCGGCGCCTGGTGGTGTCGTCGATCGCCACCATCGGTAACTACGTCTACGGTTTCTTCTGGTACTTCTACATGGACGGTGGCATCGGCGTCGAGGTCAAGGCTACCGGTATTCCGTTCCCGTCCGCGCTCGAAGGCGGTAAACCCAGCCCCTACGGCAGGACCATCGGCAACCAGATCGAATCCCACGTGCACCAGCACGTGTTCAGTTTTCGCTTCGACATGGCGCTCGACGGCGAACGTAATTCGGTCAGCGAGATCAATTTCAGCGCGGCACCGGTCGGCGACGATAACCCCCACGGCAACGCGATCCTGACCGAGGAAACCCGCTTCGAGACCGAGCTGCAGGCGCAACGCGAAATCAACGCGCGCAGCTCGCGCTACTGGCGGGTGCTCAATCCGACCGTGCATAACCGCTATGGCGACCCAGTTGCATACAAGCTGCTGCCGGGTGCCAATAGTTTCCCATTCCAGCACCCTGATTCTTCCATGGGTCGACGCGCCGCGTTCATGTACAAGCACCTGTGGGTCACGCCCCAGGTCGCGGACGAGATGTACCCGGCCGGCTGGTTTCCGAACCAGCACGCCGGTGGCGACGGCCTGCCGAAATGGACCGCGGCCGACCGTGCCATCGATAACGAGAGCATTGTTGTCTGGCACACGCTGAACTATCACCACTGGCCGCGTCCCGAAGACTGGCCGGTACAGCCGGTGGTTTACGCCAGCTTCCACTGGATGCCGGACGGTTTTTTCGATGAGAATCCGACCATGGATGTGCCGCACCGCTAAGCGCGGACCGCGCTTCGACTGGCGAGATGCAGGGCTTGCGCACACTGGGGATGATCGGGGTCGTGGTCGCGATCGCGCTCGTTTTACTGCTGACACGCTCACCGGAACCCGCGCCCCCGGGGGACACCGGTATATCGGCCACGGCGGCGCAGCCCAATCGCAGCACGCCGATGCTCGAATCCGCGCCGGACAACCCGCCTGAAGCGTCCCCGCCGCAAACGCTCGAATCCGTCAATACGGAAAACGTTCAGGCCGTCGCGACCGAGGGCACGGTCAGCCTGCGCGGCTGGATCGGCGACGCCTCCGGCACCGGACTGGAAGGGATAGATATCGAGGTCGAGAGCCACGGGTTCGACGGTGAAGACATCGTCAGGCTGAGCGCCACCAGCGACAACAGCGGCGAGTTCCTGCTGGAGAACATGGTTGCGGAACGTCAGTACAAGCTGGAGATAAAACCGCAGGCAAGCTACGCCGCGCACAGCATCGATTCGTTTACTGCCGACAGCGCGGACGCCTTGCAGAAAATTATCCTGCAACGCGTCGAGCTGGTCGACGTCGAAGGCATGATCGTCGACACCAATCTCGCGCCGGTTGCCAATTTCGAGGTATCGGTGCGCAGCCTGGCCGCTGAATATCCCGATCGCGTGATCCGCAGCGACTCGACCGGTTACTTCGAGCTATCCGCGTTTCCCGCGGGTGAACTCAGAATCGCGACCAATGCCGCTGATTACTACCGCATCAAGGGCCTCGAACTAAAGCCGGACGAATACCACAACCTGACCCTGATGATCGACCGCGGCAACTACCTCTCGTATCGATCGGCGGTGACCGACGACAACGGCGCCTTCGCGTTCGAACAGCTCGGTGGGCACCCCGCGACGCTCGAAATCCATGCCGAGGGGTATCAAACCTTGATCAGGCGCCACGAGTTCGAATCTTTTTCTGACAGCATCGAACTCAGGCTGCAGCCCGGCGGATAAGCAGGGCACCGAGACTCTGCGCACGAAGTGCAAACGATAACAGGCGTACCCGATGCGCAGGCCAGCCCGGGCCGCGCATGAATAAATTGCCCACGGAATGCGGTTTTTAAGGTAGACTCAGTTTTACTAATACATCCGACGAAGAGCGGAGCAGCCTGTCGGCAATTCCTGTCATCCAGGCAATATCCATTAGATATGTACCTGTCATTAGTCCGATTTATCCGCAATACCTGTTCGTCCAATACCGAGGTAGCATATGTCTCTTGAAGGTTTTTTAACGTTTTCAGTCTGGGGCTATGTTGGTATCGCGCTACTGCTTACCCACATAACCATTGCCAGCGTCACCATTTTTCTACACCGCCACCAGGCTCACCACGCGCTCAGCCTGAACCCTGTCGTCAGCCATTTCTTTCGTTTCTGGCTCTGGTTTACGACCGGTATCATCACGCGCGAATGGGTTGCGATCCATCGCAAGCACCACGCCCGCTGCGAAACCGAAGACGATCCGCACAGTCCCCGGGTAAAGGGCATTTTGACGGTATTGTTCGGTGGCTACTGGCTCTATCGCGCCGAATCGCGCAATCTCGAAACGCTGGAGAAATTCGGCCATGGTACACCGGACGACTGGCTTGAAAAGCATATTTACAGCGCCTATCCCTGGCTCGGTATCCTGTTGATGGCTTTAATCGACCTGGCCCTGTTCGGGCTGGCCGGGCTGCTGATTTTCGTGGTGCAAATGATCTGGATTCCGTTCTGGGCAGCGGGAGTCATCAACGGCCTGGGGCATTACCTGGGTTACCGCGGCTTCGAAACCAGCGATGCGTCCACCAATATCGTGCCCTGGGGTATCCTCATCGGCGGCGAG
>CAMYON010000067.1 GCA_947260025.1 uncultured Gammaproteobacteria bacterium
TGGTCCAGCTCGAAATTGGGGAAGAACTGCACGTTGAGCTTGTCCAGTGCGATCGCGCCCGACAACAGCATCATTACCATCAGCAGGTTGGCGGCAACGCGGTGCCGGGCAAACACGCCGAGTAAGCTAGTTGTCACCGGTTTTCACCTTCAGTCCCGACATTGCGTTCGGCAGATGCGTTATTGAAATCCGATCTCCGTCGTGGATTTCATCACTGCGAATCAACACCTGTACGTTGCCGCTTGCATCCCGGGTCTGTCCGACCGAGGTTACGTCGATCGCCTGCAGGCGGTCGTCGGTGACGACGTATATTCGGGAATTACCGTATATCGCCTGGTGTGGTACCGCGTAGACATCGGTTTCTGCGGGCAAGCTGAGATTCAACGGCAATAATTCACCCGGCCTCAACTGGGTATCGATCGAATCGATCGCCAAGTAAATATCGATCCCGGTGGCCTCGGCCTCGCCGGCGAGGCGGACTACCGGAAAGCGACCCAGGTCGCTCCGATTCGCGACGCTGGCATCGAGCGCTTCGCCGTTTGCGATCGCGCGCTGGACCGAATCGATATAGTTAAGCGGGAGATGGGCGCGAATTTCGAGCGCCCGGACCGGAAACAGCGAGATCAGGAGTTGCCCGAGCGATACGCGATCACCGGCGGCGACGGCAACTTCGCTGATGATCGCATCGAAGGGAGCGCGCAGGTCGGAGCGGTTCATTGCCAGCCTGGCCTGGTCGAGCTGGGCCTTGCCGCGGTCGTGGCGCGCCATCAGTATCTGTAACCTCGACGGGTAAGCGTCGACCTCGAGCGCGCGTGAATTTACCGCCAGCTGTTGTCGGCCCAGTTCGCTGCGAGCGGCGCTTAGTGCGGTTTCGGCACTGAGTTGCTGCTGTTTCAGTTTAACCAGGCGCTGCACCTCGGCTGCGGCGAGTTCCAGCAGGTTACGTTCGGTTTCGAGCGAAAGCAGGTTGGTCTGATGCTTCACCTTGAGTTCCGCGATCTGGTTTTCGATATCGCGCAGATCGGCCTCGGCCTGGAGCAACGCTGCCTCGAAATCTCGCTGATCCAGGGTGACCAGGCGCTCGCCCTGCTGGACCCTGGCGCCGTTGCGCACGAAGACATCGGTGACGATACCGCCGCCCGGCGCTGCCGCTTTCAATAGTTCCGGGGATTCGATTCGCCCGTAGAGGGTAATCGACGGAGATAGCGCCTGCATTTGCGCCGGTATTACCTCGATCTGCCAGACCTTTTCACTCAGCACCGGCCGCTGGCGCTCGGTCTTGCTGTTGACCAGCGAAAAATAGATCGCGCCGGACATTAGCAGAACCAGGAAGGGCAGGATTAACCTGAGTTTTGATCTAGCGAGCATGCCCCATCATTCCTGGAACCTGGCCTGCACTCACCATCAGGCGCGGTGCGAAATAGGGGCTGGATATCATTATTGACTCGGTAACTGCGAAGATAAGCAAGCGTTGTATAGCTTTAGGGCAGGAGCGTCAAGCTAGGTGCTGGGTTCGAAGCGGCTCTGCGCCCGATTCTTGGCGACCCGTCGCGGATCGAATACCTGCCCGTTCATCGCCAGGTGGACGCCGCTGGGCAGCAGCTGCACCGCCGCGCAGGCGAATCCAAGGTTGTACATTGCATCGCTGTAGCGCATGCGAGCCGGTTGCATCGCGCCAAACAGGACAATGGTCTTTTCCTCGATGTCGAGCAGGGCCCGGGCGGTGTCGACCATCGAGTCGGTGCCGTGAGTGATCAGAATCATGTCATTCTCTACGCTGGCGACCGCATTGCGGATCAGTTCGCGATCGGCGGGGCCCATGTCGATACTGTCCTTTTGCAGCAGCGCTTCGATGTCATAGTCGAAGTTGACGTTCGCTTCTTCGAGCAGCTCGCCGGCCATGGGCTCGCCGATGTGAAACTCGCTCCTGGCGTCGAAGTAAACCTTGTCGAAGGTGCCGCCGGTGGTGAAAATCTTGATGGTCAACGCTTGCTCCCGATAATACCGCCTAAATCGCGGCAGATTTCAGCTCGATATTGTAAACTGCCGTGGTCAGCTTCACTAACTCCTTTAGACTAAATGAGTACCGAACCGCTAGTTCAGCACAAAGTGCCGATTCTCGCTATTTCCTGCGCCTGCATCATCGCCTTGCTGGCCTTCGGGCCGCGTTCGGCGATGGGCTTTTTCCAGTTACCCATACTGCAGGACAACGGCTGGGACCGGACCACTTTCGGGATGGCCATGGCGCTACAGAACCTGTTCTGGGGTATGGGGCAGCCGTTGTTCGGCGTCATTGCCGACAAGTTCGGCAGTTGGCGGGTGCTTGCGCTCGGGGCCGTGATCTATACGCTTGGCCTGGTGGTGATGGCCATCGCGCCGAGTCCCGTATGGTTGCACATCGGCGGCGGGATTCTGATCGGCCTCGGGGTGGCGGCCTGCTCCTTCGGCGTGGTGCTGGCGTCGATTGCGCGCCTGGTCAGCCCGGAAAAACGCTCGTTTGCCTTCGGTCTCGGCACCGCTTCGGGCTCTGCCGGGATGTTCGTGTTCGCGCCGATTTCGCAAGGGCTGATCGATTCGCTGGGCTGGTCCGACAGCCTGATTGCAATCGGCATCGTCATGCTGATTATTCCACTGTTGGCGATCCCGCTACGCGGTAACTCCTCGACCTCGAAGTTTGCCGCTGCCGAGTTCGAGCAGACGGCCAAACAGGCGTTGCGCGAGGCCTTCGCCAGCAAAGGCTACTTGCTGCTGACTTCGGGGTTTTTCGTGTGCGGATTTCAGGTGGCGTTCATCACGGCGCATTTTCCGGCCTATATCAGTGACCTGGGCATTGCCGCCAAATGGGCGGTGGTCGCCATCAGCCTGATCGGTTTTTTCAATATTATCGGCTCGCTTGCGTCCGGCATCATCGGGCAACGCTATTCCAAACCGATTTTACTGTCATTGATATACATCGCCCGATCGATCGCCTTCACGGCGTTTTTACTGATTCCGCAATCGCCGCTCACGGTGGTGGTGTTCTCGGTCGTTATCGGCATTCTGTGGCTGTCGACTGTCGCTCCGACCAACGCGCTGGTCGCCGTCATGTTCGGTACCCGCTATCTCGGGATGCTCGGCGGCATCGTGTTCTTTTCTCACCAGGTCGGATCCTTCCTCGGCGTCTACATGGGCGGGGTACTTTACGAGCGCACCGGCAGCTACGATGTGGTCTGGTGGCTCGGCGTCGCCCTCGGTATCTTCGCCGCCATCGTGCACTGGCCCATCCGCGAAGAAGCGGTGCAGCGCCCGGTCCCCGAAACTGCCTAGCAACTTAGATTCTCTCCGCATTATTTTCCCTACGATTGAGGCAACCGATGGCGTTTCCCGCGACTGACCGGTTGGCCTGCGGCTTCCCACAAAACGAACGCTTTCGCAGCAACCGGTCTTTAGGTCGCGAGAAACACCCTCGGTTGCCTCTCGAGTTTTCAAGTGTCTGGAATACTTTGAGTTGCAGTTAGTGATCTAGTTATCGAGTCAGCGGAATTTCAGTAATGCTCAACTGAGGCAAACAAATTTGCGTGTGATATCTCGAAGGCTAGATCTCAAGCTCTGGCAGGTAAAGCAGCAACCGAGATCGGAACTTGCGACATAAAGGCTGGGTGTCAAAGAAGCTGTGTTTTTCAGGAAGCCGCAGACCACCCAGCCAGTCGCGAGTTGCGATCTCGGTTGCTGATTACTGGAACAAACTGAAGGCCCGGTTCTGTCCCCGGCAATTTCGATTGTAGCCTGCAGGCCAGGGCTCTCGAGCGTTATCCCTTGCCGCGTGTCCTGGTTTTTCCGGGTTGCAGCTTTTCCAGGTTGGTGATAATCAGCCCGGCGACATCCTTGCTGGTGGCGCCTTCGATACCCTCGAGGCCGGGGCTGGAATTGACCTCCATCACCACCGGGCCATGATTGGAGCGCAGCAGGTCGACGCCCGCCACATTGAGTCCCATGATGCGCGCGGCGCGCACCGCGGTAGAGCGTTCCTCGGGAGTAATCTTGATCAGGCTCGAAGTACCGCCGCGATGCAGGTTGGAGCGGAATTCGCCCTTGGGCGCCTGGCGCTTCATCGCGGCGACCACCTTGCCGTCGATAACAAAGCAGCGAATATCGGAGCCACCGGCTTCCTTGATGTACTCCTGAACCAGTATGTCGGCCTTGACGCCCATAAAGCCTTCGATCACCGATTCGGCGGCTTTCCGGGTTTCGGCCAGCACCACGCCGATGCCCTGGGTACCCTGTAACAGTTTAACCACCAGCGGCGCACCGCCGACCATCTCGATGACATCCGCGATGTCGTCCGGCTTGCTCGCGTACCCGGTTAACGGCATGCCGATTCCCCGGCGCGACAATAGTTGCAGTGAGCGCAGCTTGTCACGCGAGCGCCCGATCGCGACCGATTCGTTGAGGGACACCACGCCCATCATTTCAAATTGTCGCAAGACCGCGAGTCCGTAGTGGGTTACCGATGCGCCGATACGTGGGATGACGGCATCGAAGCCTTCCAGCGCCTCTCCTCGATAATGAATCGAGGGCTTGTGGGCCGCGACGTTCATATAGGCCCGAAGTACATCGATAACGACGATTTGATGGCCGCGCTCCTCGGCGGCCTCGATGATACGACGCGACGAGTAGAGTTTTCGATTTCTCGAAAGAAGTGCAATTTTCATTTGAATTCCCGCTTATAACCCGTAAAGCTTGCGCGGCCGTAGTTTGCCGCCGACGTATGAAGCTGCCGGATCGACCATGAAACGGCCGACCATGGCGCGGCGGCCCAGCAGCATTCGGAAGCGCATGGTATCACGGTTAGTCAGGGTTAGCTCGATCGGCCAGCTAATACCGGCGAGGCTGACGTCGCTCTGAATGACGTAGCGCATTTCGCGGTGCCCGCCGGAGTCGGTTACTTCGCGGAAATCAAAAATCGGGCTGTGGCATTCGACCTCGAAGTCCAGGTTGCGCTGTACCGGGTGAATCAGGAACCTCACCCAGTCTGCACCGTCGCGAGTGTAAGGTTCGATTAAAAAAGCGTGCAGCGCCGAGGTCAGCGCCCCGGTATCGACCTTGGCCTTGATCGCGGGTAAACCGAGATCGGGTAGCGCGACCCATTCGCGCCAGCCGATGACGCCGTGCTCGGAGATTTCTGACATAAGCCGTTTGTTGTTATGGGTTTAGTCGAATTCTGCCGCTTCGCGGCAGCGATGTACAAGATTTTCTATCATTTCGTCGCAGTAGCTCAATTGCTCACGGCTGACGAATTCGTCGGGTTTGTGCGCCTGGTCGATACTGCCGGGGCCGCAGACCAGGCTGTTGATACCGATGCCATCGAACAGGCCGGCCTCGGTGCCGAAGCTCACGTTGTCGCCGATCTGGTCGATCGGATTGATCGCACGCGTGTAGGCAATCACAGTCGATGCCGGATCGGTGTGGAGGCCGGGGTAACAAGAGATTTCGTCGAAACGGATGTCGCTTTGCGGATAGCGGGATTTCATCTCTGGCAGCAGTACATCGCTGGCATAGTGCTTAATCTCGTGCACCAGCGCATCGAGGTCCTGTTGCGGCAGGTTACGAATTTCGAACTCGAACTCGCACTGGCGCGGCACGATGTTGAGCGCGGTACCGCCGCTGATATTGCCGACATGAAACGTGGTATGGGGTACCGAGTAACTGGAGTCGGTGAGCTGCTGCTGCACCCGCCGATTCATGCCGCGGATGAATGCGATCAGCTCGGCGGCGTACTCGACCGCGTTGACGCCGCTGCTGATATAGGCCGAATGGCAGGACAGCCCGCTGACCGTGACGCGAAACGAGACTTTCCCCTTGTGCCCCAGGACCATGTTCATGCTGGTTGGTTCGCCAATCAGGCCGATGCGCGGTTTGACCTCGAAGCCCGCCATCGACTCGACCAGCCGACGGGCACCGATGCAGCCGATTTCCTCGTCGTAGGAAAACGCCAGGTGAATCGGCGTCTGCAGCGCGGCGGCCGTCATTTGCGGCAGTGCGGCCAGCACGCAGGCGATAAATCCCTTCATGTCGCAGGCCCCGCGGCCGATTAGCAGACCGTCGTCGGTGGTCAAGCGGTAAGGATCGCTGTGCCACTCCTGCCCTGCGGTAGGGACAACGTCGGTGTGTCCGGACAGCATGACGCCGCCGACGTCGTCGGGGCCGATGGTGGCGTAGAGATTAGCGCGGGTTCGGTCGTCGTTGTGAACCAGCCTCGAGGCGATGCCGTGGTCGTCGAGCAGGTTGCGCACGAGGTCGATCAATTCCAGGTTCGATTTGGTGCTGGTGGTATCAAAAGCCACCAGGCGGGCAAGCAGTTCTTCGCTGTCCACTCAAGGGTCTCCGGGCACGCCGTAGGATGGTGCGTCGTCAGGGTTGTAGGCGCGCGTAACGTAATCGTCGATCTGGGGTTCGTAAACCGTCCATCCGGCAAGCATTTTGGCAATCGGGTCCTGGTCCCAGTCGATGCGTAACTCCGCCATGGGCCAACTCGGTGCGCCTCCGATCAACATACCGGCCGAATGCAGCGGCCCGGCTTCTCCGCCAGCCTCGACGCCGGCCACCAGGGCGCCGAGTACCCGCGTGCCGAAACTACCGCTCGAGTTTTCGAAAGCCCGTACCATCGCCGCGGGCACCGCCTCGTTGGCCAGCAGGTTGCCGGCCGCGACGCAATGCTTGCCTTCGGCGGAGGCGAAGCATCCGAGAACGGCGTCCCCGGTAAACAGGCCCGTGTTGCCATGACAATCGATCAGTCCGAGCTGTCGAAACCCGATGTGCGGGGTGCTTTTCACGACCGCGTCGATGGCGGCAGGCACCTCGACGCCGTTCTCGAGCAGCGACAGCATGCGCGGCCCGAGGCGCGGGTCCGTGATGTTCTGGCTCAGCGCGATTCCAACCCCGGGTCTCCAGTGCAGGCAACGGCTGCTGACGCTGATGCTGGACGACGAAATAGCGGCTCCCAGCTGGCCGGTCGTTTCATCCCAGGCGGCAATTGATAAAGTCATTCAATTTGTCCTCTACTGGCTCCCGTCGGAGAAAAATCGTGCACGGCGACTGGTGGAATCCGCAACCTGCGGATTATCGCTATGTTCGCCAGGCTGGCTGAGGATAACACGAGCGGAGCCGATATCAGCGGCGATGTTTGGCGTCGGTGGTGGTGATCGAACTCGAATTGGCTGTCGAGCCCGTGAAACCGGCGCCTGTTTCAATATTTTTGAATCAATCTGGTGAAAAATAATATTTTACATGAGCCAGATTAGGCGACAGAATCGAGCCATCTTATCCACGATAAATGGACCAAATCTATGATCAGAACCGGACAAGATTGTCGCGCTTCAATGCGTAACGCAAACGAAGCTTACATTGGTGGTCGGGTCGCCCGGAAAATCAGCGACCTGACCGGTGATGGTGGTTTTATCGGCGCCACGGCGGCCGCACCCAGACCGCAGGGTGCCTGATATGCCTACCCACAAGCGTATCCGGATGTTCAACACCCGCGACACTTACCCCAACCAGACCCTCGATAACGACCTTTGCCAGGCGGTGGTGGCCGGTAATACCGTTTATGTGCGCGGTCAGATCGGCACCGACTTCGATGGTAAGCTGATAGGTCTCGGGGACCCCCGGGCCCAGGCCGAGCAGGCGATGAAGAACGTCAAGCAACTGCTGGAGGAGGCGGGTAGCGACCTCAGTCATATCGTAAAGACAACGACTTACATCACCGATCCGCGTTACCGGGAACCCGTGTACCAGGAGGTCGGCAAGTGGCTCAAGGGCGTGTTTCCGATCTCCACCGGGATCGTGGTAGCCGGCCTGGGGCAGCCCGAATGGTTGATGGAAATCGATGTTATTGCCGTGATTCCCGAAGACTGAAGCGGCCTGCGGTGCAATTCACCCTGAAACAACTTGCGTATTTCGTAGCTGCCGGGGAAGCCGGCAGCATCCTGCGCGCGGCGGAGAATATACACGTATCGCAACCGTCTATCTCGAACGCGATTGCGCATCTCGAGGATGTTTTCCAGATCCAGTTGTTCATCCGGCATCACGCCCAGGGCATGAGTCTGACCACGGGAGGCGGCCAGATCATGGATCGTGCCAAGGCGCTGTTGCGTGACGCCGAGGAACTGAAAAGCTTCGCCGGCAAGCTTTCTGACCAGATCTTCGGGTCGATCAACGTCGGCTGCTTCATCCCCCTGGCGCCGATCGTGACTCCCGAGCTGTGCCACGGGTTCATGCAGTCACACGACGGTGTCGAGGTTAACGTCAGCGAGGGTAACCAGGCAGAACTGTTGAGCAATCTCAAGAAGGGTGCTATCGACCTGGCGCTAACCTATAACCTGCAGCTGGACAGCGATATCGCCTTCACCCCGCTGGCCGAGCTCAAGCCTTACGTTTTGCTGGCTGCCGATCATCGATTTGCCGGCAGGAAATCGATTCCACTTAGCGATGTAGCCGAGGAAAGGTTCATTTTTCTCGACCTGCCGTTAAGCAATACCTATTTCATGTCGCTGTTCGATAGTCAAAATCTTAAACCCAGGATCTACGCGCGCACGCGGCATATCGAGGTGCAGCGCAGCCTGGTTGCCAGGGGTTACGGCTACAGTCTCGGCAACGTGCGTCCGATCAATCAAAAAGCGCTCGACGGCAGTGATTTGAAGTATGTTCCATTGTCGGGGTTCAACCCGGGCCTGACGCTCGGTATTGCGACCCTGGCGACGATTAAAAAAACCATTGTCGTCGACAGTTTCAGCCAGTTCTGCCGCCAACAGATCAGCACCGAGAAAATACCAGGAATGGCGAAACGTTAACACCTCCGGGGGAATCATGAGCAGAGATCCACGCTACGATATTCTATTCGAGCCGGTGCAAATTGGGCCGGTAACCGCAAAAAACCGTTTTTTCCAGGTACCGCATTGTAACGGCGGCGGTTACCGCGACCCGTCCGCGGCCGCGGAGATGCGCCGGGTCAAGGCGGAGGGTGGCTGGGGTGTATTGTTTACCGAGCAGACCGAGATGCATCACAGCTCGGAAATCTCGCCCTATATCGAACTGCGCCTGTGGGACGACGAGGACATCCCGATCATGGCGAAGATGGCCGATGCGATCCATGAACACGGCGCGCTTGCGGGCACCGAGCTGACCTATGCCGGGGTCAATGGGCCCAATCTCTACACCCGGGAAATCCCGCTGGCGCCGTCGGCGATGCCTATTCGATCCTACACCTCTGATCCGGTTAGCGCGCGAGCGATGACGAAGAAGGACATTCGTGACCTGTATCGCTGGCACCGTAATGCCTGCCGGCGTGCGCAGACCGCGGGTATCGACCTGATCTGCCTCTACGCCGCGCACGGGCATGGCGTGATCCAGCATTTCCTGTCGCGCGCAACCAACCAGCGCAACGACGAGTATGGCGGCAGTCTCGAAAATCGCGCACGCCTGATGCGTGAATTGATCGAGGAATGCAGGGACGAAGTCGGCGATTCCTGTGGTATCAGCCTGCGCCTGTCGCTGGACGAAACCATCGGTGACCTCGGGTTCGGTAACAGCGAAGTGCGCGACCTGATCGAGATGCATGCAGAACTGCCGGATCTGTGGGATCTGGCGCACGGCACCTGGGCGGACTGTTCGGGACCATCGCGTTTCAAGGAAGAGGCCGCGCAGCAATCGCTGGTCGAGGGCATCAAGGCGTTGACACCGAAACCCGTGGTCGGGGTTGGTCGCTTTACCTCGCCCGACGTGATGGCCAGGCAGGTCAAGTCCGGGATTCTGGATTTTATCGGCTGCGCGCGGCCGTCGATTGCCGACCCGTTCATTCCGCGCAAGATCGACGAGGGTCGGATCGAGGATATCCGCGAGTGTATCGGCTGCAACATATGTATCAGCGGCGATATGACCATGTCGATATCGCGCTGCACGCAAAACCCGACCTTCATGGAGGAATGGCGCAAGGGCTGGCACCCGGAAAAAATCGAGGCGAAAGGCGACAGCGAAACCGTACTGGTAGTCGGCGCGGGGCCAGCCGGGCTCGAAGCGGCGCGCGCACTCGGTATGCGCGGCTACCAGGTGGTGCTGGCCGAGGCGGGCACCGAGCTCGGTGGGCGCGTCGCGCGCGAACGCAAGCTCCCGGGTCTTTCCGCCTGGGGACGCGTCGCGGATTACCGCGAGTACCAGTTGAGCCAGATGCCGAACGTGGATATCTATCTCGACAATAAACTCGGCGCCGACGATGTCCTCGAATTTGGCTTCGAACACGTGGTGCTGGCAACGGGCTCCCGCTGGCGCGCGGACGGCGTTTCGAGAGTCCACGTGGTGCCGCCGCCGAACGATGACTCGTTACCGGTGCATACGCCGGATGACCTTATGGATGGCAAGATTCCCGCGGGCAGGGTGGTTGTGTTCGATGACGACCACTATTACATGGGCGGGGTCGTGGCCGAACTGCTGGCCGAAAGCGGCGCCGAGGTCACGCTACTGACGCCGGCAGCAAGGGTTTCGGAATGGAGCAACAATACGCTCGAACAGGGGGCGATACATGCCCGGCTGGCCGAACTGGGCGTAACAATCGTGCTCAATCGCGCGCTCACCCGGATCGAGCAGGGTCAAGTTGTCAGCGCCTGCAGCTTTTCCGGGCAGGAAGATGCGATCTCATGCGATGCGGTCATGATGGTGGCTTCGAGAACCGGAAACGACAAACTGTGGCGGGAACTCAGCGCGCGCGAAAACGAATGGCAAGCGAACGGCATCAAGTCGGTCAGGCTGATCGGCGACGCCGAGTCCCCGGCGCCGATTGCCTGGGCGACCTATGCCGGTCATCGCTACGCGCGTGAACTGGATACCCCGGACATCGGCGATGCGTTACCATTCCGCCGTGAAATTACCCAACTGAAAAACGATTAAAGGAGATCGAGATGGAAATGAAACCGGTAGCCGAAGGCGAGCGTATTGTCGTCAATATCAACGAGGCCGAGTTCGAACCCTTTGTCAACGACCGTGGCCAGGAGGACGGGCTGGTCCTGCAACTCGATCGCAGTAAGCGCCTGGGCACCGGTTTTCATATCTACAAGATGGAACCCGGCTACACCACGATCCCGCACGAGCATCGCGGCAACGAAGAGTTTTTCATCATCAGCGGCGATATCACTGACAATGATGGCACGGTCTACCGCGAGGGCGACCTGGTGTTGATGAAAGACGGTACGCAGCATTGCTCGCACACGGAAAACGGCTGCGTGATCGCAGTTTTTATCGAGGCCTCGGAGGCCAGCCTTTAGCCGTAAAACTGCGGTTGCTATTGCCGGGAGGGAGAGGTCTCCGTTCCACGGTCGGCAGCTGCCGGCAGAGTGAAACAAAACCTGGCGCCCGTTCCGTCACCGTTAGATTCAAGCGCAATCGTGCCCTGGTGCGCCTCGATAATGCTCTTGACCAGTGACAGGCCCACACCGGTGCCCTCGATCGATTGATCGAGTCGATTGAATAATCCGAAAATCTGGTCATGGTATTCGGGTTTTACTCCAATACCATTGTCTTCGACACAGCAGGTAATACCGTCAGCTTGTTGCTGTGCAGATACCTTGATCCTCGCGGGTTTATCTGGAGCCGTAAACTTCAACGCGTTCTGCAGCAAATTTTGGGCAACCTCCAGCAAGCGCGGCCTGTCGGCCATGACCGTCGGCATATCGCTTTGAATTTCCAGCTGCGCGGCCTGCTCATCGATCACAATCTGCAAATCGCTGGCGGCAGCTTCAAATACCTCACCAAGATTGACTGGCTTCGGGTCATTGATGACGTGGCCTATTTTCGAGAGCTCGAGCAAATCCTCGAGTAAATGCGCCATGGTGGCGGTTGCGGACATAATGTGTTCCAGGTCTTTATTAACGCCATCCGTGTTTCCAGCGGCAAGATCCTTTTCCAACATGCCAACATATCCCCTTACCGTGACCAGGGGTGTTTTCAGATCGTGTGACACGGTGTAGGTAAAACGCTCCAGCTGAGCGTTCTTGGCGGAAAGCTGCTGGATCAGGGTTTCGCCCTCGTTGCGTGCGGCCTGCAGATTTCCTGCCATCCTGTCGAAAGTCATTCCCAGTTCGGCGATTTCGTCCTGGCCACTCGTTTCGGTTCGCGCCGCCAGATCACCATGAGCAAAACGGTTCGCCGTAGCGGTAACGGCCGCGAGTCTTCGGGTTAGCAGTATTCCGGCGACCAGCCCAACCACCGCGATAATGATCATGCCGGTGATAGCCAGGACGATTCCCAGGTTACGGGATTCAGCAATCGCTTCGCTCAGGGCTTCGTTTGAAATCTCGATCGCAAGCACACCGAGCAGGCCGGCGCTGTTTCTGATCTCTTTCTTACGCCAGAAATGCTCGATCGAATCCGGCGCATGCTTTAAAGCTTCCATGTGCAGGTGAGAGGGCGGCTGGCCCACATCGCTTTGCTCAGAGCTCGCAACCACTACGCCCTGGGAATCGATCAGCATTGCCTGTTCGATACGGGTAGTGACGTTCAGATTCTCCAGGTAGGGCTGCAAATCCGCGTAGTCCTCGGTCAGCAGCGCGACGCGGCTAATGTCGCTTAGAATATCCAGGATCGCCTGGTCATTACTGTCGAACTGGCCGCGAATGGCCTCCTCGGAGTAGCCAAGAGTTTGCCACAACACCACGCCCATCATTATTGCTTCGAGCACGAAGATGATGAGCGCTATCCGAAATTTCAGGGAGATTCGCAAGGCCTGATCGATTACTTGTTGGTTATGTCGCGCAGAAAAAAGCGCACCACATCGTAGTCGGTATCGGTTACCGGAATAAAACGACGGGTGTTCATTCGGTTGAGCAGGTTTGTAAACTTGCTGTTATCGCTGTTTCCCCAGGACAGCAGCATATCCGTTATTTTGCGCCGGTCTTCGGGCGGGACCCGGGAATGCGCCAGGAGCGCAAAATTGGGTATACCGACGGTTTCAAGTATCGTGCGCAACTTGATATTCAGCTTGGTTTCGAGCATGCGGTGCGCGAAATGCGGTCCGACACAAGCGCTCGCTGCACCGATGATGACCTGCTGCATGCAGGAATCGATCGCCCTGGACGCCTTCAACTCGATGTCTTTACCTGGTTCAATACCGCGCTGCTTTAGATCGCGGCGGATCATGTGTGTTATTGGCGTCAACTCGGGCGGAGTGGCCACGGTCGCGCCGAGCAGGTCGTCGATCGAGGTGGCCTTGCTGTCGGCCAGAACCATGACCACCGCGGTCAGCGGTTCTGAAAACCTGACCAGCGGAACATAATTGAACTGGTCCACCGCGGGCGGATACCAGAACGGTTGCACCAGGGCAAAGTCGTAGGATTGTTGTTTAAGTCGCTGAAAAAACTGACGGTCTTCGGTGGCGGTGCGAAAATTAACGGTTGTACCCAGTGTCGCACTCATCTCCAGGCTTACCGGCGCGTAAATCGGCTCCAGCCGAGTAGCAGAAACATAAGGCAGAACGCCGAATGTGTAGGCATTTGCGAGCAACTGGAGCGGCCAGCAGATAGAAATAACGCTGACGGCAACAAGCGAGATCAGCAGGCGACTAAAGTTCACTTATTATTCACTCTTTTTATCGGCGAATCCGGCGTTAATCAGCGACAAGATAACCCATTGATTATGACGAGTATAGAATGGTTGCAAAAAACAGGGTCAATTTTGGAAATGGCGCCGGGAAGCGACAACGTATGTCCCGGTCAAGCTGATTTTGACTACGGGATTTGTAACCGCGGTATCAACCGTAGTTCACCGATTAATCAGGCGTTTTTTATCATCTGGAACAACTGGTCCTTGAGGTTTAGCCTGATCTTCTTGCGCTCTTCGAGATAGTCGTCGGAAGTGTTTTCGACGCCGGTTTCGATCCGATGGATTTCGTGATCGATTTCGTGGTACTCATCGAATAGCCGGGCGAAATGCTGATTATTCATCTTCAGGTTATGGATGGCGTCCCGATGTTCGGGTAATTCGTGTACCAGATCGTG
Source organism: uncultured Gammaproteobacteria bacterium (assembly GCA_947260025.1). Classification (GTDB taxonomy): domain Bacteria; phylum Pseudomonadota; class Gammaproteobacteria. Next base: position 14,019 of record CAMYON010000067.1, read on the forward strand.
TTTGTCAGTCAACATGGGTTAATCCGTCTATCCTTCAATTTTTTCCGCGCAGTCCACGCAGTGGGCCGTGAATGGCAACAGCTCCAGCCTTGCGGGCGGGATGTCGGCGCCGCACTCGTCGCACTGGAAATAGCTGCCGTCTTCGATTCTTTTCAGGGCGTAATTGACCTTGAGCAACTCCAGCTCCGAGCTGTTGCCCAGCGATTCGAGGACTTCGTCGTTCTCCCGCTCGCTCGCCTGCTCGCTCCAGTCGGCCGTCATGCCTTCATGCCTGATATCCCGATCAATCGCATTGATGCGATTGGTGATGTCCTGTTTCATATCCAGCAGGACCTGCTTGTAGTCATTCGTGTCCAACGTT
>CAMYON010000068.1 GCA_947260025.1 uncultured Gammaproteobacteria bacterium
ATGGTCTACTGGAACCAGTGCTTTCACGCACTGATGGGCGAGATGGCGGATAACCCTTACCTGAAACCCAGTTACGACCGTTTATTGATCGATCATGCCCGTATCAGCCAGACTTTTTACCGACCTCGCGACCAGCAAATGGCGGCCCGCATGTACAGCGCGCTCGAGCATCACGACCAGATGATTGCGACTATCGAGGCTGGTGACAGCCAGGCGGTGGTCGATTTGATCGTCGAACACTGGGAACTGTCGCGTGACTTGATCGAATACTTCGTCAAACCCGATCCGCTCGCCTTCGAGATGGCGGCGGTGAATTCATAAAGCAGGATTCAAGCGATGAAATTTGAAGGTATATACACCCCGGTCATTACGCCGTACCGGGACGATTACAGCATCGACTACGAGCGCCTCGGCGAGGTCGTCGATTTTCTGGTCGAGGCCGGGGTGCACGGCATCATAACGGCCGGCACCACCGGCGAGTACTATGCACAGACGATGGAAGAGCGCTTCGAGTTGATGAAATTTATCCAGCAGCGGATCAAGGGACGCACCAGCTTTATCGTCGGCACCGGCGCGCTGCGCACCGAGGAGTCGATCGAGTACGCCAAAGCCGCGGGCGAGGTCGGCGCGGACGCGTTACTGGTCGCAACGCCGCCTTACTCGCTACCCACCGAACGCGAAAACGCGCTGCACGCGCTCGCCATCGACCGCGTCGCGAACCTGCCGATCATTCTTTACAACTACCCGGATCGCATGGGGTCGCACATGGGCGAGGAATATCTCGACCGCGTCGGCCGCTCGCCCAATTTCTGCGCCATCAAGGAAAGCTCGGGTGACCCCAATCGCGTGCACTTACTGGCGCGCGATTATCCGCATATTCAGCTGTCCTGCGGCATGGATGACCAGGCGCTGGAATTCTTCGCCTGGGGTGCACGCTCCTGGGTTTGCGCGGGCTCGAACTTCGCGCCCGAGATCCATGTCGCGATGTACCAGGCCTGCGCGGTCGAGGGTGATTTCGACAAGGGCCGCAGGATCATGTCGGCGATGATGCCGCTGATGCGGGTGCTGGAGCAGGGCGGCAAGTTCATCCAGTGCGTCAAACACGGTATGAGCGGTCGTAACCTGCCGTCAGGACCTCCACGCCGACCGCTGCAACCACTCAACAAAGACGACAAGCGCTCACTCGAACAGGTGATCCGCGTTATGAATACAACATTTGCAGAAATCAAAGAGGGTAAAGGCTGATGACCGAGTTACTCACCCACGCCGAATACCAGGCGATTGCACAGGACCTGAACCTGCCCGTTAACGCCTTTATCGACGGCAAGTTCCAGGCGGCAAAATCAAAGAAGACTTTTGCTTCGATCAACCCCGCCAGTGGCAAGCCCCTGGCAACGATCGCGGCCTGCGATGCGAAGGACGTCGATTTCGCCGTCAAGAAGGCGCGCGAGGCCTTCGACGACGGCCGCTGGAGCAGGCTTCATCCCGGTGAGCGCAAGGATATCCTGATCAGGCTCGCCAAGCTGATGAAACGCAATAGCCACGAGCTCGCGGTCATGGAAAGCATCGATTCCGGCAAGCCGGTACGCGATTGTGAAACCATCGATCTGCCGGAAACCATTCATTGCCTGATCTGGCACGCCGAGGCGGTCGACAAGATTTATGACCAGTCGGCACCGGTCGGCGAAGACGCGATGGCGATGGTGGTGCGCGAACCGGTCGGCGTGGTCGGCTGCGTGCTGCCGTGGAACTTTCCGATGCTGATGATGGCGTGGAAGATCGCGCCGGCGCTGGCGGCCGGTAACTCGGTCGTGCTGAAACCGGCCGAACAAACCAGCCTGACCGCGTTACGCATCGCCGAGCTTGCCTGCGAGGCGGGCCTGCCGCGGGGCGTGCTCAACGTGGTTCCGGGGATGGGCCCGGATGTTGGCGAACCGCTGGGACGTCATCCCGGTGTCGACATGGTTTCGTTTACCGGCTCGACCGAAACCGGGCGCCGTTTCCTGCAGTACTCGGCCGAGTCCAACCTCAAGAAAATCGTGCTCGAGTGCGGTGGCAAGAATCCCGCGGTCGTGCTCGAGGACGCCGAGGACCTGGACCTCGTCGCCGAGCATGTGGTCAACGGCGCCTTCTGGAACATGGGTGAAAACTGTTCGGCGAGCTCACGCCTGATCGTGCACGAAAAGGTCAAGGACCAGTTGATGAAGCGCATCGTCGCGCGCACGCGGAACTGGAAGACCGGTGACCCGCTCGATCCGCGCCATCACCTGGGCGCGCTGGTCGACAAGGAGCATTTCAAGAAGGTTTCGGGATACCTGAAAAAGGGCAAGGCGATCGTCGGCGGCAAGACCGAGCAGGGGCGTTACGTGTTGCCGACCATCATCGATGCGGTCAAGCCTGGCGACAGGCTGGCGCAGGAAGAAGTGTTCGGTCCCGTGTTGGCGGTCATCACGGTGCGTTCCACCGACGAGGCGATCGCCATCGCCAACGATACCGATTACGGGCTCGCCGCGAGCCTGTTCAGCGCTAACGGCAAACAGGCGCTGCGCGCCGCGCGGGAGATCAAGGCCGGGACGGTTACCATCAACTGCTATGGTGAAGGCGATATCACGACCCCGTTCGGCGGTTACAAGCAGTCGGGATTTGGCGGCCGGGACAATTCGCTGCATGCACACGATCAATACACCGAGCTCAAGACCATCTGGATCGACCTCAGTGATCGCAATGCGGAAGATCCGGTCGACTGAGCGCGATGTCGCGGGTTGATCTGAAACCGGCCGACCTCGGCGCAAGCGGCTGGAACGCGATCCTGTCGCCACGACCGGCGCGGGCCGCGCTGGATGCCGATATCGAGTGCGATTACCTGGTGATCGGTGCCGGTTTCGCCGGGCTGTCCGCCGCCCGCCGCCTGCGCCAGCTCGAACCCGGCGCGAGTATCGTCATCCTCGAAGCACAAGCGGTGGCCGCGGGGCCCGCGGGGCGCAATTCCGGTTTCATGATCGATTTACCGCACGCGCTCGCCAGCGGCAGCTACCAGGGCGACAGCTCGCAAGACTTGCGTAATATCAGGATGAACCGTGCCGCTATCGCGTTTGCAGCGGACGCGGTGCGCGAATACGGATTCGCGGAAGAAAGCTTCGATCCCTGCGGCAAGATCAACGCCGCGGCCGGCAGGCCGGGGCAGCAGCACAACGAAGACTACGCGGCTCACCTGGATGCGCTGGGTGAACCTTACGAAATGCTCGATGCGCAGGCGATGCGGGACGTTTGCGGCAGCGATTACTATCTCGGCGGTTTGCGCACGCCGGGTACCGCGGTAATCCAGCCGGCACTGTACATACGATCACTCGCCGATGCCCTGGTGACGCGCGCGGGCTGCCGTTTATATGAGCATTCACCGGTGCAGGCGCTGTCGCGCCAGGGTGAGCGCTGGCTGGCGAGTAGCGCGACCGGGTCGGTGTCCGCGCAACGGGTTTTGCTCGCGGTCAACGGGCTGATCGAGACCTTCGGTTTTTACCGGCGGCGGTTGATGCATATCAACCTGTATGCGTCGATGACGCGCCAATTGACCGCTGCCGAGGTCGACACGCTCGGCGGCGTCGCGAGCTGGGGCTTTACGCCCTCGGATCCGATCGGCTCGACGCTGCGCCGGATCGACGGCAGCGGCGGCCCGCGGCTGGTGATCCGTAATCGCTGTACCTACGAGGCGGCGCTCAGTTTGCCGCCGGATCGCCTGCGGCAAATCGCACGCGATCATCGGCGCACCTTCGATGCGCGTTTTCCCATGCTCGCGCACGTGGAGATGGAGTATTGCTGGTCCGGGCGTCTGTGCCTGAGCCGCAACGACGTGTGGGCACTGGGAGAACTCGAGCAAGGGTTGTTCAGTGCCTGTTGCCAGAATGGCCTCGGCACCACGCGCGGCACGATCGCCGGCATCGTTGCCGCCGAAATGGCAAGCGGCGTCGACGCGGACAGCCTGATCCCGGATTTCGAGGCGCAGGTCAGGCCCAGGCGCCTGTTCCCGGAACCTTTTATGTCGCTGGGCGCGCGCGGCGCTATCAAGCTCAAGGAGTGGCGTGCGGGGCCGGATCTCTAGCTGTTGTTATGCGTAATCGGGAAATTGAACAGTGTTTGCAAGATTCCCGCTTTCGCGGGAATGACGTTTATAGGATTTTCGCTTTCGCGGGAATGACGCTATTGCGGGAACGACTCTTTCGCGGGAACGACTCTTACTCGGTAGTGACTATAAGATTCCCGCTTTCGCGGGAATGACGCTTATGCGGGAATGACGGTTATGCGGGAATGACGGTGGTGATTTGTGGATGTGCTTTGGAGGGGAACGATGGAGCGTGCTCAGGTCTTGGGGCCCATCGTGAACTTGGTTCCGGGCGGGCGATTGGCGGTAATCTTCTGGCCACGCAGGCTAAGGATGCGATGCTGGTCGAGCAATAGCTGATACAGGAACATCAATTCGTCCTGTGCCTCGACCGGGAATCCGGCGCGGCGTTTGCCACCTTCGACCAGGATCAATTCCTCGAGGTATTTTTTACCCTCGGAATAACGCCACAGGCCGGTAATCGTTTTGACCACCCGTGGAAAAGACTCGATAGCCGCAGGCTCACCGGCGCGCTTGCGCTTGAGCATTTCGCTTTTGCGAAATAACTGTTGCGCCAGGGCAGGGTTGATTACTCTGTTGTCGACTGCCATTGATACCGGATCTTATTTATGAAACCTGGGTTCTCGAGCTGGATGGTACGTAAGCCCATCGAATTCAGTTGATTAACGCACTTTTCAACAAAAAAAGTATATCTTTATTGACACTAAATTCAATATGCTCAGCCTAGTTAGTAACTATATTAGTAAAAAACTTTAAAAATGCACGATAAGATACTGAAAAACATATATATTTCATCTCAAGGTTGCCGAAAGATCGCATTGCGTCAGCTTTCGGGTTGCGGGCCGCGACGATAGATTGATTCCTTCATGAAGCCCTCCGAAAAATACCAGGCGCTGATACAACAGCCCGGATTCGTTGCCGACGAGAGGCAACAGCAAGCGCTAACGCGCCTCGACGATCTTTATTCACGTGTCGTCGAGGCACGCCCGAGCGGCTGGTGGCAGGGCCTGTTTTCGCGACGCGACCAGTGGCCGTCAGTCGATGGTGTCTATTTCTGGGGCGGAGTGGGGCGCGGCAAAACCCTGTTAATGGACCTGTTTTACCAGTCACTGCCTGACCATATCCCGCGGCAGCGCACGCACTTTCATAGTTTCATGAACCGGGTACACCAGGATCTGAAGCAACACCGTAATAGTGCCGAGCCCTTAAGCCTGGTGGCCATGGACCTGGCGCGGCAGGTCAGGGTGCTTTGCCTCGACGAATTCGTGATCATCGATATCGGCGACGCCATGATCATGGCGGGGTTGCTGCGGGCGCTGTTTGCACAGGGTGTCGTGCTGGTGACGACCTCGAACGCGGCACCGCAGGACCTTTATCGGGACGGACTGCAACGCGCGCGCTTTTTACCGGCAATCGATCTGATTGCGCAACATTGCGAGGTAGTGAATCTCGACGGTGAGCAGGATTACCGCCTACGCTTTCTGCAGCAAACCGAGCTCTACACGGTACCGCATACCTCCGCTACCGAGGAAGCGATACGTGACTACCTGGGTCAGCATGTCGTTCCATTGCAGTCCGAACAGCGCGAACTGGAAATAAACGGCCGGTTATTGCAACACCGCTATTGCGCCGAGGACACGGTCTGGTTCAATTTTGACGAACTTTGCGCAACCAGCCGCAGCCAGAACGATTATCTCGAGCTGGCGCGTTTCTTCAATACGCTGATCCTGACCGATATCCGGCAGATGAGCCGGGAGGACGACGATGTCGCACGCCGCTTCGTACTGCTGGTCGATGTGCTCTACGATCATCGCGTCAAGCTGATTTGCAGCGCCGCGGTAGCGCCGGATGAACTCTATACCGGCAGCCGGCTGGCGTTCGAGTTCGAGCGCACGGTGAGTCGCCTGATCGAAATGCAGTCACGCGAGTACCTCGGCGAAGCGCACACGCTGCAGTGAGTGCGGCTACCAGCTGAACCAGGCAAGCAGCCCGGCGTGATCGGAAAAGCGGCGGTCGATGGGGCTGAAAGCGATGAGCTCGACGTCGGCGGCGAAAGCCTGGTTGACCAGCATGTAGTCGAGTTGCTGTTTCCTGCGCCGAAAAATGAACGAGTATCGCTTTTTCGGTGCAATCATCCGGGTGAGGTCTACCAGGTCCGGTTGCACCAGGTCGCGCCCCTTGAGTCGAACCTTCGTATTGTCCGGGTTGCCGCGGATAATGCCGGCGACGTCAACGTGTTCGTCGCTCGGCGTCAGTGCGTTAAGATCACCCAGGATCAGTAGCGACACCGGCGGGCTGGATTGCTGCAGCCGATTACTCCAGCCTGCAATGGTTTCGGCCTGTGCCAGCCGTTTTCGCCGCACCCGTTTGCCGTCGCTGTCGCTATCGATGCCACGCATCGAGCGCAGGTGCAGGTTCAACAGGCTCAGGCAGCGCTCGAGGTAGCAGGCTTCCAGGTACAGCGGCGGCCGCGAAAACAGCGAATGGCCGTCATCACCGTAAGTTCTTTTGGCGAACAGTTGATCGACCTTGCGAATTTCCACGCCGTGGCGCAGCAGGTAGCCGAGATTGATTCCGGAGGGGTCCTGTCCGGGGATCAGTACCGGCCGGTAGCGTGCATCGTAGCGGTCGCGAATCTCGGCGGCGATTTGCGTCAGCACGTTCAGGTTCTCTACTTCCTGCAGCGCGATGACATGCGGCAATTCGAAATGATCGCCAAACTTCCTGGCCGCGGCGTCGACCCGTTGCCTGAAGCGTTTGCGGGAAAGCACTTTCTCCTTGTTGCCGTTGTCGACATCGTCGAAAAAGCGGTTCATGTTCTGGGTCAGCACGCGCAGCGGTTCGGCCTGGACCGCGGTTGCAACCAGTGCCAGCAACAGGATCAGAATGCGACCAGCGGTTTTGCCGGGAATCAGGTGGTGGAGCGTACCCGCGTCGTCCATTGATCGAACAGTTCCGGGGTGCTGGCCGCGATCACCGAGCGCGACTGCAGGGTTTGCTTGAAGACGGGCTCGGCGTCGAAGGTTGCGCTCAAACCACCGGCTTCCTGGTTCAGCAATACCCCGGCGGCGTAGTCCCAGATGCTTTCGCTTCCGTGCAGCAGGAGATTGGCCCGGCCGGCGGCCAGCCAGGCCCATTCCAGCGCGCAGGTACCGATATTGCGCTGCGATTTGTAGGGCGTATCCAGCACCAGGCTGGTGCTCATGGCGTCGTCGAGGCGCTTGAAATCGATGAACGCGATGCAGCGGCCGAGCTTTTCGGGTTGTCGCGGACGCTTGACACTGTCGCCATTAATCCAGAATCCCTGTTGTCGAATGGCACCGAAAAATTCGTCCCGATTGGGGTCGTAGACGATACCGAGCACTATTTCACCGGCGCTGACCAGTCCCAGTGAGACCGAAAACAGCGGCATCGTGGCATGAAAGTTGGTGGTGCCGTCGACCGGGTCCAGGCACCAGAAATCCTGGTCGCTCTGTATTACCCGGTTTTGCTCCTCCTCGCTGTCTTCTTCGCCGAGCATGCGCACCTCTGGGTAACGCTCGGCAAGCGCCACGGTCAGTGCCTGCTGCATGGCCAGGTCGGCCTCGGTCACGATCGAGCCGTCGGACTTGAAGTCGGCGTTGGAGCAGGTGTAGTAGACGGCCAGGCTGTGGCTTGCGGCCTCGCGAATAATGCTCTGGATCGCGAGCAGATCTTCATAGGTATAGCTTTGTTGGGGCAATCGATGCTCCGCTTGTGGAAATTTAAATTTGAATCGTTACTCGCTAACAAGTATAAACGACAGCAACCAAATTGCTTTAAGAAATACTACAATCAAACTGTGAGCAAGCCTTTCTTTCTAACCCGTCAAACTGCGAACCTGATGGAAGACTTCGCGCGTGAACTCAAGGAGGGTTCTTCGCTGTTCCTGCTCTATGGCGAAGACGGAGTTGGCAAGACGCGTCTGCTGGAGGAACTGGGCCATACGCGATTGGCCGAGCGTGCGATTTTCTGGCTCGACCTCGATTCCGGTGACCAGGGAGACGAAACCCGCATGGACCGCAGCACCGAGGTCGAGGCACTGTTTGCGGCGGCGGGTAACGGCGACATCATCATCGCCGATCACTTCGAAGCAGCGCTTAAGAAGACCCGGCACCAGCTGTTTCTGAGCTGGTCTACCGACGGTCTCGACAAGCAGCTCAACCTGATCATCGCCAGCAACATCGAGGGCTTCAACGAGCTGCGCCAACTCTCGCAACAGTACCAGGTGAGGGTGGAGAGTTTTCAGCAAATGCCGTTCAGCGAGGATGAAGTCCAGTCTTTTCTGGGGTTCTACCTGTTTCCGGATAATCCGGTCGGCAAGCTGTCGATTCCGTCGCCGCTGCGCAAACAGATTGCTGCCGCGAAGGGGAACGTGGGTGGCGTGATCGAAATTGTCGAGCGTGACGGCGACCAGATACAGTCGGCAGCCCCGGTGGAGCAGACCGAGTCGGTTCGACAGGGCAGCCGGGTAATCTTCGCGGCACTCTTCCTGTTCGTGCTGGCCGTGGGCATTGGCTGGTACTTCTTTTTTCAACCCCGGATGACCCAGCCTCCGCCCGCCATCGTTTTCAGCTCTGGAACCGACGCTACCACGCAGCAGCCCGCGGACGAACCGGAGCCCGTGGCGCAAGCGGAGGTTGTCGCAGAGCCAGAAGTAGCGGCCCCGGCGGAAGACAAGATCGAGGACGGAGCCGAATCACAAGCGGCTGAAATCGTGGACAATATGGATGAACCCGCTACGGCGATGGCAACCGAGCCCGAGGCCGAACCGGAATCCGCTGCGACAACCACGACCGCGGTCGAGCCGGAACCCGACGCGACGCCAGCCACGAACGAGCAGGAATCAGTCGAGGTGCCAGCTGCAGCCGTTGACAGCGACACCGCGGCACAGGAGATGGATGATGACGCAGCGCCAACCGAAGTGGCAGGTGCGGAGCAGCCGGAGGCGAGCGCTGGGCAGCAGTCGGAGACCCTGTTGGCGGGCGAACCCGGAACCGCCTCGGATAGCGAAGCCGTAATCGTCGAGGCGCCGTCGCAAGCTACCGTAGCCGACGAGCCCGCGCCGGTACCCGTCAACAACCAGCAGCGCTTCGACCTCGAGCTGCAGCAATCGCTGGAATGGATCGGGAAACAGGAGAATAGCGTGGGTACGATCCAGATTCTGCTGCTCAGTTACGACGGTTTCGATCCCGATAATTACTATGCCTACGTTGCCAACCTGGCACAGCGCGGGGTCGATCCCGAACGGCTGCACGTCTTCAAGGCCCTTACCGGCAAGCGCGAGGTCTACAGCGTGATGTACGGCGAATTCACCACGCGGCAATCCGCAATTAATGCCATCGAGGGTTTGCCCAGGGTACTCAGGGATACCTCGCCGCTGGGACGCAGCGTGGGCGGCATATGGCAGGAAATTCGGCGACTTGAGTCTAACAATTAGCTATATTGCCGAAAAACGGGGGGATCGGCGTGCATGTACATTATGACTTGATCGTTATGGGCAGCGGCCCTGCCGGCAAACGCGCCGCGATTCAGGCCGCCAAGATCGGGAAAAGCGTGCTGCTGGTCGAGAAGAATGAAATCGTCGGCGGCGTTACGGTTCATACCGGCACCATCCCCAGCAAGACTCTGCGCGAAACTGTATTGTTCCTCTCCGGCTGGCGCCAACGCGGCATCTATGGCCGCAGCTACAAGGTCAAGGATAATATTACCGCGGATGATCTCAAGCAGCGTTTGACCTCTACGCTCGGGCACGAAATCGAAATCATCCAGCACCAGTTGATGCGCAACGGCGTCGAAATCGAGTACGGACACGCGCGTTTCATCGACGAGCATTCGATCAGCGTCGAACAGCACGATGGCCTCATCAACCAGTTCACCGCCGATTACTTCGTCATCTGCGTCGGCACGCGTACACACCGGCCTGACAACGTGCCGTTCGACGGCGAGGCGATTATCGATAGCGATGAAATTCTCCATCTGAAGCGCATTCCGAAAAAACTGCTGGTGGTCGGGGGCGGCGTCATCGGCATCGAGTATGCGACGATATTCAAGGCACTCGATATCGAGGTCACCGTACTCGAAACCATGGACTACCTGCTCGGATTCGTCGATCGTGAAATCGTCGACGAATTGATCCATCACCTGCGTGACTGCAATATCCAGGTGCGGCTGGGAGATCAGATCAGCACCATTAACAAGTTCGACGACGGCAAGGTAGTGGTCAAGTTCAAGAGCGGCAAGAGCATGGCCGTCGATACGGTTTTGTTTGCCGCGGGACGCCAGGGCGTGACTGACGACCTGGCGCTGGAAAAGGTTGGCATCGAGGCGGACAAGCGCGGCCGTATTCCGGTCAACGAGGATTACCAAACTATAAAGCCGCATATCTATGCCGCCGGCGATGTCGTCGGTTTTCCCAGCCTGGCTTCGACCTCGATGGAGCAGGGCCGGCATGCGGCCTGCCACGCTTTTGGCTCGGATGTCGCGAGCCAGCCGGAACTCTTTCCCTACGGTATTTACGCGGTGCCTGAAATCAGCATGGTCGGGCTGACCGAGCAGGAATGCAACCAGCGTCATATCGCCTACGAGGTCGGTATCGCGCGCTTTCGCGAAACCGCGCGCGGGCAGATCATGGGCCTGCGCGAGGGCATGCTGAAGATGCTGTTCTCGATCGAAACCCAGAAACTGCTCGGGGTGCATATCATCGGCGAGGGCGCGACCGAGCTGGTGCATATCGGCCAGGCCGTCATCTCGCTCGGCGGCACGCTGGATTACTTCGTACAAACGGTGTTCAACTATCCGACGCTGGCCGAGGCCTACAAGATCGCCGCGCTCGACGCCTATAACCGGATGACGTTCTAGTCAGTAGTTATAGGGGTTAGCACTGTTCCCAGGGCAGGCCGTCGAAACGCCAGCCGCCGATGGTGCTGCGATGGTGCTGGTCATCGAGTTCGCCTTCGAAGCCGTGCACGATATTGTAAACATGCTTGAAGCCGTGCTCGATCAGCAGGTTGCCGGCCTCTTCGGAGCGGTTGCCGCTACGGCAGATCAGCACCACCGGCACGCTGTCGTGGGCCGAGGATGCGATCACGCCGCCGAGAATCAGTTTGCGCACTTCACGCTCGAAATCCGGATTGATGACGAAGTCCGGCTCGTCGATCCACGGGATGTTGACCGCGCCGGCCGGGTGGCCGATGAACAGGTACTCCATGTCCGAACGCACGTCGATGAAGGCGGTGCTGGGTTCCTTTTTCATTAAATCGAAGGCTTCTTGTGCGCTGATATGTTGGACTTTAGTTTCAGACATTACTTTAAGATATTTCAATAATTATTTGATTAATATGAATAATATTTGTCAAAACTTGGTCGATTACATTCACTGCCTAGATGCTGTAAGCGATCATTTTTTCAGGTTTTGGGATCGAATTCACCAAGTTTCGGAGTAATTAGCCAGTTTGACGGTCCTTTTGTCCATAATAGGCTGTATTTCGTCGGTTTCAGGCCGCTTCTTCATTCGATTCCTCAGAATTTATAAGGTCACCGGCTTATACTCAACAAGGACGTCAATTGTTCCCAGGGAATATGCTGAACTCGCGCTTCCACCCGTTGTCACATACGCTTTTTGTCTGCCTGTTGCTGTTGATACCGAGGGCTGCAATAGCTGCTGCCTACAGCCTGCCAGCCGACATTGGTAGTGGTCCGTTTTCGAGTTGTTCCGGCGCTGGAACGGCTTACAACTGTAGCAGCAATATTAGTCTCGGTAACAACGACAGCGTATCGTTGACCGCGGATGTCACCCTGAATATCACCGGCGATTTCGATGTCGGCAAGAATGTCGTAATAGACAATAATGGATTTCTGTTCGTTGTCGATGCCAGTGGCGATATCAAGGTGGATGACGGGGCCCAGGTAAATGCCAATCTCGATGCCAATGGCAAGGTCGAACTCGGTAAGAATGTCGTCGCCAGCGGCGATATCACGGCCCGCGATGATATTATCGTCGGCGATGACTCGAATATCTCCGGCAACGTCGACTCCGGGGGTAAGATCGATATCAAGAAAAGAGTCGTGATCACCGGTAACGTGACCGCCATCGATGACATTAGTATCGGTGACGATGCGAATATTAACGGCAATATCTCCTCGACCGGGAAAATCGATATTGACAAGGATGCCATCATTGTCGGCGACATTGTCGCCTCCGGTGATATCAAGACCGGCGATGACGCCAATATTACCGGTAATATTGCTGCGGGCGGCAAGCTCGATGTCGGCAAGCGCGCCGTAATCACGGGCGATCTCAGCGCCAATGGCGATATTGATATCGGCCAGAATATCGTTATCAACGGTGACGTTACGACGGCCGGCAGCCTCGATATCGACAATAGTAGTGTGGTCAACGGGGTTTGTACGCCTTTCCATCCGAACTGTAACGGCGGACCGCCAGGCTCCGGTTGCGAAACTTTCCGCGATGATTTTTCCAATGCTGCCTACAACAACCAGGATGGCACCCTCAACTGGACGGCCAACTGGAACGAGGTCGCCGATGACGGCTCGGCGGGGGGCGGCAAAATTCGTGTCAACAACAGTGCCTTGAGGCTCGAAGGTGGTAACCAGGTTGCTACCGTACTCGGCGGTCGATACATCGAACGGCAAGCTGACCTGTCCGGATACGCGAATGCTACGCTGACTTTCTACTATCGCGAGACCGGCGGTTGGGAACCCGACGATACTGTCGAGGTTCATGTCTCGAACGATGGAGGCCTGACCTGGAATCTGATCCAGACCTTTAGCAACGACCAGGGCCCAAATTACCAACTCTTCACCGCCGATATCTCGGCTTATATCAGCAACAATACCCGCATTGCATTCGCCATCGACGCCGATAATAACGGTGAAAAATTTTACATTGACCAGGTCCAGATCGAGGTTTGTACCCCGGCAGTCCTGGTCGATCACTTCCGCATTACGCCGGCCACCACCAGCGCCAGCACCTGCCTGCCTAATGCCATAACGATCGTGGCCGAGGATTCGTCGAACAACCCGGTTACCAACTATATCGGCAGCGTGAACATCAGTACTAGTACCAACCATGGCAACTGGAACATCAACGACGCGGACAATGTAACGGTTCCGAATCCCGATGCCGATGACGACGGGGCCGTGAGCTATACCTATCTGACTTCGGATTTGGGCGAAATCATCCTGAACCTGTTCAATACGCGTGCCGAGACGCTGACGATTAGCGTCAACGATCCGGTTGCAGGCGTTACCTCGACCAGCGTGGCGATCAGTTTCTCCGATAACGTATTCATCATTACCGAGGATCCAGTACAGGTTGCGGGGCGACCACAGGCGATGACTCTAGCGGTGTGGACCAACGACGGTAGCGACTGTTTTATCGACACCAGTTACGACTACAATCCGCAAAACCTGGATGCGAGCATCGATCGTGCCGGCGTGTTGACGGGGGCGAACGATCCGAGCATCGGCGGGACTACGATACCCGACGGTCCTGCGACCGCCGGTATCGCGCTCGATTTTTCCGCGGTTCCGGGGCAGGCGAGTTTTAACCTGGACAGCAACGACGTCGGTCAATACCGGCTGACCATTGTCGATAATAGCAACGTGCATAGTGCCGGCGTGATCGTCGGCACCAGTAACCTGTTAACGGTGCGGCCTTTTGGTATTGCCGTGACGAACATCGAAGCGTCCCCGGGGCCGACACCGAATCCGGGCGGCAGCGCTCCGACCGATTCGGTTTTTACCATCGCTGGTGGTGATTTTTCGGCGACGGTATCGGGAGTACTGTGGGCGGCAGCGGACGACGCCAATAACGATGGCGTACTCGATAGCGGGGTATATGCCAATAACGCGATCGCCCCCAGCTACGCCTGGGATACGACGCTCGGCGTAGCGACGGCGGCGGCAAGCTTTACCCCCACCCCCGGCACACCAGGTGTACTGAACAACGCCACGGTCCTGCTTGCCGAGTTTAGCGGGGGCAGCGTCAACGTCACCGATCTGCAGTACACCGAGGTCGGCAGTTTCACGCTGCAATCGATGGCAGACAACTTTCTCGGTGAG
>CAMYON010000069.1:0-1516 GCA_947260025.1 uncultured Gammaproteobacteria bacterium
ATCCAGCATACTGTCATGCTCCAGCGCGGTCAGAATTTCGGGTACGGCGTAAATGCCGAACTCGACGTCGCGCAGACGGCGCCCTACGAGGCTTGCTTCCGGGTCGCTGGTCGGGCGAATGGCAACATCCGCGTCGCGTCGGGTGAGATCGAGCAGACTATTGGTCACCAGAACATCGACCACTATATGCGGATGTTTCTGTTGGAAGGTGGCCAGGTGAGGCCCCAGCACCGATAACATGAAACTGTCGGTAGTGGTCATGCGCAATTCGCCCTCGAGCTTGAGCTCGTGCCCGGCAATTTGCCGCTGCATGTCGAACAGGGTATTTTCCACTTCGCGCGCGGCATGGATCATTTTTTCCGCTTCCGGCGTCAACACGTAGCCGGCATCACCGCGGTCGAAGATGCGGCAATTCAGGTTTTCCTGGAATTTGTTAATCCGGCGCAGCACCGTAGTACGGTTGACCTCGAGCTCGCGCGCGGCCGCTGCGATCGAGCCTTTATTCGCGACCATAAGCACGTAGCGCAGGTTATCCCAGTTAATATGCTGCATATTTGCAGCACTATAGCGCAAAAATAGGCAATTTGATGTAATTTTATTAACATCTATAATGCCCGGGCGCACGACAAAAACACCAAGGAGTTAACCATGAAATTAGCTACACTAGTTTGCCTGTTAATCGCGGGTTTGACACTCACCGTTCCGGGCATCGCCGCCAAGGACCCCAATCTCAAATTACTGAAAGCGCGCCAGGGCGAAATGCAGTTGCGCGCCTATAATGTCGGACCGCTGTTCGGCATGGCCAAGGGTAAGATGGAATACGATGCGGGGCTCGCCTCCAAGCTGGCAAATAACCTGAAAACCCAGCTTTCGCTGGATATCGGTGGTGCCTGGAAAAAAGGCACGGATATTGAAGCCTACCCGGGAAAAACAACCTCGCTGGGTAAGATCTGGACGACCTATCCCGAAATCAGTGAATACGGCAAAAAGTATGCAAAGGCCGTTAACGAACTGGCCGCCGAGGCTGGCAACGGTCTCGATGCGCTCAAGCCCAAGATCAGCGCAGTGGGTAAAACCTGCAAAGGCTGCCACGACGAGTTTCGTGAGCTAAATTAATCAGACTTTCGAGAATTCTTACAGGTTTTTGAATTCGGCAGCACATGGGATCCGGTGACACATCTATGACACCGGATCCCGCCAACCTGCACGCTCGACTTTCTTTGACCTGACTGTAATCGCGGTTTCCCCGCCGTCGAGGCTGCCGTTCATTCTCGTTGACGATTCCATCGAGCAGTTCGTATGATGCTTTCATGATTCCTGTCCTACGTCTACTCGCTGCGGTGGGCGTGCTAATCGCAGCGTCTTCCAGCGGTGTTCTCGCGCAAGCAACGACCGATGCCGGCTTGCTCGCGCGCGGCGAATACCTGCTTAAAATTAGCGGTTGCACCCATTGTCACACCGCGGAAGGTGGCGAACCACTGGCGGGCGGGCGGGCGCTGGAAACTCCTTTCGGAAC
>CAMYON010000069.1:1625-15639 GCA_947260025.1 uncultured Gammaproteobacteria bacterium
CGCCGGCGAAATCCAGCAAAGCCCCGCCCAAAGCGAGCAATGGAACCGGGGCGCCTACATCGCCGAAGCTCTGGGACATTGCGGTGAATGTCACACGCCGCGCAATTTGTTTGGCGCGCTGCAAGCGGACCTGGCCTACGCCGGCAATGCAGAGGGGCCGGAAGGCGAACTAGTTCCCAACATTACACCGCACAAGGACAGCGGTATCGGCAACTGGAGTCGCGAGGGATTGGAGGAGTTTCTGAAATTCGGCGAGCTGCCAAACGGTGACTATACCTCCGGATCGATGGAGGCAGTAATCGAAGGCGTTCGACATTTAACCCCGCAGGATCGAGACGCGCTAATGGACTATCTGCGCGCCCTGCCATCGATCAATAATCGCGTCAGGAAGTAAAACCTGGCAGTTCTATTCGGCTGCCCGCCAGTGCCGAATCGAATTGGCATAGTAATTCAATACATCCACTGCCCCGGCGCGGGCGCGCAATAAACCATCCCTGCTCGCGATGAAACCACGCCCTTCGAGCATCGTCAATGCTGCTGCCAGTACACTTTCGCAGGCGTTGGCGGGAATTTTTATCGGCGCGCCCTGCCCCTGCAGCACTTCGATGCGCTCGACCGCCAGCGCCTTGAGTTCGAGTTCGCTGAGCCACTCCTGCTGCCTGGCGAGCGCGCATTCACTCATCAATGCAACCGGCAGGATAGGCACGACCTCGGCTATTTCATGCATCAAGATCAGGCTTAACTGTTTTATGTGCTCGAAACGAGCCTCTTGATCGAGAGTCGAAAAATCGATCCCGCGCTCCTGGCAAAACTGAGACACCGACACCGGTTTACCGAAGTTAACACTGGCATAGCCGAACCTCAACCAGCGCTTGCGGCGACTCATCAACAGGGTTTTCAGCGTAAATTTGAGACTTGTGCGCAGCACGAACCAGGCGCTCCTGCGGCGGGCCTCGGGATCGAGCTTGCGCACCAGGCTCAAATCCTCGATCACGCGATCGTAATTAATCCCAACCGGAACGAATACGACATCACGATCGCGCCTCAACTGATAGTCGCGCAGCATGTAATCGAGAAAACCCTGCTTCGGTTCCCGCAGTCGCCCATCGCGGGTCAAACCGCCTTCGAGAAAAACCGCCTGGGGGACTCCGGCGCGGGTGGCGAGATTGACGTAGCGCTCGAGCACCTTGCGGTACAGTGGATTACGTGAATTGCGGCGCACGAAAAATGCGCCCATCGACTTGATCAGTGTTTGCAGCGGCCAGATCCTGGCCCATTCTCCGACGGCGTACGAGAGCGCTGTTTTTTCCGCGGCCAGGAAAGAAACCAGCACATAGTCCATGTTGCTGCGGTGATTCATAACGAATACGACGCTCGCGTCAGGATCCACGCGCGACAATCCGCCATCGTCGTGAAACCCCACCCGGACACGGTAGAGTAGCCGCCCCAGGGTCTTGGCAAACCAGTAGCCGAAACGAAAATAAATATAGGCGTTGAATGAAGGCGCTATTTCATTTGCGTAGCGCAACACCTTGGACTGAACCACTTCCCTGGGCATATTGTTTTCGACGGCATATTCCTTCATCGCCGTCACTACCTTGTCGTCGAAAATCAGTTGATCGACCAGCGCCTGTTTGCGCGTCAACTGGAACGGCCTGATTTCGATATCGAGACGCGTATTGACCTCTTCGATAACCCGGTTGACGCGGCGCCGCAGGTACCAGCGAAAACCGGGCAACAGCACGCGGTCGAGTACCAGCAGTATGGCTGTTACCAGCAACAGGAAAAACAGCCAGTATGGCAGTGTTATTGAACTGTCCATGACGAAGCAGTTTGGCATGTTCGTCCATCGACGAGCAAATTTATCGCACCCCTGACCACGCGCCCAGCATTTCGGGCGCTTGACAATTCGCGCGACCGATACCGATCGCTAGCTGCTAGACAGTTCGCCCAGCGTAATCGGTTTCAAAGGCGGACGCACCTTGAAATAACCGACGTCCTCGATCGCGGCACCGGTTTCATCAGCGATCAGGGTGGCTACCGTGCTGCCGCACAGGCACCCCTGGCAAGGGCCCATGCCGCAACGCGTAAACGCCTTGGCCTGGTTGGGGCCGACGCATCCCAGGCGTGCGGCCGCGCGTATCTCGCCGGCGCTGATTTCCTCGCAGCGACAGACCAGCGTGTCGTCAGCGGGTAACTGGTAGGCCGGAGCGGGCGCGTATAGCGCATCGATGAAAGGCCTTATCGCCAGGTGCCGGTTCAGGAATTTCGAAATCGGGGTTGCCGCGCGGTCGCGCTGGTCCTGGTCGAGCTTGTTCAACTTGCAGGCAACCTGCAGCGCGCACAACCTGCCCTGCAGCTCGGCCGCGCGCGCGCCGACAATACCGCCACAATCTCCGGCAACCATGACCTGGTCCACGCTGCTTTGGCCCCAGTCATCCCTGCTTACCTTCCAGCTTTGCTGCTGCTGGTCCCACGCCAGGTCACAGCCAGCGGCCAGCGGCAGTCGGGTATTGGGGATCACACCCTGGTGCAGCATCAGGGTATCGGCCGCGATTCGCATCTCGCTCGCGGCATTACCACGGCCGACACTAAAGCACACCGCTTCGAGGCGTTCGTCACCCTCGGCGCGCAGATCATCGACATGTTTGTACACGGGAATGCGCGCCTTGCGGATGGCATGCATGTATGACAGGCCCTTGAGCAGGTAATCGATAGCGCCGAGGGCGCGGGGTAAACCGGGTAAGGCCCCGATTAGTCTCGACGCGGGAGTCGTATCGACAATCGCCTCGATGGCTACACCGGCGCGCAGGTATTGTGCCGCCAGCAACAACAGTAACGGGCCGCTGCCCGCCAGAACCAGCTTGCCCTGCGGCACAACCGCGGCCGACTTGAGCAATATCTGGCCCGCACCGGCGGTCATCACTCCCGGTTTGTGCCAACCCGGCAGTGGCATCGGTCGTTCCTGCGCACCGCTGGCCAGGATCATTTGATCGCAGCTGATGAACCGGCTGGCACCGTCGATCAGCAATCCAGCCTCGAGGCGGTCGTCGAGGTACCAGAGCGACGCGTTGTCGATGTAATCCGCAGCACTTTGCAGAAACTCGACGACCAGCTGCTTGCCTCGCATGTAATCCTTGCCGAGATAATTGATTAATTGCCCCCGGGCCCGGCTTACATTGCGATAGATTTGCCCGCCCGGGAATTTTTGTTCATCCACCAGCGCGACATCGACACCGAGACGCGCGGCATCGGTGGCCGCGGCGAGACCCGCCGGACCAGCGCCTATGACCAGAAGTTCGTAGTGCTGCTTCATTCCTGTTGCGGCAATTCTGCCGCACCTCGCTGGTAATCGATCGTCATGTTGTGCCTGACTTCGACCTGGCAGGCCTGCTGGTTCGGCACGCCGTCTATACACATCAGGCAGTCGAAACAGATGCCCATCATGCAATACGGCAGGCGTGGCGAACCGCTGACCGGGGTGTCACGCACCTTGTCGAAGCCGCAGAGTAACACCGCCGCGGCCACAGATATTCCGGCGGGCACCTGGAATTCACGTTTATCGATCCAAAGCGTGACGGTATCGGAGCCGATATCTTCAATTCTGCGAAACATCGAACCGGTCCGTGCTGAATTTATTAATCAGGTCTTGCTCGAGGCTGCCGGCAATCCACTCGGCGACGGGACCCGCATGCATCGCCGCCAGGGTTACGCCGCTATGACAGGTCACGGTAAATGCGCCCGGGCATTGCGTGGACTGCTGGTAGATCGGATTGCCATCAGGCGTCATGATTCTGAGCGCACCCCAGGCACGCACCAGCTGTACCCGTTGCAGCAGCGGAAACATCGTCACGGCGCGATGGGCGATCTTTATCAGCTCGGTGGGGCTGGTGCCGTCGTCCAGTCCCACGTCCTCGTGCGAATATCCGATCTGCACCGTACCTTCAGCAGTCTGGCGAACATGCAGGGTCGGTAAATTTAGGAAAGGCTGCAGCCGCTCGGTAATCATGATTTGCCCGCGGTCGACGACCACGGGGATGTCCATGCCCAGCATTTCACCAAGCGGACGATTTCCCAGGCCGGCGCAAAGCACGATCTTGCCGGCCGCGATCACGCCCTCGCTGGCATGCACCCGGAAGCCGCCCTGCCTGGCCTCGATTTTATCGATAACCTGGTTGGGTAAATACCGTACCCCGTGATGATCCATGCCCTGCTGCAGGGCCTGCAGCAGGTAGAGGGGATTGACGTGACCGTCCTGCGCCGAGTAACTCGCGCCCAGCACCCTGTCCGATATCTGCGGGATCTGTTGTTTAACCTGGTCGTGATTCAGCATTTCGTAGTCGAACGCATCGCCGGTATGCGCACGAATCGTTTCCATTTCCTCGACCCGCTCTTCCCATTCCTGCTCGTCGAGGCAAAAATGCATGCCGCCGGAGCGCTGGTAATCGGTCCCGACCCCGGTTTCACCGGTCAGTTGCTCGGTAAACTGCGGCCACAGATCGGCCGCGCGACCGGTCAAGCGGGCATAGGGTGCAAAGTTCGCTCCCTTGCCCTGCACCCAGACCAGGCCGAAATTTCCGCGAGATGCCCGAAACGAACGATCCCCGCCGTCGAGCACGGCGACCCTGTGCTTCTGCCGCGCCAGGCCATAGGCGATCGACGATCCCACCAGGCCGCCGCCAACAATGATGTAGTCGTATTCCGCCAACTATTTTCCCACCAGTAACCTGTCTAGCCCGAAAATCCAGTGATCCCGGGAGTGACGCGTCAGGAGCGCAGGTAAGAGGCACCGTTCACGTCGACGATGCAACCGGTCATGAATTCAGGCGCTTCGAGCGCGAGGAAGGCAATGGTTTTACCCAGCTCTTCGGGCTGCGCAACGCGACCGATCGTACTCTGGTTGCGTATGCTGTCTCCTTCGGGCGACGACAGTACCGCGGCCGCCATTTCGGTCTCGACGAATCCGGGTGCAACGGTGTAAACAAACACGCCCTTCGGACCGAGCGCCTGCGCCAGCGACTGACCCATCGCGTTCATGCCGGCCTTGGATGCGCCGTACCACGGCATCAGCGGTTCGCCGCGAAACGCGCCGCGCGAGGACACGTTGACAATGCGCCCGCCGCCGGCCGCGATCATTTTCTGGCCGGCGCAGAAACACAGGTTGGCGGCCGCGGTAAGGTTGGTATCGACGATACGCCGCCAGGTCTCGCGCCAGGTGGCATAGTCGATGTCCTCGAAACGATGACGCTGCGAGATCCCGGCATTGTTGACCAGCACGTCGAGCCCGCCGAACGCCTCGTCGGCCTGCTCGATTAGCTGCTGCGCGGCTTCCTCATTGGAAATATCGCACTGGAACAAATGATGCCCGTCGCCGGGCAAAGCCGCCAGCGTCGCTTCGGCGCGCGCGCGATTGGCGTTGTAATGAACACCGACCCTGGCGCCGCGCGACGCGCATTCGAGCGCCGCTGCTCGACCGATACCGCCCGAGGCACCGGTAATCAAAACTGAAATTCTTGCTGACATGACAACACCTTAAACGTGGATTGCAGTAATACTAAAGGAAACCCGGGGCGAACCCCAGCGACTCGACAAGCCTGCCCAGGCCCGAAACCGGGGCAACGCCCTCCACCGGGATCAACCGCAACCGGCCCTGTGGAACAGGGTTACTATTTGCTGCCAGAGCGTTGCTAGTCGGGAACGCCGTCGGTCGCAGGCAGTCCTCGAGGGATGTTTTTCTCGGCATCATAAAACGGTAGCTCGACCTGCTCGATGGGGCACTCGTTGCCGCCTCGATCGATAACGACGAGCCCGGAATCCTGCATTTGCCGTGGCGAATCGAACAGGGCGAAACCGACGCCGCACTCCAGGTAGGGCGAAACCTCATAGGCGGTTACCCGCCCCACCGCCATGCCCGCCGACAGGATCTCGGAACCGTAGCGCAACGACCGGCCCTCGCATTTGAAACCGGTAAAGCGCGCCTGCCTGTCGGCCTGCCTGAGCGCGTCGCGGCCGATGAAGTCGTGACTGTCCAAATCGACGAACATGCCGAGGCCCATATCGTAGGGCGTCGTATGCCAGTCCATGTCGGTACGGTAGTTCAGTATGCCGCCCTCGATGCGTCGGATATTCATCGCCAGCTGGCTGCAACCCGCCATTTCGAATTCGGCGCCGGCCGCGATCAGGTGATCCCACAGCGCGGGGCCATCGACGTCGGGATCCATGTTATAGACTTCGAAACCGAGTTCGGCCGACCAGCCGGTGCGGCTGACCAGCACCGGTTGTCCGCCCATGCTTCCCTGGAAAGCGTCGAAGTACTTGAACTCTTCCGGCGCCCCGCCATCGCAGGCGCGGGCCAGCACACCCATCGAGCGAGGACCCTGCACCTGCAGCACCCACGACCGGGGATCGTGAATTTCGACCGCGTAGTCGTGGGCATGCGCCACCAGCCACAGGTAAACATCGGCATCGGCGTGCACGTACCAGAAACGGTCCTCCGCAAGCTTGAACAGGATGCCGTCGCAAACCATGCCCCCGCCCTGGTGGCATAACAGGCCGTAACTGCCGCGACCGACCCGCAGCCGATCGATCGGCCGCGTGAACATGCGGTTCAGGAATTTAACTGTGTCACGGCCCCTGATTTCGACCGGGCGTTCGGGCACGTCGAACAAACCGACCGATTTGCGCAATGCCCAGTATTCCTCGACGGTGTCGTTGCCGATCGACAGCAGCACCAGCCGGCCCGCGTACTCGCCGTAGAACGCTTTTTCATTCCAGGTACACGAAAACCAGGGGGATTTTTCGCAGTGGCTGATCACATTCAATTGCCTGGATGGCATTGTCTCGCTCTCCGGTGATGGCTGCATGTCGCCAGGATTCAGAGTCGATTATTTAACTAGAACCGGGGCGCGGATACAATCAAAGAATGCTGCCTTGCGCAGTGTGCAGATTTAACCGTATGACCTCGTCGACAACACGGGTCGTGACACCCGCATCGATCCAGAAGCACAGGGGCCAGGATCAGCCAGGCTTGCTGAAAACCCAGTAGTGCGCCGCACCGTCCTTGTTGTAGGGCGCGGCCTCAAGCAGTTTCAGCAACTCGATCCTGCCGCCGCCAAGCAGTTCGTCTACCTGCTGCTGGAAATCGGTTTGATCGTAATAATGCGTACGCGTGGAAACTACCAGCAAACCGCCCGGCCGGGTCAGCGCCAGCAGCACCAGCAGGGCTTCGGGCGGCACGTGACCAAGCGTGAAGACACCCACCGACAACACCGCATCGTAGGCTTCAGCTGCATAACTCTGCGTGGCCTGCATCATGTCGACACCACCCCTGACCTGTCGGTAGGCTCCGGTCGCAAGCGCCCGCTGCGCCATCGAATCGGAAAGATCGAAACCTTCGATATCGTGATAGCCGAGACTGACGAGCTCGACCCCGACGAGACCGGTACCGCAGCCCGCATCGAGCAGGCGGGCGTCGGTATCGCTGAGATACGGCTGCAGTAGCCTGGCGGAAATCGCCGGTGCATTGTAATCGACGCTACTGGTATCGATATCGTAGCGTTGCGCCCAGTCATCGTAGAACGCCTTGACGTTTTCCGGGTCCCCATCGAGCTTCAGGGCGGCATCGATTGCCTCGTTGATCGAGATTTTGTCATCGCTCATCGGCGCAGGTTAGCATGAATCCCGGCTCACGGGCGCGGTCGAATTACCTTGTAAAATCAGCGGTCTCGAGATTGTCGAGCGCTAACCGCAACTGCTACCATTGGCGGAGTTCAAACAAATGCGGAAGATGCGATGCCCGGCAATGATCCCCTGCTGCAACCGTTTCAGCTCAAGCACCTGACGCTCAAAAACCGGCTCATGACTTCGTCGCACGAGCCGGCCTACACCGACGACGGCATGCCGAAAGAGCGCTACCGCCTGTATCACGCGGCGCGGGCACGCGCGGGACTGGCGATGACCATGACCGCGGGTTCGGCACTGGTATCGAAAGACAGTCCGCCCGCCTTCGGTAATATCCTCGCTTACCGGGAGGAGGTTGTGCCGTGGATGCGCGAACTGGTCGACAGTTGTCACGAACACGACTGCAAGGTCATGATCCAGCTCACCCATCTCGGGCGCCGCGCGCACTGGGGTCAGGCCGACTGGCTGCCCACGGTGTCGCCTTCCGGGGTGCGTGAACCCGCGCATCGCGCATTCCCCAAGATCATCGAGGACTGGGATATCGAGCGCATCGTCGCCGATTACGCGCTCGCCGCCGAGCACATGCAGGCGGCGGGGCTCGACGGCATCGAGTTACAGTGCTACGGGCACCTGATAGACCAGTTCTGGTCACCGGTCACCAACTTCCGTGAAGACGACTGGGGCGGTAGCCTCGAAAATCGTCTGCGCTTTACCCACCTGATCCTCGACGCGATACGCGCGCGGGTTTCGCCCGACTTCATCGTCGGTCTGCGACTGGTCATCGACGAGCAGATGGAAAACGGCATCACGCGCGAGGTCGGTATCGAGATCGCACGCCGCATGATCGCCGGTGGCCAGATCGATTTCCTTAACGTCATTCGCGGCCACATCGATACCGACGCGGCGCTGACCGATATCATCCCGGTGCAGGGCATGCCCTCATCGCCGCACCTCGACTTCGCCGGCGAAGTGCGCGCGGAGACAAAGTTTCCCGTGTTTCATGCCGCCAGGATTGCCGATATCGCCACTGCGCGGCACGCGGTGGCCAGTGGCAAGCTCGATATGGTGGGGATGGCGCGGGCGCACATCGCCGACCCGCTGATCGTGCAAAAGCTGACCGAAGGCCGCGAACAGGACATCAGGCCCTGCGTCGGCGCCACCTATTGCCTGGACCGGATTTACCTGGCCGGCGAAGCGCTGTGCATTCACAACCCGGCCACCGGGCGCGAGGCGACGATGCCGCACCAGGTGAGCAACCAGAGCGACAGGCCCGGCACGATGGTGATCGTCGGTGCGGGTCCCGCGGGGCTGGAAGCGGCCCGGGTCGGCGCCGAGCGCGGCCACCGGGTTATCGTGTTCGAGGCCACGCCGAAACCGGGTGGACAGGTACTGTTAATGACTCAATCCGCTCGCCGGCGTGAAATGATCGGCATCATCGACTGGCGCGTCGAGCAATGCGACAAGGCCGGGGTCGAGTTTCGCTATAACAGCTACGCGGAGGCCGATGAAATCCTGGCCGAGGATCCCGCCATCGTCATCATTGCCAGCGGCGGCCTCCCCAATACCGAATTGCTCAAAACCGGCAACGAACTCGCGGTCTCCGCACGCGATATCATCGCGGGCGATATCGCGCCCGGGAACGAAGTACTGCTGTTCGATGACGGCGCCGACCACCCCGGCATGCAGGCGGCAGAAATCATTGCCGCCAGCGGCGCCAGGCTCGAGTACGTAACGCCCGAGCGCCAGATCGCACCCGATATCGGCGGCACCAACCTGACGCCCTACATGCGCGAACTGCTGCCGCTGGACGTGACTTTTACGCTGTGCCGTCGCGCGCTGCACGCGAGCCCCGAGGGCGATCGCATTCGCGTCACGCTGGGCAGCGACTACGGTGATTTCACCTGCGAGCGAGTGGTCGACCAGCTCGTCGTCGAGCACGGTACCCTGCCGCTGGACGAAGTCTATTTCGCGCTAAAACCGCTATCGAGCAATCTCGGAGAAGTCGACTACGACGCCCTCATCGACGGCAGGACCCAGACGGTCGAGCGCAACGCTGACGGCAAATTCAAACTTTTCAGGATTGGCGACGCGGTTGCTTCGCGCAATATTCACGCGGCGATTTACGACGCCCTGCGCCTGGTCAAGGACCTGTAAAAACGATACTCACCCCGAGAAAAACTCAAAGTCTCCCCCAAATAATTCTGGGTCAGAGTAAAAACATGGTCGACGAAAGTTTTTACTCTGACCCAGAATTAATGGTTGGTGGGGGAGGACGGGATTCGTTAGCAGCCGCCCTTGTTGCGTTTCATCGTCGGCGGGTATTTTTCCTCGTCGGGGTGCACCGTGATTTTGACGCAGTCGCCGACTTCGAAATCCTTGCTGTCGTGGTAAATGGTCATCTGGCCGTCATCGACGAGGTCAATTTCATATCGCACCGGTTCGGGATCCGAGCTACCCGACGAGAAGCCTCCGAGCAGGAATCCAAGCCCGATCGAAACGCTGCCACCGCTCGATATCGAGCCATAGACGCTGGTCCTGGTGCTGCCAGTACCCGTTTCGACCTGATTCATATCGACGTCTTCCTTGGCGGCGATAGTGCCGACTTTGACGATTACTTCGGCATCGCTCTCTTGCGGGCTCTTCGAACTGCAGCCGAACACCAGTAACGTCGACAGTAAAATAATAGAAAATCGCATCGTCTTCTCCCTGAACCAGACCCGTGAGTTTAACATTTCAAACCAGGAATAGTTCAATGCTGTGAAATCGTAGCGGCAAGCAGTGCGCTTGATACCGGCCGGGGTAATCGCAATGCCAGGACGCCGCGGGAGCGGCGCCTGGGCTGAAACGAGGTCCTGCTGCGAGCCCGATCCGGGATCTCACTCGATTCCCGGCTCAAGGCAAGTATTACTCCGCGTTGGCGAACTCGATGCCTTTCTTGATGTTGCCAGCGAGCGTTTCGCGCATGTCGTCGAGCACTTTTTGCTCATAATCGCTGAGCGGTGGAATTTCCGGAATCGAGTCGACCCCATCCTTACCGAGCACTACCGGTTGCGCATGGAAGCTGCTGCTGTCATCGCCAACCTGCACGTAACAGCATTCGGTCACCGCCTCGCCGTTCATCGCCGCTACCAGCGACATGGTGAAGCGCGCCGCCGCCTGGGCCATCGACAGGGTCGCGGAACCCGCACCAGCCTTGGCTTCGACGACCTCGGTGCCGGCTTCCTGGATGCGCGGGGTCAGCGCCTCGATATCCGCCTGGCCCAGTTCAACCCCGGGGATGCTGGACAGCAGCGGCAGAATGGTAACGCCGCTGTGACCGCCGATTACGTTGACGTTGACCTCGTCGGTGCTCTTCCCGACGGTTTGCGCGACAAAAGTATTGGAACGAATGACGTCGAGGGTGGTGACGCCAAACAGCTTGCGCTTGTCGTACACGCCGGCCGCTTTCAGCACCTCGGCGGCGATCGGCACGGTGGAATTAACGGGATTGGTAACGATCGCAAAACAGGCTCCGGGGCAGGCTTTGGCGCCGACACCGACCAGTTTCTTGACGATACCGGCGTTCATGTTGAACAGGTCGTCACGCGTCATGCCGGGCTTGCGCGGTACGCCGGCCGGGATCACCACGATGTCGGCATCCTGCATCGCGGCTTCGACGTCGTCACCGACGTAACCGGTGACACAGACGTCGGTCGGAATATGGCTCAGGTCGACCGCGACCCCGGGGGTGAAAGGCGCCACGTCGTAAAGCGACAGCTCGCTGCCGGCGGGGAGCTGCAGCTTGAGTAATAAAGAGAGCGGCTGACCGATTCCACCGGCGGCGCCGAGTACACAAACTTTCATGAGAAACCTCGCAAGTCCTATGTTTTAGACCGAGCATCATAGCCATGCCGCTGCCTATTCACAAGATATACGCTCGTCCGTGATCAAGGTTTAATACAGACTATTGGCCATCCCTATCGAAATCGAATTGGAGCCAGCGGTGTCGAACGTGCGACAGGTCGCAGCTCGACGGCAATGCGCTTACCGGAAGCGTGCGGGCAGGACGGACGATTGCCTGACGCGACGCGCCAGTTTTCAGCCCGCGAACGCGCCGACCGAGGTGGGGCCATTAAAGCCCGGGAACACCGTGCCGACATTCGTGCCGCCGAGGCGTTTGTCGAGCATCTCGGTAATCACGCTGCGCAAGTCGGTGGTGATCTGCAAATCCTCGTTGATGCCGATATCGAGCCCCGGCCAGTCGCTGATAACCTGGCCGCCGTTTACACCGCCACCCATCAGGTAAGCCAGGCTGCCGGTGCCGTGGTCGGTGCCGAACGATCCGTTCTCGGCGATACGCCGTCCGAACTCGGTATAAACCAGCACGCTGATGCGCGCCATGCCGGTGCCCATGTCGGTGTGAAATGCGCTCATAACGTTGGCCAGCTCCCCGAGCGAGATATCGATGTAATCCTGCAGCCTTTCATGATGATCCCAGCCGTCAGAATCGATACATACGACCTCGACCGGTATATTCGATTTGATCAGCTGGGCCGCCTGCAGCATTTTTGCGCCGAGCACGCTGTTGGCGGGATACACCGCGCCGTTATCGGGGGTTATCGAAGCCAGGTCTGCGGCCTGCAGCTCTTCCATCGCGGCCAGCGCGGCGTTAGCCGGCCCCGCGAAGGGGACCGCGGCATGAAACAGGTCCGCGAGCACCTGGGGATAGCCCGAATCGAGAATATCCTGGTCGAACCCGAAATCGTTCAGGTTGTCGATCGCCAATGGTTCCAGCGCCCCGCTCAGCGCCACCGGTACGTTACCGCTGATCGAAATGGCTCGAAACGCCGAACTCGACGCGGCCGGGCTCAGCGACAGGTGGCGCCCGAGCCAGCCGGTCGTGGGCCCGGTTTTTTCGACCACGCCGCGCTCGATCAGGTTTTGCGCGGAAAAATGGGACCGGATCTGGTGTGGAACGCCGGTGGCGTGCACCAGCGCCAGGTCACCCGCGTCATATATCGGCTTCAGCGGCGCCAGGGACGGGTGCAGCGCGTAATCGTCGTCGACATAGATGCCGCTATTCGGATTGCCGGGCGCGGGCGCGGGTAAGGCGATAGTCGGACGATGAGCGTAGTAATCCGCATCGCTGTAGCGCGCGAGCGCATTGAGGCCATCGGCCGCGCCGCGCTGGAAGATGCAAACCAGGATATCGCGATCCGCCGGAATCGCGGGGTGTGCAGCAATGTTGTCGCCAGATGTCACCGCTCTCTCCTAGCGTAATTGAAAATAGACCGAACTGATCAACACCGCGGCCACCAGCGCCGAAGCCTGCTCGGGTTGGGTTGGCGCCAGCGCCACCTCCGCGGTTACGCCGAGCTCGCCCTCGAGCCATTCGACGATAACCCTGCGATCTTCGCCTGCCAGCGGTCGCATCAGCACGGCACCGGTAATCGCATCGACAACAGCGCCGATGGTATCGGCACCGTTCAGCATGGCCGGGTAATCGATCTGGATAACGTCGACATCCGGGATCTGGCCGGCAAAGCTCAGAAAAGAAATCCGCCAGCGATTCAGCAAGCCGCCGGTGCTGGCCCAGTAGCTCTGCAGGTCCGGGTAACCGTCCGGCGTGGGCCAGTAAAACGGTAATTGACCCAGGGTGTTTTGCACGTAAAACCAGAACAGCCCGTTATCGGGCGGATAGGGGGTATCGGGTGCCAGCGCGCGCACTACCCCAGCCAGGTATTCACTCGGGCGGGTAAACTTGAGGTCGGTGGCGGCGAGAAAATCAGGGCTCGCAAACAGCGCGCGCAGCGTGTCCTTGATATCGCCATTGGAAATCGTAAAAGCCGTTGCCACCGCGTCGATCGCCGCCTGCGGTGGATCGTCGCTGATAAAACGCCGGCACAGCTTGGTGGCGATGAAACGCGCCGTCGAAGGGTGATCGGCCAGAATGTCGAGTATCTGCTCGCCATCGTCCTGACCGCCGCCAGCCGCGATGCTGTAGCCAAGCACCAGCTTGGCCTGCTTGTCGTGAATCGCATCGACGTAAACGAAATCGCCATAATCGCCGCCCGGATCTCCCGGGAATCGCAGGGTCCACCCGGTGAAGCAGCGCGCGACCTCCTTGACATCGAATTCCGTGTATCCGCCGTCGACTCCGAGCGTGTGCAGCTCCATCAGCTCGCGCGCGTAATTTTCGTTTGGCGCGACCGCCTGGTTGAAGAAGTTGTCCAGGTAAAACAACATCGCGGTACTCTTCGCCGAGGCGTGCAACAGGTCGCGAAAATTACCGAGCGCGTGCTGGCGAATTACCTGCTGGTCGTCATAGGGCTTCAAGGTCGGACCGAGACCGTTG
>CAMYON010000070.1 GCA_947260025.1 uncultured Gammaproteobacteria bacterium
GGTGACGACGAATCCGCAGACCTGGGTCTGTTCCGTGATCGGCTTCGGCATGGCGTCGACCATGCTCGCCTTCGGCGGTCTGTGGGGCGTGCCCTGGCTAAACCAGGTGCTTGGCTACACCACCACGGAGGCGGCCGGTATCACGTCGATGCTTTTTGTCGGCTGGGCCATCTTTTCACCGTTCTGGGGCTGGCTGTCAGATCGCATCGGCCGTCGTAACATCATTCAGCAAGCCGGCTCGGCCATCGTCCTCGGCGCCTTGTCGATCGTGATTTACGCCACGCCCGACAACACACCGTTACTCATGATGCTGATTTTTATCATCGGCACCGGCGGCAGCGCGATGACGGTTTGCTTCGGCTCGGTCAGGGAACTCAACGATATCAACTACAGCAGCACATCGCTCGGACTGATGAACATGTGTATCGTCGGTTCAGGCGCGGTGATGCAACCGCTCATCGGCTGGCTGCTGGATCTCGGCTGGAGCGGGGAGCTGGTAAACGGCGCGCGCGTCTACTCGTCGGCGGCCTACACCGACGCCTTCGGTAGCTTGTTGGTGCTTAACCTGGCGGCCCTGATCGCCGGACTCTTTCTGCGCGAAACCCGTTGCCGGCAACTCGCCTGACAGCTTCAGGGGGAATTAAAAGGACGGATATTTCTGGTATCTTGTTAAATCTCTCCGCCTGCTTTTCCCGTCCACCGCTGAGTATAAAGCCCTCGTCAGAGTCGAAGCCCACCAGCAGAATCTGCGCGGGATCGATTTTGACCGCCCGTTCGAGTGCGTGATTGAAACCATCGACGCGCACGCTGTCATTCATCTTGAGGCTCAGCAGGTGTTCTCCCGCGGAAATCTTGATGCGGTGAAAAACGTTCACCCCACCATCGCCGAACAGCCCCGTTGGCTGCAGCGTTGCGCTATAAAAGGGTTCGTCATCTAGCAGCGCCTCGATGGTCACCGGCGAACGTTCGCGCGGGCAGTCGTCGAGCTTGCGCATGTTGGGCGGCAGCTCGTTGAGTTCTTCCTGGGTCAGCTGACGGCAGGGTTCGCGCAATTGCCCGGCGTGGGAAAACGCGATCGTAATTACGGCCTCGTCGTCGGCGATGATACGTATCGACGGTGCACTGGCGAAATACCAGATCAGGGCCATGAACACGCTGTAATTGATTGCCTGCAGCAGGTAACGAACGGGCTTGTTGGTCAGCATGTCATCGATCCGTCAACTCTGTGCCACTCCGGTCTCTGCCCGTTCCAACTCGCGCAGACGCCCGCGGAACTGTTCCAGCTCGGCTTCGATTTCACGCAGGTCGGGTTCTGCCGCGCCGTGCATGAGCAACCGCTCGCGTTCGGCGCGCGCGCGCAGTATCGGCTTGCGTTCACCGGCAAAGCGCATTCGTGTCCAGCGATTGCCGAAGCGGTAAAAACAGTCGTTTTCGCGGCAACCGACTACCATGACGCCGGCGGCCCCCTGTTTGAGCGCGTACTCGACCAGCGTCGGTGGCAGCATTCCGCTGCAGATCAGGCGGATCCCGCGGGTATCTGCACGATCGAGACGCTTCACGTTCAAACCATGCTCGCAACCGAACACGATTATTTTCGGCTCGGCGCTGATCGTAGTTACGGCCTCCCGCGTCAGGCGCCGCATCTCCTCCGCCGGCAACTGCGGCATATCGATACCGGTTTTCAATTCCCCCCGCGGGGTTCTGAATGGATTGGATGCCGGGCAGGAGCCGGCGCAAATCCCGCAGGCGCCGCATAGCGCCGGATCGACCACTACTTCATGCTCGTAGCGCGCACCGTCGGTCCGGGCCTGCACCGAAATCGCGTCGAACGGACAATCCTCGAAACAAATACCGCAACCATTGCAGTGATCGAGATCGACTATTGCCCTGGGGCCATCTTTTTTCGGCAGCAGCCAGGGCAGCATCATCAACAGCAGCGTGACGCCGGTGGTCAACATCCAGACCTGGCGTGCGGGCCAGTACTCGAGCAAGGGGTATACGTTGAGGTAGAACCAGTCGATACGCAGCTCGCGCGGCACGCTGTCGAGATTTGCCGGCGCGTGGCTTACCGCGGGATGCCAGAGCGACAACGCCAGCAGTGCGATAAAGGTGCCCATCGCAAGCCCGCGCGGTGGATTGATCTCGACATTGGACAGACGTTTGACATGCAGCCACAGCAGAAACACGAGAATTAGCGGCTGGCCCAGCAGGTGCAGAAACTCGATCAGGATAAAGAATCGATCGGTCATGCCGCCGGAGACGAAATTGCGTGTCATCGCGCCGGAGAAAATCGGCAGCGCATCCATCAACTGCGCCGAACCGACGGCGATATACTGCGCGAGCTCGTCCCACACCAGCCAGTAACCGGTAATGCCGAGCGTCACCACCATCCACAGGTTGGGCACACCGGTAACCCATGAAAACCAGCGAAAGCCGCGGTAACGGCCCGACGCAAACTCCTTGAACATGTGCAGTAACACCGTGATCACCACCGCGTCCGAGGCATAGCGGTGCAGGCTGCGCATGATGCCAGCGACGTACCATTGCTCGTGGGTTATGTATTCCACCGACGCATGCGCGCCTTCTACGCTGCCGTGGAACGGTATAAACAGGTAAATGCCGCTGACCAGGATCACCCAGAACAGGAAAAACGACAGGGTCCCGAGATGGTACAGCGGATTCCATTCCGGGCCGAACGAAATGTTAAACCATGACTCCAGCGCCAGGTAGGCGCGCTTTACCGGATTGACTAACACCTGGTCGGATTCTCTGCAAAGTTCGATGAAACGGAAACGATTCGACTGTAGCCGAATGCGCGCGAGGCCGATCTGACTAAAGTCAATTCGAGCGACGCGAGTGCCTGAAACCGCGCACCACGACGGTACCGGCAAAACCAATGATCGTGGCGCCGATAAACATGCCGACGAACAGCGAATAATCGTAGTAGTAGCCGTCGCGCGCCGGATCGTAGGTAGTGCAAAACAGCTTGATGCGATTCACCAGGCTGTCCAGCAGCGGCTGTTCCGGGGGCGCGCGCCCCAGCACCAGTTCGATTAATGGATCGACCAGCAGCGGCGTGTCGAATACCTGGCCGTAGACCTGCCGATATACTGTGCCATCGGCATCGATAATCGTCGCCTGGATAAGGTGATCGAAACCGTTCGACGACGGATAATAGAGAAACCCGAGATCTCGCGAGAGGGCCGTGACGGTAAGTGGATCGGCGCTGAGCAATTGCCAGTTTTTGCCATAAATGCCCTGCTTGTTGGCGAAATAGCGCATCGCGTCGGGGGTGTCGATCGCGCTATCGAAACCCACCACCGCCACCGAAAAACTATCGTCACCGAGCGCGGTGCGCGCCTTTTCCACGACTTTAGACAGGTGGCGCGTGGTCATCGGGCAGATCTGGTAGCAACTGGTGTATACCATGCTCAGCACCAGCGGTTTACCCCTGAACTGATCCAGCCCTAACGCCTTACCGTCAACATCGGTAAATCGATGCGCGGCCAGCCGGTTACCGATCGCCGCCTGGCTGGTCGCCAGCGCCTGGTCGTAATCGAAGGCTTGATTGGTCGCTTGCGTGCCGGCGTGGGTCACAGGCACGAACGCCATAGACATCACGAATCCCAGGGTGAGAAGCACGAGGCGCATTAGAATTTGGCTGGGTGGTTTACCCGAGCAGCAGCACGTCGAGCACCGCGCCCACCAGCAACAACACCAGCTGCAACAACGAGGCGAAGAAGCTCTTCATCGCGACGCGCGGAGCCGGGTCCCTGAGCATCAGGTAGTTATGATAAATGAAATAACCGCCACCGCCCGCGGCGCAGGCAAGGTATATCCAGCTCATGCCATAGAAAAACGGCAGGATAGAGATGCCGACCAGCATCAGGGTGTTGAGCATCACCACTTCGGCGCAGCGACGCTTGCCGATGATGACCGGTAACATCGGCACGCCGGTGCGGGCATAATCCTTGTTCTTCGCGATCGCGAGGCTCCAGAAATGCGACGGCGTCCATAAGAACAGCACCAGCGCGAGCTGGATCGGCACCGGCCCCAGGTTCGGATCTACCGCGGCCGCGCCGGCGAGCACCGCGAAACTGCCCGAGGCGCCGCCGATGACGATATTGGTCCAGGATCGCCGTTTCAGCCACACGGTATAAACGATGGCGTAGAAAAAGGCACCGAGGAATATATAGAAAGCGGTGGCGAGGTTCAGCACCAGGGCTGCCGGCACGACGCCGACGATCAGCAACATGGTGATGATACCGAGCCAAAGCGGGCCTTTCCGAAAGTACCCGGTAACAAATGGCCGGGCGCAGGTGCGTGCGACCTTGCGGTCGATGTCGACCTCGTAGTACTGGTTAAAAGCACCGGCGGCACCGGCCGAGATCAGGACCGCGAAGCACAGCACCAGCATTTCGAATCCGCTGGCCTGTGGCCCCGGTGTAATCACCATGGCCACCAGCGCGGTCAGCATCATGATGACGCCGATGCGCAGCTTCAGCAGGTTCGAAACCTGGCCGAACAGGTACTTCAGACCCCTGTCCGCGCTGGCCCCGACGTGGTATCGGTCGTACTCGATCCCGCGTCCAGCCGACACTTTGGCTAACTGAGAGGCCATACCGAGGCCAGGTAATCCCAGTTTATGAAGTAGTACACGACGAAACACACCAGCAAGGCCAACGCCAGCGCGAAGGTGCCGGGCGCCTCCATGCCGCCAGAGCCGTGTTGTTCCACCGCAAGCTTCGGTGCCATCTGCAGTCGCTCGGGTTGCTCGATGGTATAGGCGGATGGTGCCAACGGCACGCCAAAACCCTGGAACAGGCCGGCGGATTCATCGAGCTTCTTGCCGAACAGCAGCGAACCTACGGTCACGATCAGGAACATCGCGCCGCCCAGCACCGCGAGCACCCCGCCGATACCGGCTACCGCCATCATGGTGTAGGCGGTACCGGGATAATCGAAGGATAGCGCGGCGCCGGTGAAATCCATGTCCCAGTGACGCCGCGATACGCCAAGCGTGCCCGCGCCGAGCATGAACAGGATCATTAGCGTCATGCCGGCCGAGAATACATAGGGCTGCCACTTCGCCATCCACGGCAGAAACAGCGCTCGCCGGAATAACACCGGTATCAACAGGTAGGTCAGCGCCATGAACGTCAGCGTGGTGCCTACCGCGACCGTGGCGTGGAAGTGCGCCGGCACATAAATGGTGTTGTGAATAATAAGGTTGATCTGCTCGGTACCCATGACCACGCCAGTGATACCGCCAATGAAGCCGAAGATCACCAGCGAGAAGAAAAAGCCGGAAAACACCGGGTTACCCCAGGGCGCCTTACGCAGCCATTCGAACATGCCCTTGGTGTAGCCCTTGGCACGCTGCGCGACCTCGACCGAGCCGGGGACGGTCAGCCCGTGGATCATGCTCGCCAGCACCGCCAGGTACATCGCGTAACTGGTATTGAACACCTTCCACTCCGAGCTCAACCCGGGGTCCGCCAACAGGTGATGCGCACAGGCCAGCTGCAGGAACAGGATGTACAACAGGAAGGCGCTGCGGCTGACCTTCTCCGACATCGGGCGCGCACCGAACAGCACACCCGCGATCAGGTACCAGACCGACACATGCGCGGCGACGTTGATTTGTTGCGACGAGTGCCCCAGTCCCCACCAGATGAGGCGGTACATGGCCGCGTCGATATGTCCGATGTAACCGACCGACCACAGGAAAGTGGGCACCAGGATGATCGCGCCCGACGCGATGGTAAAGATGGCAATAATGCACGCGGTTAACGCGCCGAAGGTGACCAGCGGTATGGAACCCTCGTAGGTCTTGTCATCCCGGGCAATTACCAGGGTTCCAAGGAACACGAAACATCCGATCAGCGCGCCCACGGCAAACAGGATCAGCCCGAGATAGAAATGCGGCGCCGCCTGCATCGGCGCATAAGAAGTCATCATGACGCTGGAGTTACCTTGCAGCACAGCGATGTTGTTCGTGACGGCGCCGATAATCATCAGCGCGAAACCGAGCCAGGCCCAGCGCGGCGCGGCCAGGCGGGTGCGCAGCAGGGTCGACGAGGCGAAATAGAGAATCGCAATTTCGAAGAAGATGATCCAGAAAATCAGCGCGTTGATGCCGTGCCCGGTAAGCACCTGGTAAAACACATCGGCGGGCAACAGGTGAACTTCCTGCCAGCGGGTCAGGATGACCCCGAGACCAAGAAAGCCCGCGACTAACAGGAAAACCGCACCGGCGACCGCGTTCGCCTTCATCAGGCTTTCGGCCGACTTGTCAAAATAGAATCCCGAATCCGGGCAAACTCTGAACTGTGCCATGCTAGTTCTCCTTGACGTAGATTTTGCCGAGCATCAGGTGATGACCGATACCGCAAAATTCGTTGCAAACCACCGTGAACTCGCCCGCCTGGTCCGGCGTCACCGTAATTACCATTTCATAGCCCGGGATGATCTGCAGGTTGATGTTGACCGGCTGCAGCGAGAAACCGTGATTCCAGTCCATCGACGACAGGTGCAGTCGATAGGATTGATCTTTTTCAAGCTCGAGAATCGGGTACCACTGCCACAGGCGCCCAAGCATGTAAACGTCGCTACCGGCCGGGGGTTTTACGATTGGAATACCGGCTTGCTCGCCGATCTTGTACTGGGCGACCATTTCATCGACCCTGGCCTGAAATCTCGGAGCCGTAGTCTGGTAGGCCTCGTTCGAGAGATTCTGTTTTCCGTAAATATGCCAGTACGGCATCATGAAAAACATGATCAGGCACCAGACCAGCGCGATACCTATCCAGAGAATTTCTTCTTTACCGATCGGCGTTTTCCACCAGATCCGTTCCGATGGGGGTAAGAACGAACTCATTTGATATTCTCCTTGGGTTAAGGCGCTACCGGTATAGTCGCGATTTCCATGATGCCCCACAGGATGTAGAACACGGTGGGCATCACGACACCCAGGAACAGCAGCAGGAACGGATTTTCGAGCACCCTTTGAAAAAACGGGATGCGTTCGGGTTTCGGTAGATCGGCTTCTTGTGACATGGCAAACCTCTGTATTTTTATAAGGCCTCGAATATTCACCGTGTCTGGCCCGCTTCCAGATACTCGCCCAGCAGCAGATTGCCTTTTCCGGGAGCCTTCGACTGGTGAAAATTTGGTAATTGGCAGGTTAACCAGACGCTTGCAAAATTGATTTGATAAAAGTCAAATCGCAAAATTGGCCAAACCATAGTCTCACGGCGACTTTTTACCCGGCCGGGCAGGTTTGACTTT
Organism: uncultured Gammaproteobacteria bacterium; assembly: GCA_947260025.1. Lineage (GTDB taxonomy): Bacteria > Pseudomonadota > Gammaproteobacteria. The sequence continues at coordinate 7,291 of CAMYON010000070.1, forward strand.
GGTCAATTGGAAGCGCCGGTATCCGTGCTAGCTTGGTTGGCATCTATTTGTCGACCCGCACCAATCGGGTCACCCTGTGCTGACGGAGCCCACAGATGGCATTAATCGAATGGCGAGACGAGTACTGCACCGGGATCAGCGGCGTTGATTTCGAGCACCAGAAATTGATTCGCCAGATCAATGACGTTTACCGCCTGATCGAGGATAAAGGTGATCGCGAACTGGTGATCGATAGCCTCGGCGAAATCTACGGCAGCATCTCCGCTCATTTCGCGCTCGAGGAACAGATGATGCTGAGGCATGGTTATGATCATTATGATCAGCATCGCGCGGATCACGAACGCCTGCTCGACGACATACGCGATATCACCGAGGAGTTCGAAAAAACGATCTCGCTCGATCAAACCGCGTTCCAGCAAAAACTGGCAGACTGGTTTCAACTGCACTTCAAGACCCACGATTCACGGCTGCATAACATGGACGGGATGCGTTCCCACGAAGCGGTGAGCCGCTCCACACTGAAAACCCTGATACAAAATGCAAAAAACAAGTTACTCCAGAGACGAATCCAGGCCGGTTAGCAAATTCCTGTCGATCCTGCTGATCGCCATCCTGATGATTCCGTGCGCGACGCTATCGGCACAAACGACGACCGCGGAAAAGCTTTCCGGGTTTTATGCCCGCGAGGGCAATAGCGACAGCCCGGCCATGACATCCCGCAACAACATCTACATCAAGTTCTTCGACGACCGCTGGGTGGGCATGATGTTCATTCCCTACCCCTACGCCATCGAAGTCGAGGATCGGGTAGTCAGCGAGGTTTTTGCGACGGCGAGAAAACAGGTCTCCAGTGCCGCCATCTTGCGCGGCAAGTACGGGCTATTGTCAGAGCCCGCGACCATTCAGATCGAAAGGTACGGTTATCTCGAGGATCGCATCGTTTTCGAGTGTGGCGCACTTTCACCCTGCACCATCAGGTTAGGCGATGCACAGCTCGAGTTGATCAAACCCGGAGTGATCAACGAGCACATCGTCAACTACAACCATGTCGCAATCCCCTGACTGCGATATCGCCGACAACTGATTTGCCGACAGCATGACGAACAAGCGGATCATACCGATTGGCAGCCTGGTAATCGGCCTGGGTTTCGCGTTGGTCCTGCTGATTACCCACCTGCTGGTCAGGCCGCCCGCGCCACCGGCGGAGCTGGAGGGCGTGCTGCGCAAAAATTTTCGCCCAATCGGTGGCTTCGAACTGCAAACCCACGATCGCGGCCCAATCAACCAGAGCAGCCTGCGCGGTAAATGGAGTCTCGTTTTCTTCGGCTACATGTCCTGTCCCGACGTCTGCCCCAACACGTTGCACGAGTTGAGTCAGTTTCACAGCCTGCTGCTGGATGCAGGCGAGGAAGAAACGCAGGATTTGCAGGTTTTATTCGTCTCGGTCGATCCGGACCGAGACAGCACCGAAGCGCTCGCTCGATACGTGCGGCATTTCGACAGGCGTTTTATCGGTGCCACCGCGGGCAAGGGTGCTATCGATCGCCTGACCAGGCAGTTCGATGCCGATTACGTGATCGAAGCGGAAACCTACCCGGGCGTATACCCGGTAGCCCACACCAGTGCTATTTTCCTGGTCGATCCGCTAGGCAGGCTGGTGGCCAGTTTTTCGCAGCCGCACTACGCCGCGACCCTGTTATCGCAGTATGAAAAAATCACCGCATATTTCGAAGGGAGAAGTTAAGATAATTCTCAATCCCCGGGTTTGTCCGTTTTTTTCCACTGTTTGTATGCCCAGATAAAATAGGCTGTAATCATCACCAGGTTGATAACGATACCAATGCCGAAGAATACGACTAACGAGTCTTCCTGCTCGGGCGGACTATCGGCTGCGGGCTGCTCGGTGTATGCGATCGTTTTTTTATTCACGGCGTTTAACGAAGAGAATCAATGCTGTTAAATCAGTTTACGCTACCTGCACCCGATAGCAACGCGCGCCGCCTGGTCATCGGCTGGCTGTTGCTTGGCCTGGTGGCGCTGGTTATCGGCGGGCTCTATACCATCCTGATCGTGCTGTCACGCACGCCGTTTTTCCAGGAGATTATTCCCTGGGTCGATTTTTTCCGTACCGCGCTGGTGGTACACGTCAACCTTACGGTGCTGGTCTGGTTTCTCGCCTTCAGCGGAGTGTTCTGGAGTTACACAAACTCCGCGCGCTGCCGGGTCTGTGGCTGGGTTGCGCTGGGACTCGCCAGCCTCGGCACCCTGGTCATTGTGGTCTCGCCGTTTACCGGCGAAAGCCATCCCTTGATGAACAATTACGTGCCGGTACTGCAGAACCCGATTTTCTTTGCAGGCCTGATTATCTTCGGCGCCGGTTTCGGCCTGTTGATCCTGCGCAGTTGCCTCACGGCATTCGACAACGACAACCAGACCAGCGGCGAAACCAGCCTGCGCTTCGGGCTGTTCGTCGCCGTCGTCGCATCGCTGTTCGCAGTGGTGGCGCTGGTTTTGTCTTACCTCGGCATCGACGATGGTTTCCAGGGACTGGCCTATTACGACCGGCTGTTCTGGGGTAGCGGTCATATCATTCAATTCAGCCATACCCAGCTAATGCTGGTGGCGTGGTTATGGCTGGCCACGGTGAGCGGTGCACTGCTGCGCCTGTCTCCGCGCGTAGCCCTGTTACTGTTCATTCTCGGGCTGCAACCGGTGCTGGCGGCGCCGATAATCTACATCGTGTTCGACGTCAGTTCGGGCGATCACCTGTTCTGGTTTATTCAGTTGATGAAATACGGCGGCGCCATCGCCGCGGTGCCGATCGGCCTGGCTGTCACGTTGTCAGTTCTCGAAAGATGGCGCCCTGCCGAAGGCTTCGAAGTCGAGCGCAACGCGCTGCTGTTCTCGATTCTGCTATTCGGCGCGGGTGGCATCATCGGTTTCATGATCAGCGGCAGTACGGTCACGGTACCGGCGCACTACCATGGCTCCATCGTCGGTATCACCATAGCTTTCATGGGCATCACCTATCACCTGCTGCCGCAACTCGGGTTTCACAAGTCAGAAGGACGCGCGGCGCGCTGGCAGCCCGGCATCTACGGCAGCGGCCAATTGATGCATATCGTCGGGCTCGCCTGGTCGGGCGGTTATAACGTCGCGCGCAAGTCGACCGAAGTAGAGCACGGAATCGAACAGACACTGGGCCTCGGCCTGATGGGATTCGGCGGCCTGGTTTCAATCATCGGCGGGGTCATGTTCCTGGTACTGGTCTACCTGGCGATGAAAAGCAGCGCGAACTGAACCCTGGATACCACCCATGCCCTCTTCCGCGGTTCCCGGATGAGCCCCTCTGGCAGCGTCAGGTGGCTTTTACCTTTCCAATCAGGGCCATTACCTCGTCCTTTATCGTATCGCGAACCGTTTCGAATTCACTTTTATCCATGTATTTCGGATCGGGGATCTGCCAGTCCTCGCGCACTTTTGCCTGGACGTATGGACATTCGTCACCGCATCCCATGGTAACCACGTAGTCGTACTCGACCTGCGGAATATCTTCCAGCGATTTGGATACATGGGACCCCAGGTCGTAGCCGATATCCGCCATCGCGGAAATGGCTTTCTCGTTGACCACGCCCGAAGGGCGCGACCCGCTGGAACAGGAATCGATCACACCTGCTCCATAAATTCTAGCGAACGCTTCCGCCATCTGGCTACGGCATGAGTTTTCTACACATACGAAAAGCACTTTCTTCATCGGCAAATCCATATATCAATAACAGGATCGGGACACTATAACCGAACGCGCGTAAACGAAAAACTCCCTTGCTCTGGCGAAAAATCCACGAGCTATTGCTATCGCGGAATACGCCAAGGTATGATCGATTCCAATCTCACCCGGGCGATGAGGCTTTACCACATGACTACCAAGAACATCATGACTTCCGGGCTGTACACGTTAAAGCCGTCGGACACGGTCGCCGACGCCCTGTCCGTAATGCATAAAAAACACGTGCGCAATCTCCCGGTTGTGGACAGCAAAGGTATGTTTATCGGGCTGTTCGGCCTGCGTCGCCTGAGTCACCTGTTGCTGCCCAAAGCAGCTTTGGACCTCGGTAAGCACAGCCTCTCGGAACTGCATTTTCTGCCGGACGAAGTTTTTCAGATGGGGGATCGCTGGCATGAAATCGCGAATCAGCCAGTATCAAATTTTCTCGAAAAGAAGAAGAAGCTGCTGTTTTGTACCCCGGAAACGGCGTTCCCGGCGCTGCTGGCATTGCTCGATGAAAGCCAGGATACAAGCTTGCCCGTTATCGTGGTCGAGGGCGATACGCAAAAGCTGGTCGGCATGGTGTCGGCCTGGGACGTTCTCGAGGAAATCATCATGAAACGCCTGATCAAGGGCGCCGAGGCGGGCGAAACCTCTGCTGATAATGAATGATCGCAATCGCGAGCCGCGAACAAACCCGCTGACGAGTATCGATACAGGCGGCGAATATGCACGCCGAAGTTGAGCATGTAAGCCATGTCGTCTTCGGCTGGGATCCGCTGTGGGTGTCGTCGATCCTGTTCGTGGCAACCTACGCCCTGATCGTCTGGGATAAGATCAATCGCGCAATCGTAGCCGGGTTGGGCGCCAGCCTGATGATCACTCTAGGAGTCCTGAACCAGGAAACGGCAATCTCGGGTATCGATTTCAACACGCTGGGATTATTGTCCGGAATGATGGTGATTGTCGCCATCACACGCGGCAGCGGCGTTTTTCAGTACGTCGCCGTCTGGTCGGCGAAGAAAGCCAATGCCAGCCCGTGGGGCATACTGTTAATGCTCTCGCTGGTGACCGCCGTATTCTCTTCGCTGCTGGACAACGTCACGACCGTGCTGCTAATCGCACCGGTCACGCTACTGATCTGTCACGAGTTGAAGATTAAGCCCTACCCCTTCCTGTTTGCAGAGATTCTTGCATCGAATATCGGGGGCACAGCCACGCTGATCGGCGACCCCCCGAACATCATGATTGGCTCGGCCGTAGGCCTGTCATTTAATGATTTCCTGCTCAACCTGGCGCCCGTCGTGCCGTTTATCCTGGCAGTTACCCTCGGAATAATTTACGTCATCTGGGGACGCAGCATGGAGGCTAGCGACGACGCGCGCGAGCGAATCATGAACTTCAGGGAGCGCGAAGCGATAACGGACGTAAGACTTTTAAAGCAATCACTGTTCGTGCTTGCCCTGGTGATTTCCGGTTTCGTGATGGCCCATCCCCTCAGGCTCGAACCCGCCACCATCGCCATGTTCGGTGCGGCCCTGCTGTTGCTGCTGTCCAACCTGAAAAACAACGCCGAAGAGCAGTCCGAGGAAGTAAACAAGACCTTCGGCAAGGTCGAATGGATCACCATATTTTTTTTCATCGGCCTTTTCATAACGGTCAAGGGGATCGAGGAAGCCGGCCTGTTAAGAATACTCGCGGACCTGTTAATCAGCTTTACCAGCGGTGACCTTGTGGTTACTGCCCTTGCCACCCTGTGGATTTCAGCAGTCGCATCCGCAATCGTGGACAACATTCCCTTCGTCGCAACCATGATTCCGGTTATCAAATCGATGGCCCCAACCTTTGGCGGCGCCGAGAACCTGATGCCATTATGGTGGTCGCTGGCACTCGGCGCCTGCCTCGGCGGCAACGGTTCCCTGGTCGGGGCAAGCGCCAACCTGATCGTCGCCGGATTTGCCGAGCGTGCGGGTCACAGAATTAGCTTCCTGCATTTCATGTTGCTGGCTTTCCCGATGATGCTGCTGAGTATCGTCATCGCCAGCCTGTATGTCTATTTGCGCTACCTTTAGGGCTTGAGCCGGGAGAACCGCAATGAACGTAAAACAGGCCATGATCTCCAGCCGGGTTGCGGATAGCGGGATGACCGTCAGGGAATTGTTCGAGGAATGCACCCGTGCAAACTTACCCGGCCTTCCATTCTGCGACGAACAGGGCCAAATCGTTGGGCGGGTTACACTGAAAAATGTTCTCAAACGATCCTGTCTTCCGGAGTACATGGTAGAACTGGCCCACGTGCTGGGCGAGCGCTTTTCCCATATGGAGGACATGACGGTCGACATAATCCACTTACTCGATAAACCGGTTGCTCCCTATGTCCAGGAAGCACATCTGTCGCTCGAGTCCGATTCCACCGCGGTCAAGGCGCTGGCGATGATGGAGCAAAG
>CAMYON010000071.1:0-24668 GCA_947260025.1 uncultured Gammaproteobacteria bacterium
AGAGGATGGATAATGAGTTAACGTCGCTCGTGATAATATTCACCGAGTTTTACTACTGGGTTACCGTCGTGTTCATGTTCCTGATACACGTCGGATTCTGTATGTACGAGGTAGGGGCCTCGCGCTACAAAAACCATACGCACACCTTGATGAAGAACACCATGCTCATCCCGCTGGTAACGATAACCTTCTTCTTCTTCGGCTGGTGGATTTACTTTGCGTTTGTCAACGGTCCGTGGATTATCGGGCCGCTGGTTGACGCGCCCTGGGCCACGCCGTGGAGTGAGTTGATGGGCACGCATATGGGCAATTCAGCGCATCAGGCTACCCTGACCGCCGACGATACCGCCTACTGGGCGCGGATAAACGGCGTGTTCTGGGCCGCGTTCCTGCTGTTCTCGTGGACCGCCGCTTCGATCGTTTCCGGCGCTGTCATCGAACGTATCCGTCCCAGTGCCTTCTGGATCCTGGCCGTTGTCATCGGTTCCTTTACCTGGATCATCGACGCCTCCTGGGGCTGGTCCTGGAATGGCTGGATGGTGCAGAAGCTGGGTTATCACGATGCCTATGCTTCCGGCGTTATTCACGCGATCGCCGGTGGTTTTGCGCTCGGTGTGTTACTCGTGCTGGGTCCGCGTATCGGCAAGTTTGCCGCTGACGGCACGCCGAGAAATATCAATCCGCATAATCCATGGCTGGTAACCATCGGGCTGTTCCTGATCTATACCGGCTTCTGGGGTTTTTACGTGGCCTGTAATATTCCCGTCATCGACGTATACGGTGGGGCCATGCTGGATGTAGAGGGCAAGTCCTTCTTCAGCGCCACCAACATTTACCTGCAACCGACGACGCTGTCCGCGATTACCTTCAACTTCCTGATGTCGCTGTCGGGTGGTTTGATGGTGGCTTATATCGTGTCGAACGGTGACGCGTTCTGGACCTATTCCGGTGGTCTGGCGGGTGTCATCGGTGCCTCTTCGGGTAACGATCTGTACCACCCCATCCAGGCTATGCTGATTGGCGGCGGCGGCGCATTCCTTGCCTACAAGATGCACTACTGGGTCGAAAACAGGTTCAAGATCGACGACGCCGTCGGCGCGGTCGCGGTCCATGGTTATGCCGGTTTTTACGGCATTGTCGTGGCCGGCTTCATGCTGTGGGGCTACCCATCCTCGCCGTTCGAGGGTTATGCGGCGATTTCTCCGTGGGGCAATTTCCTGGGCGCGTTGATCATGTTTTTCGTCCTTGGATTCTTCCCGGCATTGATCGTATCCAAGATCTTGCACGGATTCGGCATGTTGCGTATCCCGCGTGAAATCGAAATGGTTGGTCTCGACATCAACTACGAATCAGCACGAGCAGCCGACGCCGACGCAGTGGCGCAAGCAATCCGCGAAGAAGCAAGTCGTGGCGCCTGATTCACATCGACAACAGATAATTGAGGAGAATATATTATGGCTGCTGTACCAGTAGACAATTGGCTCAACATCGATCAATTCGGCGCAATCTACCCGTTCTCCGGAACGGAGATGATGCTGACCATTCTGGGATTCGCGTTCTGGATTGGCTGGCATATCTACCAGATGAGGAAGGAATCCGCCGAGTTCAGGGAGGATATCGAAAACATCAACAAGCAGGGAGGGCCCGGGAAAGTACTCGAGGACGAGGCCCGGCGAGAAATGGAAGATACCGTGGGTCAGTAAACTCCCACGGTATGTTTCGCCAGTGTAGTAACCAGACCCCTTCGATCTCGATCGAAGGGGTTTTCATTTGTTTTTCCAGGTAGTTCGATGTTCAAAGATGCGCTTTCAGTGATACCGAGTCGGCCGGTTGTGTTTATCGCACCCGTCATCGTGGTACTGGTGCTGGTGTTTTACTACCGGGACCTGCATATCAAGTGCACGGATATCCGTCAGCATCGAGATGCGCTGAACGAGGTTTTACCGTCGCATGATCGGTCGGCACCGTTCCGGCTGGCGGAGTTCACCAGGTTTTCCTGGGACAAGGTCAGGATCGTTGCCAGACTCGAACCGCATAACAGGACCGTCGAATGCCCGTTCGGCTGGAACTGGCCCAGTGGTGAACGCGAAACGCTCGCGGCCTCCGGATTGCTCAGCGCATTGATGTTTGCCCGTCAGGGCACGATCGTTAAGTATCTTGAAGTGCGTAATGACGAGGTCGCGTTTCGTGGCGCCGACTCGAGTTTGACGCCGCAAACGGCGGTTTTTAGTGTCGGCAGGGCTTCTGATGATGGCAGCGCCGTTACTCTGACATTGCACGATTAAAGACCAGGGTTGCCGGTATATTCCGACCGATTGCGTACCGCTAGAACATTGAAACGAGGCCGCTACTACGAGATTCGTTGTTTCAGACTGGCTTGCCGGCTTACTGGTACAGAAGGTGTCGCTTTGGCGATGTTTTACCGATTCGATAATCGTAAAATAATGGGCGAATTACGCTACCTGGCCGGAAAGGACGCCGCCGACATTTAAATTGCTAACTGGGGGTACCAATCTTGGCCACAATCATCGACGGCAAAGCATTTTCTGCTAACCTGCGCGGCGAAATCGCGCGCAAGGTTGCACTTCTCAAACAAGATCATTCGTTGACGCCCGGACTCGCGGTAGTCCTGGTGGGGGAAGATCCGGCCAGCCAGGTCTACGTGCGCAGCAAGGGCAAACAAACCGCCGAGGCGGGCATGATTTCCTTCGAGCACAAGCTCGATGCAGACACCAGCCAGCAAGATTTGCTGGCCCTGATCGACCAGCTCAATAGCGATCCCGACGTACACGGAATCCTGGTGCAACTGCCGCTACCGGATCATATCGACGAGGAGGCAGTGATCAATTCGATTTCGGTCGACAAGGACGTGGATGGGTTCCACCTTTCCAACGTCGGCAAGCTGTCGATCGGTGCCGATGGCATCGTACCCTGTACCCCGCTCGGTTCGCTGATGATGCTCAAGGATCACCTCGGCGACCTGTCCGGCATGAAGGCCATCGTCGTCGGTCGTTCCAACATCGTCGGCAAGCCGATGGCGGCGCTGCTGTTGAAGGAAAGCTGCACGGTGACGATCGCACACTCGCGCACCCGCGATCTCCCCGGCGAATGCCGCGAGGCCGATATCGTGGTGGCCGCGGTCGGGCGACCGGAAATGGTCAAGGGTGACTGGATCAAACCAGGCGCCACGGTAATCGACGTCGGTATCAACCGTATCGAAAACGAAGACGGCAGTACCCGCCTGGTGGGCGATGTCGAGTTCGATAGCGCGGCCGAGGTTGCCGGTGCGATTACACCGGTACCCGGTGGCGTCGGTCCGATGACCATCGCCTGCCTGCTGTACAATACCCTGCAGCAGGCCTGCCGGCTGAATGGCCTCGAGGTGCCGGAGTAAGGCGGGCCTTTTTCTGTTCGAGGTCTGTCTAAGCTGTTGAACATGGTAAATTCGGGTTGTTTCGTACCTGTGCCGGAACGGTTATGTCTCCGATCCTGAAACGTAGTTTGATTTTTATCGCCCTGATGGCGGCCGGGTTGGTACTGTATATGTCCTGGTATAACATCAAGGCCGAACGCTTTAACGAGACTGCAATTCCCTACCTCGAACAGGTCCTGCCAAAATTAACCAGCTGGCAATATCCAGAACTCGAGACGCTGTTGTCGCCCACGGCAAAGACCGTGTTTGCATCCGATAAAGTCCGGGCTGCTTACCAGGGATATAGCCGGCTGGGGCCGTTGCAGTCGATGAGTCGGCCAGAATTCATGGGAAATCGTTCCGAAACTATCGAGGGGCTGGGGGATGTCGAGTTAATCGCCTACCAGGTGCCGCTGGAATTCGAAACGGGCCCGGCCGTGATAAAACTGAACCTGGCCAGCGACGGCCAGCGCTACTACATCCATCACTTCGGAATTCACTCCCAGATATTCGCCGATAACGACGACTCCTAGGCGTAATTCCCGCAGCCACTGCATGGTCATTAGCACCAACATGGTGCAAAAAATCCCTTATAAAACAAGACCATGGCTATCGTTATATAGATTGGTTATGATTGCCCAATGCTTCTGGCGGCAATGCCGGGAGCCCAATAATAAACTGGCAACCCAGGGATGAAATGTCGCGGCCAATCGGCGGTCGACTAACGGAGATAAGCCATAGCTGCAGGAAGCACTAGATCTACTGTTGGAGAACAGGCATTAAAACTTAACTAATAGGGGGAGGTCGTAATGACACCTGCAGAACTAGAGTCCGCGCTAACGTGGGCCAACACGATAAATCTCGAGGTTTATTATTACTGGTGTACCGCCATCATGATCCTGATTCACGCGGGCTTTATGATGTACGAGATGGGCGCGTCGAGAGTCAAGCACACGCTCGCCGCCGGTACCAAGAACGTCCTGGCATTCGCCTACATGATCCCGACTTTCTGGATGTTTGGCTGGTGGATCTACCTGGCGATGTACCAGGGATTCACGCCAGACTTTGAAGCCGGCGCTGGCGGCGTCCCCTGGGGCGACAGCATGGGACCGAACCTGCAGGACAACGCTTCCGGCGTATTCTGGGGCGCGTTCACGCTGTTTGCCTGTACCACCGCTTCGATCATGTCAGGCGCGGTTATCGAGCGCATCCGCATGACCGCTTTCATTATCCTCGCCGTCATCCTCGGCTCGGTCGTATGGATCCTGTCCGCGTCATGGGGCTGGCATTATGCCGGCTGGATGGTCACCGATTGGGGCTACCATGACTTCGGCGCCTCCGGCGTGGTTCATATTATCTCCGGTTTCTTCGCGCTGGGCGTGCTGATTCACCTCGGACCGCGCATCGGCAAATTCAATGCTGACGGCTCGGCCAACGTGATCCGCGGTCACAGCCTGCCGATGACCATGGTCGGACTGATGCTGATCGTGACCGGCTTCTTCGGCTTCCTTGGCGGTTGCCTGTTTTACGGCGGCGGTGGCCCGACCGGTATCGGTCAGTGGACCAATATCTACGGTATGCCGACAACGCTGTCGGCCATCTGTTTCAACACCTTGATGGGTATCGCCGGCGGCATGATCGGAGCCTACACCAAGACTCGTGATCCGTTCTGGATGATGTCGGGCGCACTTTGCGGCGTTATCTCGGTCGCGGCCGGCATGGACCTTTACTACCCGGGTCTCGCCTTCATACTCGCCTTCGTGGGTGGCGTGATTGGGCCGATGGCGGCGGGTTTCATCGAAAAGATGGGAATCGACGACGCAGTCGGCGCGGTCGCGGTGCACGGCGTCTGCGGTATCCTCGGGCTGCTGTTTGCCGGTATTTTCCTCGGCGGATACCCGCAGTTTGCGGATAACGTTCCGTCGATCACCTTCGGCGGCCAGTTCAAGGGCATGATCGTCATGGTGCTGCTCGGGTTTATACCGGGATTCGTATTCGCCTGGATCTTCAAGGTACTGGGTATTCTGCGCGCCAGCGACGGCGTCCAGGAAGTCGGTATGGATGTCGAAATCGAAGCGATGGCTTATCCAGAAGACATCAAGACAAGCAACTAGGAGAATAAATATGTTTAACTCAAGTCCAATCGAAACCTGGGACGGCGCGGCAGCTTTTTTCTCCTTCGCCGGATCTGCCGGAATCTGGTTCTGGATTACCGTCATCCTGTGTATCATTCCGCTGTTCGTGACGCTGAAGACCGAGAATCATCATGAAACTCAGCACAAGTTCAGAAGCGACGATAGCGACAGTACGCACGGTGTCGAAAAAGGCAGTTAGATCCACCGCATGAAAAAAAGCCTCATCTGGAAACAGGTGAGGCTTTTTTTTGGGCGCGCGATTGTGCAGGGATTACAGGGCCTGCGAGCGGTGATAATGTGCGCCTGGTCGAGTTGACAAGGTGAACCGGTGCACAGTTAACAGGTAGCAGGCTCGCTCAACAATGACTACCCTGATTTCCTGGATTGATTCATCGCGGAGGCAGCGGATGCAAAGATTACGCTCGAGATGTAAAGTCCTGTTGCTCGTGCTGCTCTTCACCGATGCCGCGGCAGCGGACCTTTTTACGGGTGAATTCAGCGGCACGCTGGACGGCAAGGTCTACCAGCTATCGATATCCGGATTCGCCCGCGGCCAGTACGAAGGAAAATTCCGCTCAGACGGTGAAACTCTGCCGCTCACTGCCCGGCGATTTGGCGATCGAATCGCGGGCCAGATCGGCTTTGCCGATCTCGGCTCCGGATTTCTGGCGCAACTGCAGGACGGCGGTTTGTTGCTGCAGCACGAAGACGGCAAGGTAATCTTTTTCAGGCGCGTCAATATTAAACCCGAAGTCAGTGTCGATTGATTCGCCAGAATTTTAGCGCTAGCTTATTGTCATAAAAAAAGGGTGTGCCATCACGGCACACCCTCTGAGCGACTACGTTGAGAGAGGTAGTCAGGAATCGGCCAGGTAACTCTCCAGTGAATCGTCGAGCGCGTCTTTCCACGGCGTATGGTGCGCCGGCGCCATGGTGCCGGTCAGCGCCGACTTGTAGCCATTGTCGCGGAAAGTCATGATATTTTCCTTCTTGTGCTTCTTCCACTGGAAGAAGGCCTCGTTCGAACCGGCACAGTCGAACTCGGGGTAATCGGTCAAGGTCATCAGGTCCATCGTGTACTTGCCCTGGAACTCGATCGCGCCGTAGTCGTCCGGAATGTTGTCCTCGGCCTCGCGCCACTTTTCGATGTCGGCGTTCATTTCGGCTTCCGACGGCAGCTCGAGTCGACCCATGATGACGTCACGCGCGTACCAGGCCTGCGCGTCGAACATGTTGAAGGTGTACCACTGGTCCTGCATGCCGAGATACATCAGCTTGGGATTCGCAGTCCACACCACGCCGTTGTAAAGGTTGACCGGGTACAGGCGGTTGTTGGTCTTTAGTTTCAGGTTCTCGGCCATGAACGGGAAGTGATGCAGGTAGCCGGTGCACAGGATGATCGCGTCGACTTCAGCGGTAGTGCCATCTTTGAAAGTCGCGGTGTTTCTGTCGACCTTCTGCAGCAGCGGCACCTCTTTCCAGTTGCCGGGCCACTTGTAGCCCATCGGTGCGGTGCGATGCGAGACCGTTACCGACTTGCAGCCGTACTTCCAGCATTGCGAACCGATATCCTCGGCCGAGTAGGAAGTGCCGATGATCAGGATATCCTTGTCCTTGAATTCCATCGCGTCACGAAAATCGTGGGCGTGCAGCACGCGCCCGTTGAATGTATCGAAGCCCGGGTACTCGGGTACGTTCGGAGTAGAGAAGTGGCCGCTAGCGACGATGACGTGATCGAATTCCTCGGTGTACTCGACGTCTTTTTCATGATCCTGCACGGTGACGTGAAACATGCCTTCATGCTCGTCGTAGTCCACGTGGCGCACCGGGGAATTGAAGCGGATCCAGTGACGCACGCCGGCCTTCTTGACGCGGCCCTCGATGTAGTCGAACAGCACCGCGCGGGGCGGGTACGACGCGATCGGACGGCCGAAATGCTCCTCGAAGGAATAGTCTGCGAATTCGAGCCCTTCCTTCGGACCGTTGGACCAAAGATAGCGGTACATGCTGCCGTGCACCGGTTCGCCGTGTTCGTCGAGGCCGGTACGCCAGGTATAGTTCCACAGCCCGCCCCAGTTGGACTGCTTCTCGAAACAGACGATATCCGGGATATCGGCGCCTTTTTCTTTTGCCGACTGAAATGCTCTGAGTTGCGCCAGACCGCTCGGGCCGGCACCAATGACTGCAACACGCTTGCTCATCTGGTCCTCCAATTAACTGATTTTGAGTATGATCCCGGTTTAAACAGGGCTTTAATTATGAGCGGTAAAGATTAGGGAATAACGCCAGCATGGTCAACTAAATGGCCTGAATTCAGTCCGGGCCCCTGGCCGCCGGCGCTAACCCGGATTTGCAATCGCAGGTTCGGTGAGGTTTGATACGCGTTTCACCGCAGACGGTAGCAGAATCGATGCCTGATCACGATAACCAGCAAGCCAGGGACGACACGACGCAGCAACACAGCGTCGAGGCGCTGGAGATTGCGATTGGCAAGCAGGTGCGCACGTCGCGTAAGCGCCTCAACCTGACCGTAGCCGCGCTCGCCAAGCAGGCGCAGCTGTCGACCGGCATGCTGTCCAAGATCGAAAACGGGCAAACCTCGCCCTCGCTGGCGACCCTGACCTCGCTGGCCAATGCGCTGCAGGTGCCGGTGACGTCGTTTTTCCGCGGCTACGAAGAACAGCGCGATGTCACCTATATCAAGGCGGGCGAAGGATTGCCGATCGAGCGGCGCGGCTCGGGCGCCGGGCACCAGTATCAGTTGCTTGGGCACACCATTGGCAAACCCTACAATATCGAACCCTACCTGATTACCATCGACGACCAGTCGGAAGTGTTTCCTGTGTTTCAACACGCTGGCACCGAGCTGATTTACATGCTCGAAGGCCGGGTTATCTATCGGCATGCCAACAAAACCTACACCCTGGGGCCGGGCGACACGCTATTCTTCGACGCCGAGGCCTCGCACGGCCCGGATGAAATACAAAAACTGCCCTGCCGTTACCTGTCGATTATCATTTCGGAGTCGTCCGCTGGGTAAGCTGTTTCCTCTCAGGAAACAAAATTTCATTTCAGTTGACCTTTGACACCGGCTTCAGTAAGCTCGGATGGTTAATTTATTCTCGCGGGAGCGACCGACATGTGCGGAATTGCAGGTGTTTTATACAAGCAGGCGGGTGATCACGAAATAGGCAGAACCCTGATCGAAATGCTCGACGGCTGCCAGCATAGGGGGCCCGACAGTACCGGCTTCGCGCTCTACGGCGAGGACAAGGATTTACTGCAGCTGCGATTTATCGTGCCGACCGATGCAAAGGCTCGGCAGGACGCGATCGACGGTATCGCGACGCTGCTCGAGCGCCACGACGCGACCATCGAATCCGAGCTATCCGTGGGATGCTCCTACCAGATCTCGGTCAATTTCGATGGCGACCTGCTGGCCTTCACCAAGGACATCGAGGAACACGCGAAACTGGTTTCGGTCGGGCACACGCTCGATATCATCAAGGACGACGGCACCGCGCACGAGCTCGACGACATTTATCACGTCGGCGAGGTTCGGGGTACGCATGGTATCGGTCACGTGCGCCTGGCTACCGAATCCGCGGTTCGCCCCGAGGCGGCGCACCCCTTCTGGGCCACCGGTTTCGAAGACATCGCGATCGTGCATAACGGCCAGATCACCAACTACTGGAAAATGCGCCGCCGGCTGGAGCGCCGCGGTTTTACCTTCCACACCGATAACGACAGCGAACTGGTCGCGGTGTATCTCGCCGACAAGCTGGAGCAGGGCGAGACCCTCGACAGTGTGCTGGAAACCGCGATCGCGGACCTGGACGGCACCTTTTCGTTCCTGGTTTCGACACCGAACGAAATCGGCTACGCCAAGGACAACCTGGCGGCCAAGCCGATGGTGCTGTACGAAACCGACGACATGATTGCTATCGCCTCCGAGGAAGTCAGCCTGAATCGCCTGTTCCCAGGCCAATCCATCAATTCAACCGAACCCGCTCCGGGGACCTATCAGACATGGTCACGATCGATTTAAGCCATACCAGCATCACCGATGCAAACCAGCAGATTCGCGACTGGGCGCGTGACGGCCAGGACGTGGAAATTATCAATCCCGACGCGCGCCATAACATCGGTGTCGGCCTGGTCGACCCGATCACGGTGCGTATCAAGGGCTCCGCGGGTTACTTTTGCGGCGGTCTGTCCGACGGCGCGCACTACGAGATCGAACATAACGCCGGCTGGGCGGTAGGCGACAACATCTACCAGGGTTCGGTCGTGGTCGGCGGCAATGCCGGCGCCATCGCCGGGGTTGCGATTCGCGGCGCGGAAATCGTCGTGCGTGGCAATATGGGCAGCCGCGCCGGCCAGGTCATGAAGGCCGGTACGCTGTGCTGCGGTGGTAACGCCGCCTTCATGGCCGGATACATGATGTATGGCGGGCGCATTATCATCCTCGGTGACGCCGCGGAGAAAGTGGGGCAGGACATGAGCGCCGGTGAAATCTTTGTCGGTGGCAAGATCAAGAGCCTGGGCAACGACACCATGATCGTTGATATGGAAGCCCACGAGCGCGACGAGATCATGGAATTTCTCGAGCGTTACAAGCTGAACTACAGCGGCGATTTCACCAAGGTCATCAACGCCGGCAAGAAACTCCGCTACGCCAATGCCGAGCCGCGTTCGCGCCCGCAGCCTTTCTTCGTGTCGTCGAAGTCCAGCAATTACTGGAATCCGAAAGTCCAGGAAGATATCTGGATCAAGGGCGAGGTCGGGCGTTACCGAATCCGTGGCTACGGCGCCTCGAAGCCGGTGCCGCATCTGAATGACATCGCTTTCGCCAGGGATGTTACGACCGATGCCGCCCGGCCCGAAGAACTCAAGGACATCAACCTCAAAACCACGGTCGGCGGACGCTTCGGTGCCAAGCCCCTGAGCTTGTCGATGCCCGTCATGATCGCGCCGATGAGTTTCGGCGCGCTCAGCCGCTCGGTCAAGATCGCGCTGGCGCGCGCCTCGCGCCTGTCCGGTATTTCCGAAAATACCGGCGAGGGCGGCATGCTCGACGAGCAGCGCGCCGAGGCCGACCAGCTGATCTTCCAGTGCCTGTCGGGCCGGCTCGGCTGGAACGTCAAGGACATGCAGCGTGCCGATGCGATCGAAATCTATATCTCGCAGGGCGCCAAGCCTGGCCTCGGCGGCCAGCTGATGGCGAAGAAGGTGACCCCGGAACTGGCCGCGATACGCGGTATACCGGTGGGTATCGATTTGCGCTCGCCGTCGCGTCACCCGGACGTGCTCGGCGCCGACGACCTCGTCATCAAGCTGCAGGAATTTCGCGAAGCGACTTTTCACAAGGTGCCGATCGGCATCAAGATGGGCGCCGGCCGTGTCAACGACGATATCAAGATCGCCTACAAGGACGGCTTCGACTTTGTCGAACTCGACGGGTTGCAGGGCTCCACCGGTGCCGCCAGCACCGAGGTGCTGGA
This sequence comes from uncultured Gammaproteobacteria bacterium, assembly GCA_947260025.1. Classification (GTDB taxonomy): domain Bacteria; phylum Pseudomonadota; class Gammaproteobacteria. The sequence goes on from CAMYON010000071.1 coordinate 11,052, forward strand.
GAATGTCGGCATTCCGACCCTGTCCGGTGTGCAGGAAGCGATCGACGGTCTCGCCGAAATCGATGCCGGCGACGATATGGACCTGGTCATGATGGGCGGCATCAAGGATGGCGTCGATGTCGTCAAGATGCTCGCGCTGGGCGCCAGCTGCACTTCGGTCGGAACCGCGGCGATCATCGCCGGCGGCTGCATCGCCTGCATGCAGTGTCACGTCGGCACCTGCCCGGTGGGCATCGCTACCCAGGATCCGGAGCACGAGGCGCGTTACGACATCGACCGCCAGTCGATGAACATGCATCGTTACTTCGAGTCGCTGCGCTGGCAGATCGCCGCAATCACCAAAGCGCTCGGTTACGACGACGTGCACAAGGTCAATCGCGGCGACCTGGTGGCGTTGACGCCCGAGGCCGCCGATATCACCGGCTTGCCGTTCAGGCCCGAGCATCGTGATACCCGACGCCCGCTGACCGGGCTCGAACTCCTCGACCGGCAGGCGGGTTGATCATGAAAATATCTGACGCTGATTACCAGTTCTCGGTCACCGCGACCCCAGATCTCGAGGACGACACCGCCGATATCCATTACGTGCCGGCGCCGTGCCAGGTCGCCTGTCCGATCGGCACCGACGCGCCTTCGTATATCGCCTATATATGGGAAGGCAAGAACGAGGAAGCACTGGAAGCGATCACCGCGACCAATCCTTTTAGCGCGATCTGCGGTCGCGTTTGCGACGCGCCTTGCGAACCGGCCTGCCGCCGCGCCGACAGCGATGGCGCGATCGCGATTCGTAACCTGAAACGTTACGTGCTGGATTCCTTAGGTCCGGGTTTCGCGTTACCGCCGGTCGCGGTAACCCGGGAACAGACCGTCGGTATCGTCGGCGCCGGTCCGGCCGGGCTGACCGCGGCGCATGATCTCGCCGAGGCTGGATACGAGGTGCACGTTTACGAGGCCACCGATAAGCTCGGCGGCATGATGTTCTGGGGTATCCCGCGTTTTCGCCTGCCCGAGGAAGCGGTGCAGCAGGATATCGACCGCATGACCGCCCACTGCCCCGGCATCAAGATTCACACCAATACCGCACTCGGGGACCAGGTTTCGCTGGACCAGCTGAAGCAGCAACATGCGGCGGTGCTGTTGGCTATCGGGGCCTTTGTTGGCAAGCCGATGGGCATTCCGGGCGAATCCGAGCCCTTCGTCAGGGATGGGGTCGGCTTTCTCTACCACGTCAACGCCGGCGCCCGGCCGACCCTGCCGGAGACCGTGCTGGTAATCGGTGGCGGCGACGTCGCCATGGACGCCTGTCGCGTCGCCAGGCGGCTGCCCGGCGTCAAGCACGTCAAGGTCATCTACCGGCGCGACTACGAGGCCATGCCGGCGCGTCGCGAGGAATTGCAGGGCGCGATCGACGAGGGCATCGAGATTGTCTACAACACCCAGCCGGTCGAGGTTATCGACGGCAAGGCGCTGCGCTGCGTAAGCACTGAAATGGGAGAGCCAGACGAAGACGGTCGTCGCCGGCCGATCAATGTCGCCGGTTCTGAACACGACATCGAATGCGGACTCGTGATTGCGGCGGTCGGGCAGAAGGCCGAATGCGAAGAGCTCGTGGAGCATGACCTGATGGACTGGGATCGGGTCAAGACCCGGCTCGAAGGCATGGTAACCGAGGATGCCAAGGTATTTGCCGCGGGCGACGGCGCCTTCGGCGGCTCGACCATCGTCGAAGCGATGTACCAGGGCCACCGCGCGGCTTACTATATGAAAGCGTACCTGGAAGGCAACGAGAGCCCCTTGCCTTATCGTACTCCGTACCGCACCCGGCGCGTACCGATTTGTAACGATCCGGCCTGGGAAATCAACCCGCGAGTACATCAGAAATTCCATGGCCTCGGCGAAATCCCGATCGAGTTCCCCGAAATCGAATCGACCTACACCGCAGACGAAGCAAAATTCGAAGCCGCGCGCTGCTTTCGCTGCGACGCCGAAACCGGTTCGGCCGACTATACCGTGACCAGCCGCGAGGCGATTTTCGCGATGTCGCGCATCAACCCGCAGGACGCCGAGATCGAGTCCAGTATCCTGCAGGGCCGACTCGAAAACCGCGAAAATCCGTTCGGTATCGAGCACGTCGCGACGCTGGACGACCTCGTATTCCTACCGGCCAACCTGTCGCGCCTGGTTATCGATCCTTACCGCGAAGACTGTAAAACCGCGACCGAGCTCGGCGCGATCAATAGCCTTAAGCTCGATATCCCGTTCCTGGTGGCGGGGATGGATCTTGCGCCCGACGAAATTCGCAGTGCCTACGCCGCTGCCATTGCGGCCCACGGTGCGGCCTATATCGGTGCGAGCCGTATTGGCGACAACGCCAGCTGGATACAGATCGCCGGTAAGGCGGCTGACGCCGATGCCGACGCGGTCGTGTTCAGGGCAGCCCAGGCGATACCCTTCGCGCTGGAGCAGGAAATCGACTTCCTGGTGCTCGATGCCGGCGACGGTTTGCCGGGAATCGAAGGCGAGCTTGCGGGTGCGCCCGATATTTCGATTTTGAATCATGCGGTTAGCCAGCTGCGTGCGCTCAACCGCGAGGAAGATATCGACCTGGTTTACTTCGGCGGTTTACGCACCGGTACCGACAGCGCAAAAATTCTCGCGCTGGGCGCGACGGCCGTGATCATAGGCGTTGCGGCGGCGCTTTCGCTGGGCGCCGATATTTCCAGCGGTAGCCCGCTCTACGATGCCGACCTGGACGCCGAGGATCGCGCCGAGCGCAGTTACAACCTGCTGCAGGCATTCAACGCCGAAGCGGCAATGATGGCGCGCTGCACCGGCAAGACCAACGTGCACAACCTCGAACCGGAAGACCTGCGCGCGATCACGCTGACGGTGTCGCACGCCGCAGGCGTGCCGATGGCGGGGAGTTTGAATCGGCATTGATCTGTCATTAGAATGCCAGCATCGATATAACCATAAAGCCTAAGGGGGTATGAAGTGGCCAAAGATCTCGAAGCGATCGCAAAAGCAAAAAAGATAAAGTATTTCCTGGTGAGCTGGGTCGACCTGTTTGGCGTACTGCGCGCCAAGCTGGTGCCCGCGCGCGCCATCAAGGGGATGCAGAAAGACGGCGCCGGTTTTGCCGGGTTTGCGGCCTGGCTCGATATGACGCCGGCGCACCCCGACATGTTTGCGGTCCCGGATCCGGACAGCCTGATCCAGTTGCCGTGGAAGCCGGAGATCGGCTGGGTTGCGGGCGACCTGTGGATGGACGGTAAAGAGGTCGAAGCCTCGCCGCGGGTGGCGCTGAAAAGGCAACTCGCCAAGGCGCAGAGAAAAGGTTACCGCATGAAAACCGGGGTCGAGTGCGAGTATCACCTGATTACGCCCGACGGCAGCAACATCGCCGATGCCGCCGATACCCAGCCCAAGCCCTGTTACGACCAGCTGGCGTTGATGCGCCAGTACCCGGTGGTTGGTCAGATTTGCGATTGCATGCTGAAGCTGGGCTGGAATCCCTACCAGAACGACCACGAAGACGCCAACGGGCAGTTCGAGATGAACTGGGATTACGACGATGCCCTGAAAACCGCCGACAAGCACGTGTTCTTCAAGTACATGGTCAAGTCGATCGCGGAAGAACATGGCCTGCGCGCAACCTTCATGCCCAAGCCATTCACGCATTTAACCGGTAACGGTTGCCACGCCCACGTTTCGCTTTGGGATCGCGCCGGCAAGAAAAACCTGTTCGAAACCAGCCGCAAGGATCCGCGCGGGCTGGGGCTATCGCCGCTCGCCTACAAGGCTCTTGGCGGTATCATGCACTCGGCCTCCGACCTGGCCGCAATCTTCAACCCGACCGTCAACAGCTACAAGCGCATCAACGCCCCGCGCACGATGTCGGGCGCGACCTGGTCGCCGAACGCGGTCACCTACGCGGGCAACAATCGCACCCACATGATTCGCGTGCCCGAGGACGGACGTTTCGAGTTGCGCCTGATGGACGGCGCCGCCAACCCCTACCTGATGCAGGCCGGCGTGCTGATGGCCATCCTCGACGGTATTGCCAACAAGCGCGATCCGGGCGAGCCGACCCATCTCAACATGTACGAAGAAGGGCATCGCGCCAAGAGCGCGCGCATGCTGCCGCTCAACCTGCTCGACGCGATCCGCCAGTTCGATAAGAACAAGGTAATTCGCGAGGGTCTCGGTGACGAGCTGGTCGATGCCTACGTCAAGCTCAAGATGCAGGCCTGGGACAGCTACACCACTCATCTGAGTAGCTGGGAAAGAGACAACACCCTCGACTGCTAGAAGTTCGGCGATAACATATTCGGGGACAGTAACCTGTCCCCGAGTTGCCCTTGCCTACAATTATTCTAAGTGTCGCTTTCGAGATACTTTCGTAGCTATCGAGCCCCTATGATACGCCGACTGGGAATCCTGCCGGCGCAAGCCTGTATGGAGGTAAACATGCGCGCAGACGCATATAACCGTTGATAATTTTCTGCGGAGATAATGATGGCTAAAAGTGATATCGAAATTGCTCGTGAAGCAACCCTGAAACCGATCACGGAAATCGCGCAAGGGCTCGATATTTCCCCGGACGATTTCAAACCCTACGGGCACGACAAGGCGAAGCTGACTTCCGAGTTCATTAACTCGCTGCAGGACAAGCCTGACGGCAAACTGATCCTGGTCACCGCGATTTCACCGACGCCGGCAGGCGAGGGTAAAACCACGACCACGGTCGGGCTGGGCGACGGTCTCAACAGCATCGGCAAGAATGCCGTCATGTGCCTGCGCGAGCCCAGCCTCGGACCCTGTTTCGGTATGAAGGGCGGGGCGGCCGGCGGCGGCTACGCTCAGGTGGTGCCGATGGAAGATATCAACCTGCATTTCACCGGTGACTTCCACGCCATCGGCGCCGCGCATAACCTGCTGTCGGCGCTGGTCGATAACCACGTGCAGTGGGAAAACAAGTCGGGCATCGACGCGCGCCGTATTACCTGGAAGCGGGTCATGGACATGAACGACCGCACCCTGCGCGACATCACCATCGGCCTCGGCGGTCCCGGCAACGGCACCCCGCGCGAGAGCGGTTTCGACATCACCGTGGCCTCCGAAATCATGGCAATCTTCTGCCTCGCTACCGACCTCGACGACCTGAGCCGTCGTATCGGCAACATCGTGGTTGGCTATACGCGCGACCAGAAGCCGGTGCTTGCGCGCGACGTCAACGCGCCGGGTGCGATGACGGTATTGCTCAAGGATGCCTTCATGCCGAACCTGGTACAGACGCTGGAAAATAACCCTGCCTTCATCCATGGCGGCCCGTTCGCCAATATCGCACACGGTTGTAACTCGGTGATCGCCACCAAAACCGCGCTCAAGCTCGCCGACTACGTCGTCACCGAAGCCGGTTTCGGCGCTGACCTGGGTGCCGAGAAATTTTTCGATATCAAGTGCCGCAAGGCGGGCCTGAGCCCCGACGCGGTAGTGCTGGTTGCAACCGCGCGCGCGTTGAAAATGCATGGCGGTGTCGCCAAGGATCAACTCGCCGGCGAAAACGTCGAGGCCATCGTCAGGGGCTGCGACAATCTCGGTCGACATATCCGTAACCTGAAGCAGTTCGGCGTGCCGGTGACGGTGGCGATCAACCGCTTTTCCGCCGACACCGAGGCTGAACTGAACGCGATTCGCGAGTTCTGTGACGAGTTCGAGGTCAAGGCTTTCGACTGTAACCACTGGGGCGAGGGCAGCAAGGGGACCCAGGAACTGGCGCGGCACGTCGCCGAGGTTGCCGATTCCGGGCAATCACAGTTCCACACGCTGTATGACGACGACATGCCCTTATGGGACAAGGCGCGCCACATCGCGCGCACGCTCTACGGCGCCGACGATATCATTGCCGACAAGAAAGTACGCGATCAGTTTGCCCGCTTCGAAGCCGATGGCTACGGCCACTTCCCGGTGTGCATGGCCAAGACCCAGTACAGTTTTTCCACCGATCCCTCGCTGATTGGCGCGCCCAGCGGTCACGAAGTGCCGATTCGGGAAGTTCGCCTGTCGGCCGGTGCCGAGTTCATCGTTGCGGTTTGTGGTGACATCATGACCATGCCGGGATTGCCGCGGGTGCCTTCGGCGGACAATATTCACCTGAATGCGGACGGCCAGGTCGAGGGATTATTCTAGATCGACCGGCAACGGCGCCGAAAAATTCGATACGCCGAATCGACGCGAGTAAACTGTTTCCGGAGCTGAAGCGTATCTAAATCATGGATCTACCCGAACAGTATCAGAGTTTTATTTCCTGGCAGTGCCGCCTGCGCAAGCTCGCCATGCGCGAGCGCGACGGGCGCCCCAGCGAGGGCATGAGCGCCGGCATACACGCGGTCGCCGGGGGCGACGAGCAGGCCCGGATCAACTTCCTGATCAACCGCGTGAACTCGGCCGATCGCACCAGCGAGTTCCGTCATATCATCCGCAAAACGCATGATTCCAGCCAGTGGTTAAAGAATGGCCTGCGGATCCTGGCGGAACTGCATTATCACGAAACCGACCAGTTTATGAATGAATTAACCGCGCTGTTCAGCCACGATTCTTCAATCGCATACGCCTTGCTGAAAGCGGGGCAGTGCAAGCTGCGGTTCGCCGAGGGCAGCATCGAGCATGCTTTCGATTTCGATGTCAGCTCGCTGGATCAGGATGACGAACTGTTCCAGGGAACCTACTGGCACAATCACCTGTTCAACCCCGCCTTGCCGGGCAAGGTGCGGGTGCTCGCGTTCACGCCGCGCCTATAATATCTTTTTAAAGTTTTCGTGGAGCAGTTGCGCCAGCCGGTTCATCTCCGGCATCGCGGTGCGCGCCTGCTGGTCGAATTGCTCGAGCGCATCGGCGCCCAGGCTGTTTTCCAGCGCCGACCTGTATTCTGGAACACATCCCCACTGCATCACCGTATCGGTGCGCACTTCGACGTGAAACTGCACCGCGTAAGCGTGTTCGCGGTACTTGAAAATCTGGTAGCGGGTGCTGTCCGAGGAACCCAGCACGGTCACCTCGGCGTTGTTCTCGAGATCGCGTACCTCGTAAGAATGCCACTGCACCGCGGCGATGGTTTGCGGGTAGTCGCCAAACAGCGCGTCCCGTCTTGCCGCGGGCGTCATATCGATATCGAGCACGCCAATTTCCGGCGGGTCCGACGGCTGCACCTTGCCGCCCAGCACTTCGCCCAGCAGCTGGCAGCCAAGGCAAAAACCGAGGAAGGGTTTCTGCAGGTCCACGACCCATTCGCGTATTCGTTTTTTTTCCTCGACCAGCCACGGGTACTCGTCTTCCATCCAGGTGTCCATCGGACCGCCCATGCACAGCATTGCGTCATAGCTGCCGAAGTCGGCCGGAATGGTTTCGCCTTCGTCGAGCTCGATTTGGGTCAAGCTGTAACCGTCGGCTTCCATCAGGTCCTTGATATAGCCAGGATCTTCGATCGCGATATGTTGTAACACCAGAATATTTTTCATTGGTTTTCCAGGTAGATTGAGAGTTCCCGCAAATGGCGTTGGTCGTCGTGGTCGTCGATCGACCGCGTGCGCTCGATGTGCTCGACATAATGCGACGGAAATTCATGCTCCAGCGCGCCGCGCAGCACGTGCTCCTTGTACCAGTGATAGGGCTGCCGCCGCCGATCGATTTTCAGCGCGAAGTAGGTAAAGACGTCGATAACCTCGCCGTGCAGGGCGGTTACCTGGATCTCGCGGCGCTCGTACCCGATACCGGCACCTTCGTAAACATCGAGTTCGAGCTTGTCGTCGTGGGTCATCAGGTAGACCACGCCATAGACGATATCGCCCGGATCGCCGGTAAAAGCGATGTCGCACTTGCCCGATAAATCCTGCCCTTTCTTGTGCCAGCAAAGCTGGTGCCGATGCAGCGTCGCGACGCAGTGTTTCGAGGCTTGCGGGATTCGCTCCAGCAGGCGCGCGCTCGACAGGTTGGAGCCGAAAGCGAAATAACTAGTCTTCATTCGGGTCCGCCGGGCCCTGTTCCAGCCTGGCATAAAGCTCATTGACGCTCGGCTGGATCAGCCAGATGCCGAGCGGAAAGATGAACAGCATGAAAAAGGTGCTGCTGAAAATCATGAAATCGGCTTCCGTGTTTTCCTGCAGCGACTTGAGCTGACGCGCGGTATACCACAGGCCGTAAAAAATGCCGACCATCGAAAACATGTGCATCGGCAGTAGCCACAGCGGCGGTTTCGATGGCACGCCTTCTTGCAGCAGCGGAATGTACAGGAAGATGTACATTAAAAGGTAGACGATCGGAAGCAGCAGGCCGACCGCGAAAGGCAGCGGGCTGCGTCGACGCGATTCGGGCAACTGCCGGTTGGCCCAGGCGCCGACGCTGAACATCCAGCCAAACAGCACCAGCAGCATGAACAGTCCGATTGTCGCCACTACTAGCGGTTCGAGCGGGAGGTCGAACATCAGGCTCATGATAGTGGGCAACGCCAGCATCAGGAACAGCTCCCAGTGGCGCAGTTTTAGAAAAAATGTCATGCGCGGAGTTTCAGTCTTTTAACCCGCGTAATTATAGAGGGGCGTGCCTTGCAACAAAAGCACACTAATTCCGCGGGCTCAGGCAGCGCTGCTGCGAGAAGCGCGCTTGCGCTCGTGCTCGAGCAACAGTTTCTTGCGAATGCGGATATTCTTGGGCGTGACTTCGACCAGTTCATCGTCGTCGATAAACTCGAGCGCCTGCTCCAGCGTCATCCGAACCGGTTTGGTCAGAATCAGGTTTTCGTCGGTACCGGCGGCACGGATATTGGTCAGCTGCTTGGCCTTGAGCGGGTTAACCACGAGATCGTTGGCGCGGCTGTGAATGCCGACTACCATGCCCTCGTAAACCGGTTCCGCGTGGCCGATCATCAGGCGCCCGCGTTCCTGCAGGTTGAACAGGGCGTAAGCCAGCGCCTTGCCGGCGGCGGTCGAAATCAAGACGCCGTTCTGACGCTGACCGATAGCGCCATCGATCTTTGGGCCATAGTGATCGAACACATGGTAGATCAGGCCGCTGCCAGAACTTAAGGTCAGGAACTCGGCCTGGAAGCCGATCAGGCCGCGTGATGGAATCACGTAGTCGATGCGCACGCGGCCGTTACCGTCGGGCAGCATATCCTTTAGCTCGGCCTTGCGTTTGCCGAGCGCTTCCATCACCGCGCCCTGGTTCTGTTCCTCGACATCGACGGTCAACTGCTCGTAGGGTTCGCAGGGCTCGCCGTCGATTTCTCTAACAATAACTTCGGGACGGGATACCGACAGTTCGAAACCCTCGCGCCGCATGTTTTCGATCAGGATGCCGAGGTGCAGCTCGCCGCGCCCGCTGACGCGAAACTTGTCGGCATCCGCCAGCTGCTCGACACGCAGCGCGACGTTATGCAGGCACTCGCGCCGCAGGCGTTCTTCGATCTGGCGCGAGGTCAGGAATTTTCCGTCCTGGCCACAGAAGGGTGAACTGTTGACGCTGAAGGTCATGCTGACGGTGGGTTCGTCGACCGTCAGCGGCGGTAACGCCTCGACCTGGTTGCGATCGCACAGGGTGTCGGAAATGAACAATGGGTCGATGCCCGAGAATACGATGATGTCACCGGCCTGGGCGGATTCGACCTCGATGCGCTGCAGCCCGTCGAAACCGAACAGCTGCATCATGCGGCCGTCGCGAACCTTGCCGTCGGCATCGATAATCTTGATCGCAGTGTTGCGTGCTACCTGGCCACGGGTGATACGGCCGATGCCGAGTACGCCCTTGTAGCTATCGTAGTCGAGGCTCGATACCTGCAATTGAAACGGACCTTCTACCTCGACGCTGGGAGGCTGGACGTATTCGACAATCGCTTCGAACAGCGGCGTCATGTCGCCGCTGCGATCCTGATCGTTGTCGCTGGCGTAACCGTTTAGCGCCGAGGCGTAGATTACCGGGAAGTCGAGCTGTTCTTCGGTAGCGCCGAGCCGGTCGAACAGATCGAACACCTGGTCGATGACCCAGTCGGGGCGGGCGCCGTTGCGATCGATCTTGTTGATCACGACGATCGGCGTGAAGCCCATGGCGAAGGCTTTCTGCGTGACGAAGCGGGTTTGCGGCATCGGCCCTTCGACCGCGTCCACCAGCAGCAGCACCGAGTCCACCATCGACAGGATGCGCTCGACCTCGCCGCCGAAATCGGCGTGCCCCGGCGTATCGACGATATTGATGCGGAATTCCTGCCCGCTGCCCGGTTGTTCCCAGTTGATGGCGGTGTTCTTGGACAGGATCGTAATGCCACGTTCCTTTTCCAGCTCGTTCGAGTCCATCACGCGCTCGCTGTCGTCGGCGCGGCTGTCCAGCGTGCCGGACTGGCGCAGCAGTTGATCGACCAGCGTGGTTTTTCCGTGGTCGACATGCGCGATGATTGCGATATTTCGCAGGTTGTCTCGTTGCGTGCTCATAGGGGGATTACAGGGCAGGGTAAGGCGCGCGATTATAATGATATGGGGCTAATCCACAACCCCTGATATAGCAGCCGTCGCGATGTGTCGGGCCGTTGCTCGAGCGGGTCAGAGCAAAAATTTCGGGAACCTGGGTGCAGACGAGAGGCACCTGACCGAAATTTTTGATCTGACCCTGATCTTACCAGGGTCTGGAAACTCGGGGTCAGACCAAAAATGCCGTGGAAAACAATTCTACGACTCGGATCGTCGGGGCATTTTTGCTCTGACCCCCTCGAAGGAACCCGCGAGCTACGCCAATCCCTGGACCAGTTCCAGCATTGCCTGTGCGTGGCCCTTGGCTTTCACCTTGTAGTCTACGTGCGCCAGCTTGCCCTGCTTGTCGATGACGAAGGTGGAACGACCGATGCCCATGTAGGTTCTACCCATGAATTTACGCTCGCCCCAGGTGCCGTAAAGCTCGCACAGTTCGCCGCCGGTATCGGCCAGCAACTCGACCTTGAGGTCGTGCTTGTTGATGAATTTCTGGTGTTTTTCGCAACTGTCCTTGCTGACGCCAAGCACCGCGGTATCGGCGGCGGCGAACTGATCGATGAGGCCGGTAAACTCGTTGGCCTCGACGGTGCAGCCGGGGGTATCGTCCTTGGGATAAAAATAAAGCACGACATTTTTGTCGCCGCGGAATTGCGCGAGGCTGATATCGTCGCCGTTCTGATTGACCGAGGTGAAATCGGGCGCGGTCTGGTTCTGTTCAAGCATTGGGATCGTCCGTTATGAATGTTAAGCGGTGAAAACGAGCGGCAATGATAAGAGAGCCTGCAGCAAACATCAAAGCACAAGCTGTAGGGTTAATTGCTACTACTAAAGCTTGCCCGATCCTTCGATCCCTGTAGAACCGGGTCACCCAGGCGACCGGGAAAGCCCCGGGCCTGGGTGTCGGTGTCGTAACTGACCTCCTCGGTTAGAATTCGAGAAACCGGGATTATTTCGACAGGCCCCAATCTCTAGTGGTAAATGGCGGCCGTGGTGTTGCTTTCAGGCGGATTCGACAGGTAGAAATCGACCTCGATGGCGTCGAAATTGTTTACCGACAGCGGTTTTGTCACCTTGCATTCGATGGCTTCCCGCAGGCCCTCGGCGTCCATCCAGCAGTCGAAGTATTCTTCCCTGATTACCGCGCCCATGGTATCGAGAAATTTGACGCGGGCATTGAATTGCGCAAGGTCCTGGCCGCTGCCGTTAGAAAACATGACGTTTATGGTGCCGTTGCCCTCGCTATCGGTAACGACATTCATGTAACCGTAAGCCCGCTCGATCGGGCCAAGCTGTGCGTGCACCATCCTGGCATCGGCGTGAAACTCGAACGGGTGCGAGGCGGCGCTGGCCGGCTGCGAGCACACTAGCGAAATGAAAAGCAGTGTCAGCACCGAAGTATATGAGCTTTGAGTAGACATTTGTTTCACCTTTTTCTGCACGGTTTCTGTTGCGATGAACAGATTTATACCGGGGCGCTGTGAAAAATCGGTGAAAAACGCAAAATACTTTTCTTTTTGACCAGGAATTATTGACCGAGGCCAGCCAGCGCGGTGACGATGATATAAACGCCGAGCGCCAGTAGCGCGATAAAAAACAGCTTTCTGAACAGCGGCTCGGAAATAATCCGTCGAATTCGCTGGCCCAGCAGCATGCCGACGATCGCCGGCAGCAATGCCAGCGCCGAGTAGGCACCGAGTTCCAGGTTGAGCAACGCATTACGTTGCAAGGCTAGCGCAAGCGCCAGCGTCGACAGGGTAAACAGCATGCCCATCGCCTGGATCAACGCGTTGCGGTCGAATCCGAGCGCCTGCAGGTAGAGGGCACCCGGCACCACGAACGATCCGGTCATGCCGGTTAGAATCCCGTTGACCAGGCCCAGCAGCGGTCCGAGCCAGCTGGCCATGCGTGTTGAAATCGACAATCGAAGCCCGCCCAGGCTGACAATCGAGTAGGCCGCGAGCAGGGCGCCCAGCAGCGCGGAGAGCAGCGTCAAGGGCAGGTGCCTGAGCGCCTGCGCCCCGACCCAGACAGTGAGCGTGGCCATCAGCAGGAATGGCCATGTCCGGCTCAGGATAAGCCTGGTGTTACCGCCGACCATGGCCTGCCACAGATTGGTGACAAACGACGGTACCAGCAGCAGGGCCATCGCAGTCGGCAGATCGATCGCGACGGTCAGTATCGCGAGGCTAACGGTAGGGAGGCCCAGACCGATAACACCCTTGACCAGGCCCGCGAGCAGGAAGGTCGCCAGAATCAGGAGAACGGTGGCGTCAATCATCGGGGGCCGCGACCTGATTCGGGACGGGTCTCGGATCAATAAGCTGCTCGGGAATTGCTCGATTTGAAGTATTCATTTTTATCAATGCCGCCAACCATACATCGTCCCCGTGACACCCTGCCTCGGCAGTCAGCTGGACGCTAGTCGGTTTGCCAGTCCGGTCAAAAGCGCCTGTTGTTACAATTTATTTTGGGACCAGAAACTGTGAAGCACGATTTGAGCCGTGCTGGGGTTATCCTCGGGCATTTCAAGAATCATTTCGATCAATTTTCTTTCGCCGGGCGAGCCGACATAACCTTCGACATCCCTGGTCTGGTAGGCCATGGCCCAGTCACCGAACTGGCGGCTATCGATGGCTTCCCGGGACACCAAAATCAGGCCTTTGTGTAATTCATCTTCCTGAATTATCTTATAGATGGCATCGAGGCTATCCCTGGGGCCTTCAATGTACTGCATGAAGTTGCCGCCAATGTAAAGCAGGATGCCGGTAACGTCATATTCCTTGTTGCGTTCCCGGGCCCGTCTTAACAGGTAGTCGATTTCCTCATGCTTCAAAAGCCTCACGGCCGATGAAACATAAACCAGCGCATCTAAATCCGTGTCAGACATTTCTGTACCCAAAGCTCGAATCAGCGACCCGGCTTTAACCCTCCAAGTTTGCTAAATGACATTAACTCATTGATATAAATAAACTTTTTAACCCTACGACAGACTCTCTGTCAACCTGAACAAGTCATAGTAACAGAGTATTAGTGTTGCCTGAATTCGGCTAGCGGTAGCACCAGTACTTGACCGCCTGGCGATCGAGGAAGGTCTCGGCGT
>CAMYON010000071.1:24795-26900 GCA_947260025.1 uncultured Gammaproteobacteria bacterium
CGGGCGTGGCAGTCGCCGCCAAAGTTCACCAGGAAACTGCCATCGCAGTTGCGCGATAACAGGCGTAGCGTGGAGTCGACGGCATACTCCTTGCCGATGCCGCCGAAATCTATTTCCATGCCCGGCGGGACCGTCAGGAAGGGCTTGTCCCAGGTGACCTTGTGCCAGCCGATGTGGGGCAGCAGGCGGTCGATTTCTTCCTGGGTCGGTACTTGCCCGCCATCGACGAACTGCCAGGCACACCGCAGAACGCCGGAGGTGATATCGAACCAGCCTTCGCTCAGGTCGTAGCAGTTCTGCGCGAAGTCGAGCAGAAGTGCGGTTTCGGCATCGACTTCGACCCGCCCGACGCCGCTATTGATTTGATGGACAATATTGTCGTTGCGATAGCGGCTGAATTTTTGCTCGATGCGCAGCGCTTCGTGCTGCGCCAGTTCCAGCAATTCTTGCGCTGTCGCTTTGTTGTTACCTTCGAGCAGGACTTCGCAGGGGCTGGCCATGCATCGAAACTTGCCGACCCACAATTTTCCGCGCCTGCTGATGCTCAAGGATTTTGCCACTGCTATCGAGACCGCCGCCGGTTGCGAACACGCGCTCACGGCCAGTGGTGAGCGGCGTTCCGATGAGCCGCATTCTAGCGCCGCATCGGGCCGGCGCAAAATCGGTTATGGCGCGTTACCACCTGAACGAGTAGTTGAACTGGACGATGGTGGCTTCGACGGTCGGGTACAGGTCCTGTTGAGCCAGCTGCCCGAAGGCTTCGGATGGCGACGAGTCTCCCTCTTGCTCGTAGAGCTCGAGGCGTAACGACCAGGCGGTCTGTTCGTCGATGTTTCTACCGAACTTGAAGCCGACGGTAGTAGCTTCCATTTCACCCAGTCGATAGTCGGCGCTGGCATCGCTCGGAAGTTCACCGTCGCGCAAAAAGTAATAATAGAAATCAGCTTCCGATTGCTCGTACCAGCGCAGCCGCGGCTGAAAGTAATAGCCGTTGTCGAGGGTCCAGCGATAGCTGAAGTCGAAGGTGTTCGAATCGATCCCCCAGTCGTCCGTCATGAAACGGTAGGACGCGGTGAAGATATCCTTGTTGGTAAGAATTTTCTTGTACTTGCCGTAGATACTCTGTCGTGAACGCGAATCGGGGCGGCTTTCGAATAACTGGTTGATCGGTTCGCCGGTAACATTATCGACCTCACTAACGAACTTGTAGGGATCGGTCATGTAGCCATCGGCTTCGCTCAGAGACAGGTTTACCTGGAACAGGCTGGAACGATCGATCACCTGCGTGACGCCGAATAAAAAGTCGACGACGGTCCGGGTATCGGTATCGTTTTTATCCTGTGCCAGCATGTTGGTCAACGGCTCCGGCGCGCCGCCTACCGGATCGATATCGTCGAACTCGACGTTGACGCCATAGGACCATGTCGTATTCTTCTGGTTGGTGTCGCGCTGCCACATCGCGTTGCCGCTCAGGGAGGTAAAGTCGTATTCCGTCGAAATATTAAAGCCGAGGTTGCGCCGGTTGTTGCGATCGATCGGTTTTTCCCAGTTCATGCTGAAGCTGACACGGGTATCCTTGAAAGTGTCGTCGAGCGGGGTCTCGTTGGGCTCTACCCGGTAAACTCCGTCGCCCGATGGCCGAATAAAGGTCTGCACCTGGGTCGAAGGTACGGCACCGTTTGCCGAAGCGCCGGTCAGGCTGTCGATCACCAGTTTCAACGTTACAGATTCGTCGTCGCCGAGATCTCTCTTGCCGCTGATCACCGGTTCGAAAGCCTCGACGCGATCGTCGGATTCACTGTAGAACAACAGCGCTGAGTCAATATCCCAGTCGCCCTCTTCGGCCTGCGCCGGCGCGCCCAGCAGCGAGCAGGTTGCCGCCGACAGCAAACCCGCGACTTTCTTGTTGCTTAGTTGCATCCACAGCCCCCGCCGGCAAATCCCTGGCCGCCACTGGAGGCTTCCTTACTGAAGTAAATATGTTCGTCGAAGGCGAGATCGAGCGCGTCCGCGTCCATCAGCATGTCCTCGCGCGCCAGCAGGTCGCGTTCCCAGGGCTTGACGCCGAGCGACGAGCAACCGCTTGCGATCAACGCGCTGCATAA
>CAMYON010000072.1 GCA_947260025.1 uncultured Gammaproteobacteria bacterium
GGTAAGTCGCGTTTTGTCGAATACATGGCCTGGAAGCTGCAAAAACCGCTGATCAGCGTTGCCTGCACCGAGGATATGACCGCTTCCGACCTGGTCGGACGACATCTGCTCGACATCAACGGCACTCGCTGGCAGGACGGGCCGCTGACGGTAGCGGCGCGTGTCGGTGCCATCTGTTATCTCGATGAAATCGTCGAGGCGCGCCAGGATACCACCGTGGTTATCCACCCGCTGACCGATCACCGTCGTGAATTGCCTCTGGAAAAGAAAGGTGAACTGGTCAAGGCCCACGAGGATTTCCAGCTCGTAATTTCCTATAACCCGGGATACCAGTCGCTGATGAAGGACCTGAAGCAGTCGACCAAGCAGCGCTTCGGCGGCCTCGATTTCGACTATCCCGAAGCCGAGACCGAGGCCGAAATCGTCGCCCATGAAGGCGGTGTCGATGTTGAAACGGCGAAAAAACTGGTGCAGGTCGGGACCAGTTCGCGCAATCTGAAAGGTCACGGCCTCGATGAGGGTATGTCGACGCGGTTGCTGATTTACGCGGCGCAACTGATGGCGCAGGGCGTCGATGCCGGCGCTGCCTGCCGCATGGCGCTGGTAACACCGCTGTGCGACGACCCCGATATGCGCGATACGCTCTACGCCGCGGTCGATACCTATTTCTGATGAAAACCTTGCGTCATCCCCGCGAAAGCGGGGATCTTGTCACGATGCCACCATTGCGAGATCCCCGCTTGAGCGGCGGTCCGACGCATCGGAATGACGGTTAGGTCACATGCATCCCGAGCTCGCCGAATACCTGGAATGCATCGATCCCGAGGACCTCGGAAACCTCGAAGCGGTCGAGGCATCCTGGCTCGAGGCGCAGCGCATCATGTCGCCACAGGGACTGGAGAATTACCTGGTCGGCATCAAGGCCATGTGCACGCTGGGCAAGGGGCAGGACCTGGTACTGACCTACGTACAGGAAATGCCGGTAGTGGCAAAGGAAGTCGGCGAGGATATCGTGCCGGATGCGATCGAGGCCATCATGAAACTGTCGTCGCTGACCTCGGGCTCGGTGATTACGCTAATTCTTTCCAACTTGCCGCTGGCGGCAACCCGGCTCGGCGATGCCGAACTGCTGCGCGGCTATTTAAAGCTGTTGCATCAGCTCGCCGGCAAGGCGCCGCGCGGCCTGCGCCCGATGATGGAAGCCCTGAGCGAACTGCTGTCGAAACTGACGCTTGGCGGCCTGCGCCGCTGGGCCACCTGGGGAGCGCAGGCTTATCAGCGCGATTTCGAAGGGCAGGCCGCCTATTTCGGTGTTGCCACCGAAACCTCGAAGTCGGTACTGCAGCGCGAACGCCGGGGTACGCTGTTCGTCGATAATCATCGCAAGCTGAATTTTTACCTGCGGGCGCTGTGGGCGCGCGCGTTTTTCATGCGCCCGACCGCGGACGATTTCGAAACCCGGCAGGGCAGTCGGCCTTACATCGAAGACTACCTGGTGCATCTGCCCGATGCCTTCGATCGCTACGATGGGATCGAGGGTATCGATGTCTACCGTGCCGCGGCGGCGCACGCGGCCGCGCATATCGTTTACACCAGTGAAACAATGCATGGCGACGATTTGAGCCCGGCGCAACGCCTGATGGTCGAAATCTTCGAGGATGCCCGGGTCGAGTATCTCGCCTATCGGCAATTTCCGGGCCTGCGGCGGCTATGGCTGCGGTTCTTCGAATATGCGTTGGAATCTGCCCCCGAGGAACTTCACCCGGTTGCCAGCATCATGCAGCGCCTGAATCGTGCGCTGCTTGACCCGGGCTACAACGATACCGAAAACTGGATCAACGATATCGTCGGCCGCTACCGCAAGCTGCTCGAGGCGGGCACGGTGGATAGGCCGCTAGTGCGCGAATTTGGCGTCGAATGTTTCGCCCGCATCGCCGAATCTGAAAAGATACCTTCGATGCGTCTGCTGCTGGATTCGCCGATACCTTACCGCGACGACAACCGCTATTTCTGGGAATTCGATGCAGCCGGCCCCGATGCCGCCGAGTATGAGCGCCTGCCGTGGCGTCAGCCGACACAGCGCAAGTACGTCAACGTCATGCAAATGGTCAACGAGATCGACTCCGAGCTCGAGGACGGCAGCCCGCAGGAAGTCTGGGTCCTGCCTACCGAGCTGTTTCCCTACGAGGACAACGGCGTCAGCTACAACGAATCGGAAGGCGTCGAACCCGTGTCCGAGCCGTTTCATTACGACGAGTGGGATTACCAGGTCCAACTGTCGCGGCCGGAGTGGACCACCGTGATTGAACGCCGCCAACGGCGCGAGGATCCCGCGGTCATGGACGAAATTCTCGAAAAACACAAACCGATCGCGAGTCGCATCAAGCACCTGATCGACGCGCTGCAGCCGCAGGGTATCGTGCGCAAGCGCGGCTTCGAAGATGGCGACGAGCTCGATATCGATGCCGCGGTGCGGGCGATGATCGATATCCGACGAGGCATCATGCCGGATCCGCGGGTAAATATCCGCATTACGCGGCACCTGCGCGACCTGTCGATGATCGTACTGATGGACCTGTCGGCCTCGACCAACGATCGCATCGGCGATCTGCAGGAAGATGACGAGGGTTACCTGGAGCAGCCGAGTATTCTCGACCTGACGCGCGAAGCCACCGGGCTGCTGTCCTGGGCGGTGGATTCGATTGGCGACAACTACGCGGTGCACGGATTTGCTTCCGACGGACGCCACGACGTGCAGTATTACCGGTTCAAGGATTTCGACGAATCCTACGGTGACGAAAGCAAGGCCAGGCTGGCCGGTATGAGCGGGGGTCTGTCGACGCGCATGGGTGCGGCCCTGCGTCACGCCGGCTATCACCTCGGACAGCAGGGCAGCCGCAAGCGCCTGGTGTTACTGATTACCGACGGTGAACCCGCCGACATCGACGAACGCGACCCGCAATATCTACGACAGGATACCAGGCACGCGGTCGAGGAACTGGCCGCCAAAGGCATCCATACCTATTGCCTGACGCTGGATCCAAACGCGGATAGCTATGTTTCGCGTATATTCGGCGCCAACAACTATTCCATCGTCGATAACATCGAACGCCTGCCGGAGCGCTTGCCAAGGGTATTCTCAGCCCTGACGAGCTAGTTGAAAAAGTAATAGTAGGTATAGCTATAGGGCTATTACCTTGACGTTCATGTTTTGTTAATTTTGTCGGGTTTAAACTGTTTTCTTTACCGACAAAAAACAACCAATACGAGGTTATCATGAGAACATCCGCAATAATCGCTATGCTGGCTCTTACCGGCCTGATCAACACCCCGCTGCAGGCGGGAGACGCCGCTGCCGGCGCCAGTGCTTACATGGCCAAGGGTTGTGTGGGCTGCCACGGTGCCGCGGGTAAGCAGCCGATCGCCAATTACCCGGCTATCGGCGGCAAGCCGGCGGAATTCATCAGCACCGAGTTGAATAAATTCCGCAAGGGTGAACGCGATAATCCAATCATGATGCCGATGGCGGCGGGGCTGAACGACGCCGACGTCGACAATCTTGCTGCCTACCTGGCGGCGCAATAAGCGCTGATCTGCCCCGCTCGAGTGCCATCGATGCCAGTTCTCGGTAACGACAGGTTATCCGATAGCCTCGAGACGGGCGGAGTGATCGATTTCGAACGGATCGGATTAATCCTTTTCGATCTCGACGGTACGCTGGTCGACAGCGTGCCGGACCTGGCCTGGTGCGGCAACGAAATGCTGCGTCGACTCGATATGCCGCCGCGTGACCAGGCAGAAGCACGGAACTGGGTTGGTAACGGTGTCGAGCGCTTCGTAAAACGCTTCCTGACCGGCGATATGAATGCCGAACCGGACCAGGAGCTGTTTCGCAAAGGTCTCGAGCTGTTCGAACGTCTCTATGCCGATAATGTCAGCGGCCGGAGCGAACTCTATCCGGGTGTTGTCGAGGCCCTGCAGCACCTGTCACAACTCGATTTACACCTGGCCTGTGTGACCAACAAGCCCGAGCCCTTTACTTCCGACTTGATTGCGGCGATGGGACTCGATAAGTTTTTTGAACTGGTTGTGGCCGGCGACACAACCGCCCGCAAAAAACCCGATCCGATGCCGCTGCATTATGCGGCGGATCATTTCGCGCTGGATTATGCCAGTTGCATGATGGTGGGTGACTCGAGCAACGATGTCGCCGCCGCGCGCGCGGCCGGCTTTGCTATTGTTTGCGTACCGTATGGATATAACCACGGTATCAGCATCAGCGAATCCAGCCCTGACCTGATCGTCGATAATTTAAAACAACTGGCGGACATGTTTTCCTGAGGGGGATGCTATGAATCTGAATCGAAGAGAATTTGTAAGATTAATGGGTTTGGCCGGTGCAGCCGGCATTTTTCCGCGCGCCGGATTCGCGGCGGGCAGCGACGATTCGAAGCTGTACGATGTGCCGGCTTTCGGTAACGCGCGCATCCTGCATTTTACCGACTGCCATGCGCAATTGAATCCGATCTACTTCCGCGAGCCCAACGTCAACCTCGGGATAGGCGCTGCCTATGGCAAGCCGCCGCACCTGGTTGGCAACAAGCTGCTGGAGCACTTCGGTATCCCGGGCGGTGGCATCGAGGAGCATGCCTACACTTACCTGAATTTCGAGGAAGCGGCGCGCATGTTCGGCATGGTCGGTGGTTTTGCGCACCTGGCCACGCTGGTCAAGAAATTACGTGCCGAGTACGCCGAGGGCCGCTCGCTGCTGCTCGACGGTGGCGATACCTGGCAGGGCTCGGGCACCGCCTACTGGACGCGCGGGCGAGACATGGTCGAGGCCTGCAACCTGCTTGGCGTCGACGTCATGACCGGGCACTGGGAATTTACCTACCTGGCACAGGAAGTACTCGAAAACGCCGGAATGTTTGCCGGCGAGTTCGTCAGCCAGAATTGCAGGGTCAAGGAAGATGCGCTGTTCGATTACGAACTCGGCGACCTGGGTGACTTCAACGAGGATACCGGGCACGTATTCAAGCCTTACACGATTCGGGAAATGGGCGATTTACGGATCGCCGTGGTCGGCCAGTCTTTCCCGTACACGCCGATCGCCAATCCGCAGCGCTTTATCCCTGACTGGACCTTTGGCATCAATGAAGGAGACATGCAGGAAATCGTCGACCAGGCGCGCGAAGAGGAAGATCCCGATGGCTTGATCGTGATCTCGCATAACGGCATGGACGTCGATCTAAAAATGGCTTCGCGCGTGAGCGGCATCGATGCGATCTTTGGCGGCCACACGCATGATGGCGTGCCCGGTGCGGTTCCGGTGTCGAATCCCGGCGGCAAGACGCTGGTTACCAATGCCGGTTCGAACGGCAAGTTTCTCGGCGTCATGGATATGGATTACAAGGGCAAGAAACTGCGCGAGTTCAAGTATCGCTTGCTGCCGGTTTTTTCCAATCTGCTGCCGGCAGACGCCGAAATGACCGCTTATATCGAACAGGTGCGCAAGCCGCATCTGGCCAGGCTGCAGGAAGAGCTGGCGCTGGCCGAGGACGTGCTGTTCCGACGCGGCAATTTCAACGGCACTTTCGACCAGGTGATTTGCGACGCGCTGCGGGTCGAGGGCGATGCCCAGATATCGCTATCGCCTGGTTTCCGTTGGGGTACCACGGTGTTGCCGGGTCAGGCGATCACGATGGAACACGTCATGGACCAAACCTGTATTACCTATCCCGAAACCTACGTGCGTGAAATGAGCGGAGAAGATATCAAACTCATCCTCGAGGACGTGGCGGACAACCTGTTCAACAAGGACCCGTATTACCAGCAGGGCGGTGACATGGTGCGGCTCGGTGGTCTGGATTACAGTATCGATCCCGCGGCCGATGCCGGCGCGCGCATCTCGGATATGCAGCTGGATGACGGCAGCGTCATCAATGCTGCGAAAAGCTACAAGGTTGCCGGCTGGGCGACCGTGGGCTCGCAATCACCGGGAGCGCCGGTCTGGGATATCGTTGCCGACTACCTGCGCCGCGAGGATACGGTGCGTATCGAGAAACTCAATACTCCGAAATTGAAGAATGTGTCCGGCAATCCGGGCATGGCCTGAGGCTTTCTAAAGGCAGGGTGCCGCGTTTTAATCGGCGTTAATCCAGGCATTCTTGCCCGGCGAGCGGGTATCGAGTCGACAGTGCTGGGAGCCCTGCGCGGATATCGATTATCCGCGGGCAGAACTCTTTAACGGTGACTGCCGTTGGGCTTACTTCTGGGTTCTGCGAGCGGCATAGGCAGAGTAGCCGAGCGCGGCCCGCCGGTTCAGGTTTTCGGCGAACTCTTCGGCATGCAATCGAACCGATTTAAGGCTGCCCGATCGTTTTCCCTTGATCGCGGAACTGCCTTCACCAATGGTGTACTCGTACCAGTTCTCACCGGAGGTTCCCTCTGGCGGATCGATCTTTTCGATAGTGCTTACATAAAACTGTCGGCCGCCGGGCTTTTCAGATAGATCAGACACGATATTTACCTTTCCTCAATTAGCGCGTGCGCCGTGACGCTGGTTTGATTTCCCACGATGGCGTCGGCGGCGTTGCTGTACCTGCTTCTCGGGCCGCAGGGTTTCGGTTTGCGATGTCTCGGTGACGTCATAACCGGCGACAAGCTGCTGTGGGATCCTGCTTTTGATCAGTCGCTCGATATCCTTCAACTGTTTCATTTCCTCCAGGCACACCAGCGAGATCGCCTGGCCGCCACGGCCGGCGCGTCCGGTGCGACCGATACGGTGGACGTAATCCTCTGCAACGTTAGGCAGCTCGTAGTTGATGACATGCGGTAACTGTTCGATATCGAGTCCGCGCGCGGCAATATCGGTCGCCACCAGCACCTGCAGCTTGCCCATCTTGAAATCGGCCAGCGCTTTGGTGCGCGCTCCCTGGCTTTTATTACCGTGAATCGCTGCCGCCGTGATGCCATCGCTATTCAGTTGTTTGGTCAGTCGGTTGGCGCCGTGCTTGGTGCGGCCGAACACCAGCACCTGTTGCCAGTTGTTGGATCCGATCAAAAACGACAGCAGCTCGCGCTTGCGGCTTTTATCGACCGGGTGAACGATCTGCTCGATTACTTCGACCGTGGCATTGCGGCGTGCGACTTCGACCATTGCCGGAGACTTTAACAGGCCGTTGGCGAGTTTCTTGATCTCGTCCGAAAAAGTAGCGGAGAACAACAGGGTTTGCTTTTGCCGCGGCAGCAGTGCCAGCAACTTGCGGATATCGTGGATGAACCCCATGTCCAGCATGCGATCCGCCTCGTCCAGCACCAATAGTTCGATTTGCGAAAGGTCAGCGGAGCGCTGGTTTACGTGATCGAGCAGGCGTCCGGGGGTGGCAACCAGGATATCGACTCCGCGGATCAGCTTCTGCTTTTGTGGATTGATGCTGACCCCGCCAAACACCACGGTTGATTTCAGGGGCAGCCATTTACCATAGGCTTCGATGCTCTCGGTAACCTGGGCTGCCAGCTCGCGGGTCGGGGTTACCACCAGGGCCCGGATCGGGCGACGTCCCGCCCCCTTTTTTTGAGAAACGTGCAGTCGCTGCAGTATCGGCAGCGTGAAGCCGGCGGTTTTACCAGTACCAGTCTGGGCGCTGCCCATCAGGTCGCGGCCTTCGAGTATCAGCGGGATCGCCTGCTGCTGTATCGGCGTTGGTGTGCTGTATCCCTTATCGGAAACGGCACGGACTAACTCGGCCTGGAGGCCAAGGGATTCGAATGACATGTTTTATTATTCTCCAAGAAATCGACCCGCAAAGCACAACGTATGTGAGTGAGCGGTCGGGGTAGATTTGTATGTTAAGCAGGAAATCGGGAGGGATTACCGTAAAAAATGGCGGCGCGGACCGATCAAGCGCCTTATTGAAGCGTCATCATACAGCAAACCGCGCCAAATAGGTGATCTATCTTGTAATGAGTTTGTTTCACCCGAAACTGTAACTCTCCGGGATTACGACGATGCCGTTTTCGCTGAGAGTGAATCGCTCGCCGTCTCGCACGGGATCAAAACCGATGACCTCGCCGTCGGGAATCGTGACGTGCTTGTCGACGATGCAGTTTTTAAGCCGGACATTTTTCCCGATCTTGACGTTGCCGAATATCACCGAATCCGACACCAGGCTGCGGTCACCGACGAATACGTTTTTGAACAGCACCGAGTGGTCGACATTGCCGCCCGAAACGACCGTGCCGCCGGCGAGCATCGAATTGATGAAAACCCCTTCGGTGCCGGATTTCCCGGGCACCGCCCGCGCCGGCGGCGTCTGCGCCTGATAAGAGCGGATCGGCCAGTCTTCCTGGTATAAATCCATCGGCGGCACCGGCTCCAGCAAATCCATGTTGGCCTGATAATACGAATCCAGCGTGCCGACATCGCGCCAGTATCGATCCGGCGAGACCCGGCCTTCCTGCTCACCGAAGTAATGGGCGCAGACATGATGGTTGTGAATCAGTTGTGGAAATATATCCTTACCGAAGTCGTGGCTCGACGTTTCGTCTCGGCTATCCTGTTCGAGCACCTCGAGTAACAACCGGGTCGAAAAAATGTAAACCCCCATGGAAGCGAGGGCATATTTCGGATCGTCCTCGCAGGGTGGCGGAGCATCCGGTTTTTCGTCGAAACGGGTGATTTTCCGCTTTGAATCGGCCGCCACGACACCGAAATGGCAGCCCTCCTCAACGGGTACCTTCATGCAGGCAACCGTTGCGTCCGCACCGAGCGCCTTATGGGTATTCAGCATCGACGCATAATCCATGCGGTAGATATGATCGCCCGACAGAATAATCGTGTAATCGGCATCGCTGCGCTTGATCAGGTATTCGTTCTGATAAATTGCGTCGGCCGTGCCCAGATACCACTTGTCACCATGACGCATCTGCGCCGGCACCGGGGTGACATACTCGCGCAGTTCGGGATTGAATACAGACCAGCCATCGCGCAGGTGCTTGTGTAGCGAGTGGGACTTGTACTGGGTCAGTACGAGCATGCGTCGCAGACCTGAATGCAGGCAATTGCTCAGGGTAAAGTCGATAATTCGGTACTTACCGCCGAACGGAACGGCGGGTTTTGCACGATATCGTGTGAGTGGTTGCAACCGTTCACCAGCGCCTCCTGCCAGGATGATTGCCAAAATGTTCTTTTCCATGCGATAGGTATCAGAGCTCTAAGAGGAATGGCTCAAATGTATCACCCTGGGGCAAAATTAAATATTTTTGAAGGTTGTGCTCAATTTATGCCTGTTTGTGGTGCGAAATTCAGGCGGTAATGGCGATTTTTTGTCACGGCCATAATCAATCGGTAACTTTGCCCGCGTAGTCTATTTTGTTTTCAATCTGCAGGATGCGGAAGACAGGTTGGTCCACCGTGTCGGGGCAGATTCTTACGAGGGTACCTAACATGATCATGCAGGAAATCCGCACCATCGCAAAAGGTTACGGCGTCAAGGCTACCCGCCTGAACAAAGTCGAGCTGGTTCATGCGATACAGCAATTCGAAGGGAATTTCGATTGTTTCGCCAGCGCCTGCGACGGTTATTGCGATCAGCGAGACTGTTTGTGGCAGGCCGACTGTTTTATAGCGGCAAAAAAACGCAAACAATAGTCTGTAATACCGACACGGAGGTTGATTAGCCGGTCGGGTGATCGCCTCCGGTAGTAGCAGGCATCCTGGATTCGAGGCGGGTCAGTCACGGGTTTGCAACCTGGTTACTGCAACCTGTTTCGGTTGGTTGTAATCGGGAGCATTGATAGTGCGCGAACGAATACAACAGCGGGTATAATGTCCCCGGAATTTGATCCATCCATCACTTCTGGCTCGTATAATCTGTGAAGCGCCCGGAGAATTTAAAACCAACGGGGGCGATCACGCTGACACGATAGCCAGGTGGAAAAAGTCGACGTCATCAGACAATAAGCTCGAGATCCAGATAAAACTTCCAACCAAAATATTTTAATGTTTCGCGAAATAATTAATCCGATGCGCTGGTTTCGTCGAAGCGGAAGCGGCGACCATAACCGCGAGTCATGCGAAGGGCAGGCCGCGCGAGCCGAATATCCGGATGAGCCCGCGTTACAGTCCGTAGGAAAGTTAGATGCCACGGTAAAAACCTACTCGAGACGCATGATGCCGCCCTTCACCGGGCAGCTACAGGTTGCCGAGAGCGGCGATGCCAGGGCGCTAAGCATCGATGGTAAAAACTGGGAGATTCAGTTCCGCTTTGCGGCTAACGCCGTCAATACTCGTCCGGATACGCGTAATCCCGACAAGCAACGTGGCAAGTACACCGACATCGCCAGTATCACGCCTGCGGGTCTGGTGCGGCAGCCGCTGCATCCGATTTTCGATACCGAGACCGTGACTCGCGCGATCGAACAGCTGTCCGCCTGGATTTCAGATTCGGGCCTGCCGTATCCCGCGATCGACCGCCTCGAGTACTGGCTTCTGGATCAATCCGAGGGTAAGCCGCTGGCGCTGCTGTATTCCTGTATCAGCGCCGAGGAAATCGGCGCGCCCTCGGCGAGGCCGACGTGGATGGCGATGCCCGCTGCCCAGCTTTCTATCGAGGATTCCGCAGATCACCGCACAAGCTACGTCCCGCCGGTCAATGCTCGACTCGAGAGTCTGATCGCGGAGCGCGCCGGGCCAAGTCCGCGGGCGGCCTGGTTCGATCGTGCCGAGACCATGTCCACCGAATTTCCACCGTGCCTGATCAGCGAAGACTGGGAGCAGGAAGAACACGATCGCTTGTGCCAGCTATATATCCGCCGGCTGGCGCCGCGCTTGCTGATGCTGCAGGGACTGGCTCGCGAGGATCGACAGCGGCTCGAACAGGCTTGCCGGGAAAATGCCCTCGACGTCGATCGATTTCATCAGCTCTACCCGGAATTCAGCGATCAGAAATTGTTGAAGGCGCTGCGCGTCGAAGCGAAGCTGCGGCTCAGCGTGGAGCCCGTAGCGTCGTAAATCGATCGGTGACCTCGTCCGGTCGATGCAACATATCATCAGAAAACGCGTCATTCCCGCGCAAGCGGGAATCCTGTAACGCGCCACCGTTGGAAGATGCCGGGATGCCGTCATTGTAGCGCGCTAAAGCCTGTTTTAATCGATTCCGCGGCCTGGTTAATCGCTGCTGGCAAGCGCTCCCAGTGGCGCCGATTCGTCCCAGATCCGGTTCCAGATGCGCAGCAGCAGACCGCGATTCCAGCTATTGGCAATTCGCGTCACGACCACAGGTTCGGGATGCGGATTGCCAACTTCGGCGACCTTGAAACGGAACACGTAGCTGGGTTCGACGCCCATGCGCAGGTCGGAAACGATGACGTCCTGCTGTCTTTGCGAAACCGAGTAAAAGCCCTTGCTAAACCACTTGAGCCGCCGAATCGGCCAGTGATCGTCGATAGCCGTGAGCAGCGCGTCGTTGCTGGGATAGCGTCTGAAATAAATATCCTCATCTTTGTCGAGGACCGAGTAAAACGCTTCGTAGTAGCCCGCTTCGTCGCGGACCACGGCGCGCCAGAGCAATGAATTAAACGCCGACGGGGTGGTGAATATCCGCTCGTAGGTAATGTTCTGCTGGCGCAGGGCGGCCTCGAAACTACTTTCGGCAATAGTCTTGGCGGTGACGGTCCAGCCGAGATAAATCGTGCTTGCCAGCAAACCGTAGCGACAAGCCAGGTGGCCCCGGTCGGTTTCACGCGTCATCACCAGTGCCGCTATCACACCGATCATCAGGGGCAGCGAATACAGCGGGTCAATGATGAAGATCGTGGACCATGCCACCGGGGATATCTCGATCGGCCAGAAGATCTGCGTGCCATAAGCGGTAAAACAGTCGAGCAAAGCGTGGGTGGCAAAAGCAAGGTAGATAGTTAGCAACCAGCGATTGCGATTTGGCAACTCGCGCGGATGAATTTTAGTGATCAACCAAACCACCAGCGGCGTCAACAAAGCGACCACGAGCACTGAATGGGTAGCCGAGCGATGGTAAGTGAAACTCTTGACCACGTCACCGTAGGGAATGAGGATATCGAGGTCGGGCAGGCCGGCGACAACGGCACTCCAGAAGATGGCCTTGTTGCCCACCTTGCGACCCAGTGTCGCTTCGCCAATCGCGGCGCCAAGGGCCATTTGAGTCAAAGTATCCATGTCGCTATATCTTCGTTTGCCTGCGATTTAATGCTTACGCTTCTGCCCAGGATCCGGATTGTATAGCAAATGCCTGACCACAGGGTTGGCTTGTTCCACGGACCTCGCAACCAACTGTTCCGTAGAGCGTTTTCATGTCTAGAGATACATATGATAAGGGCGAGTAAGGATAGTATTTTAAGCGGTAACGGATTCGCAGATGCTGCTCCTCCGGCATCACGCGGTAAGGTTTCATACTGGTCAGCGTCGTTTCTATGCCGAGGACGGAACCTAAAAGCAGACGTTCGGAACTCTGCCACCAGGGACAAATAACGAGAAATTAGAGCCCAGCAAGTAACGTGCCCGGCTACATGCAATTGTTATGAGTTGGTTCGGTTAATAAGTAAAAAATACCAGAAGCAACCGAATAAGCTAATCGCATGGATTAGTCCAAACCTTTCTGCATTGTGATCCAGTTTCCCAAGAAACCTGCGAATGATTAGCAGGGTATTAGCTGCCAAAATTGCATATATGATGTGAATACTTGATCTAAACAAAAGTAATCCAACGGCCGTAACCGTCATGGTTAATCCTAAAGAGAGTAATAATGTAAACCATGGTTCTTTACTGCCGGTAACTTTCATAGCAGGCAAGGAGTAGATTCCACCCATAAGTATTCCGACTACCAGGAAGCCTAAAGTATATACAGGAATGTTTTTCAGTAGGGAGCTTTGTTCAGACATGCGATTACTCATA
This sequence comes from uncultured Gammaproteobacteria bacterium, assembly GCA_947260025.1. Classification (GTDB taxonomy): domain Bacteria; phylum Pseudomonadota; class Gammaproteobacteria. The sequence goes on from CAMYON010000072.1 coordinate 12,932, forward strand.
GCAGCACATTAAAAAGGTAACCGACCTTTCAAGAGATATTAGCAGGCAGTACTGATAACTGCCGTGTGAATAGGTATATGCGAGCGTCCGCTTCTGCCCGTTCTCTGAAGCCCAGCTAGCGAGCTTCAGCGTCTGTTTTGGAGAAATAAAGATTTTAACGAGGGTATTTATTCCGACTGCAGCGCTTTGTTAGATAGCTTTTTTTATGAATTCAAAGTTCTGCTCAATTGACTCCAAGCTAAATTGCCTGCTCTGAGGTTTATGGAAAGGACTTATTGTTACTGAAACTACTCCGTTTT
>CAMYON010000073.1 GCA_947260025.1 uncultured Gammaproteobacteria bacterium
GCAGTACATTACTACCGTTTATACTATCTTGTCTGATTTATATCAAAAAATGGGTTGATCGTGGTGTTGGCCAAGGATAATCTTCGGACACGTTAATTCCCGACCTTCGCATGCCCACGTCGCCCTTACTCGAAACCCGGAATCTCGGCTGTATCCGCAATGATCGTCAACTTTTCACGCAACTCGATATTGCGCTGGAAGCGGGTGAAATGCTGGTCGTCGAGGGCCCCAACGGTTGCGGCAAGACCAGCCTGCTACGGATCCTGACCGGACTCAGGCTGGCGGATAGCGGCGAGATTCGATGGCGTGGTCAGCCCATCGATCGTCTCGCCGGCGACTATTACGAGCAGGTCAATTACGTGGGGCATCACGACGGTATCAAGCACGAATTGTCCTGTCTCGAAAACCTGCGCCTGGCGAGGGCCATGGGCGTTCCGTCGCCGCTCGATCTCGATGATGTGCTCGAACAGGTCAACCTGTACGCCTATGGCGACTCCGAGGTCGGTAGTCTCTCGGCCGGTCAGAAGCGTCGCCTGGCGCTGGCGCGATTGCTGGCCACGGATTCGATGTTATGGATACTGGACGAACCTTTTACCTCGCTCGACAAGGCCAGCATGAAAATGTTTGCCGGCCTGTTCGAGCAGCACCTGCAGCGCGACGGCGTTATCGTGGTGACTTCGCATCACGATATTTCCCTGCCGACACGAGCATTGCAGCGGCTTAACCTCGGGACACGGGTATGAGCAACCGTCTCTCGCTGGGACAGGCTTTTATTTTCCTGCTCAGGCGCGACCTGTTGCTGGCGCTGCGCAATCGCGCGGAATATGCGATGCCGCTGTTGTTTTTCGTGCTGGTGATCACCATGTTTCCTCTTGCGCTCGGGGCGTTGCCGGAATTGCTGGCGCGCATCGCGCCTGGCATCATCTGGGTCGCGGCGCTGCTCGCGGCGATGCTGTCGCTGGATAGTATCTTTCGCTCCGATTTTGACGATGGCTCGCTCGAGCAGATTCTGCTGAGCGCGCACCCGGTCGCGATACTGGTGCTGGCGAAAGTCAGCGCGCACTGGCTGGTGACGGGCTTGCCGCTGCTGATTGTGGCCCCGCTGCTGGCGGAAATGCTGGGGATGTCGGCACAGGCTCAACCGACGCTATTGCTGACTATTTTGATCGGGACACCGATCCTGAGCCTGGTCGGTGCGATCGGGGTTGCATTGACTGTAGGTTTGCGAAAAGGTGGTATAATCCTGTCGCTTTTAGTGTTGCCGCTTTACGTGCCGGTGCTGATTTTTGCGTCGAGCGCGATCGATAATGCCGCCATGGGTTTCGACGTGTCTGCGCAGATTTACATGTTACTGGCATTTCTGCTGTTATCGGTCTCGCTGTCGCCCTGGGCAACGGCGGCAGCCTTGAGAATGTCTGCAAGTTAAACGGGTTTATATGTTTCTCTGGTTTCACAAATTAGGTTCGCCACCACATTTTTATCGTATCGCCGGTAAGTGGATCCCGTGGCTGACCTGGATATTCCTGATCCTGGTGGCTGCCGGGCTTTACGGCGGTCTGATCCTGGCGCCGACGGATTACCAGCAGGGCGAGAGCTATCGCATTATTTTCGTGCACGTGCCGTCGGCCTGGATGTCGATGTTCATCTACGTGGCCATGGCCGTCTGTGGCGTGGTGATTATCGTGTGGCGTATGAAGCTCGCCGAAGTGGTGTTGATCAGCAGCGCTCCGATTGGTGCCAGCTTTACCTTCCTGGCGTTGGTGACCGGCTCGCTGTGGGGCAAACCCATGTGGGGTACCTACTGGGTCTGGGATGCGCGCCTGACTTCCGAGCTGATCCTGCTGTTCCTGTATCTCGGAATTATCGGCCTGCACAACGCGATCGAAGACAAGCGCGTGGCGGCCCGCGCGGTCGCAATCCTGGCGCTGGTGGGTGTGGTAAACATCCCGATTATTCATTATTCGGTGGAATGGTGGCATTCGCTGCACCAGGGCGCTTCGCTGACCAAGTTTGACAAGCCGTCGATGCCGCCAAGCATGTACGTTCCGATCCTGATCATGGCGCTTGCCTTCCAGTTTTATTACGCCCTCGCTTTGTTTCACAAGTGCCGTGCGGAACTGCTGCAGCGCGAGCGAAACAGTAGATGGGTTGAGGAACTTTAGATGGCGGAATTTTTCCAAATGGGTGGCTATGCCGCCTTTGTCTGGCCCAGCTACGCGCTGTGCGCTCTGGTATTATGGCTAAACTGGTATATACCCCGTAAACAACATGAAAAGGAATTGCGCCAGCTGAAACGGCGCCACAAGGCTGAAAGAAAATGACTCCTGCACGCAAGAAAAGACTTTTTTTGATTTTCCTGATGGTTGCCGGCGTTAGCGTTGGCATTGGCCTGGCGCTTAAGTCGCTGGACGAAAACATCATGTTCTTTTTTACACCCACCGAAGTAATGGCGGGCGAGGCGCCACCGAACAAGCTGTTTCGCATGGGCGGTATGGTCGTCAACGGCAGCGTCAGCCGCCCCGGCGATGGCCTGACCGTGCAGTTCGATCTAACCGACAACGAGCAGCAGGTCACGGTGCGCTATGCCGGTATTTTACCGGACCTGTTTCGTGAAGGTCAGGGCATCATCGCCAATGGCAAGCTGAACGACCGCGGCCAATTCGTCGCCCAGGAAGTGCTCGCCAAGCACGATGAAAATTACATGCCGCCGGAGCTTGCGGGCATGCATAAGGAAGGGGAGACTCAACAATGATGCCTGAAATCGGACATTTTGCGCTCATCGTGGCGTTATGCATCGCCATCCTTCAGGGTTTGGTTCCACTGGCCGGTACTATCCTGGGCGTGCAACGCTGGATTGCAATGGCGGTGCCGGCAGCCCTCGGCCAGCTTCTGTTTGTCGGAATTTCCTATGCCTGCCTCACCTGGGCTTTCCTGGTCCATGATTTCTCGGTGCTGTACGTGGCGCAGAATTCGAACAGCGAGCTGCCGCTGATCTACCGTATTTCCGGAGTCTGGGGTGCGCACGAGGGCTCCCTGTTGCTGTGGGCGCTGGTGCTGGCACTTTGGACCGGTGCGGTTGCGCTGTTCACGCCGAGCGTGCCGCGCGCGATGCGAGCTCGCGTGCTGGCGGTGCTCGGCCTGGTCAGTTGTGGTTTCCTGCTGTTTATCGTCCTGACCTCGAATCCATTCGAGCGCTTGTTCCCGGCGGCGGCCCAGGGGCGTGATCTCAACCCGTTGCTGCAGGATATCGGTCTCGCGATCCACCCGCCGATGCTGTATCTCGGCTATGTCGGATTCTCGGTTGCCTTTGCGTTTTCGATCGCGGCCCTGATGTCCGGTCAGGTCGATTCGGCCTGGGCCCGCTGGTCGCGGCCCTGGACCAACGTTGCCTGGCTGTTCCTGACGCTCGGCATCGCGCTCGGCAGCTGGTGGGCTTACTACGAACTGGGCTGGGGCGGCTGGTGGTTCTGGGACCCGGTGGAAAACGCGTCTTTCATGCCGTGGCTGGTCGGCACCGCCCTGATGCATTCACTCGCGATCACCGAGAAGCGCGGCACTTTCAAAGCCTGGACCGCGCTGCTGGCTATTTTCGCGTTTGCGTTGAGCCTGCTCGGTACCTTCCTGGTGCGTTCCGGCGTGCTGACCTCGGTGCACGCCTTCGCCAGCGATCCGGAGCGCGGCGTGTTCATCCTCGGCTTCCTGGTGCTGGTAGTGGGCGGATCGCTGGCGCTCTACGCCTGGCGTGCGCCGCAACTGAAGAGCGCGGCGCAGACCAACCTGCTGTCGCGCGACAGTGCCTTGCTGTTGAATAATATCTTTCTTACCGTGGTGACGGCCGCAATCCTGCTGGGCACGCTGTACCCGATCGCGATCGATGCGATGGGCGGCAAGATTTCGGTGGGTCCGCCTTACTTCAACCTGATGTTTATCCTGTTGACGGCTCCGCTCGGCGTGCTGATCGGCATCGGGATGCTGATCCGCTGGAAGAACGACAGCCTGCAGCGTTTGCGATCCAGGCTTTGGATGCCGGCGTTGCTGGCGCTGGTGCTGGGAGCGATGCTGGCCGTGTTACAGCCAGATTGGCAATGGGCCGCGTACGGCGGCCTGGCGATGGCGGTCTGGATTGCATTGACCGCGGTCCTGGCCATCCATGAGAGGTTTCGCAATCGTTCGCTGTCGTCGGCGCTGCGTTCCACGCCGGCGGGATTCTACGGCATGATACTGGGGCATATCGGGATCGCGGTATTTATCGTCGGCGTGACCTTGACCAGCCTGTACACCAAGGAAAAGGATTTGCGCATGGCGCCGGGCGATACCTACTCGGTGGCCGGTTATGAATTCACTTTCCATGGTGTACGCCAGTACGAGATCGCTAACTACCTTGCAACCCGGGGCGGTTTTACAGTGCGCTCCGAAAGCGGTAATTTCAGAACAGAAATGTTCCCTGAAAAAAGGACTTACCTGGTACAAACTATGCCGATGACCGAGGCGGCGATCGATGCCGGTCTCACCCGCGACCTGTTTATCGCGCTCGGGGAGCCGCTGGACGAGCAGGGCGCCTGGGCGATAAGGATTTATTACAAGCCGTTCATCCGCTGGATCTGGCTTGGCGCCATCATCATGTCGGTTGGTGGCCTGTTTGCCGCCAGCGATCGGCGTTATCGCCGGCTGGCGCGCACCACCCGTCCCGCCGGAGAGGCTGCGGAGCGGGCGGCATGAGCCGTTTTGCGCTGCCGCTAGGCATTTTCGTGCTGATGGTAGGGCTGCTCGGTTACGGGCTGCGGCTCGATCCTAAGAAGGTGCCGTCGCCGCTGATCGACAAGCCGGCACCGGCGTTTTCCCTGGCAATGCTGGAGGACCCCGCGCGCCAGCTTTCGACCGCGGATATGAGCGGCCAGGTCTGGGTGCTGAACGTATGGGCGTCGTGGTGTGTATCCTGTCGCGCCGAACACGAGGTAATTACCAAGCTGGCCAATCGCAAACTGGTGACCGTGGTCGGGCTTAATTACAAGGACAAGTCCGACGAAGCGTTACGCTGGCTGGAGCAGTTCGGCAACCCCTATGCGACCAGCGTGATCGATAGCGACGGCCGGGTCGGCATCGACTGGGGCGTTTACGGCGTGCCGGAGACCTTCGTCATTGGCGCCGACGGACTAATCAAGTACAAACATATCGGGCCGGTGACGCACGAATCGCTGGAACAGAAAATTATGCCGGTACTCAGGGAGTTGTTGAGTTGAGAACGCTGTTATTTTTGATCATTGGCGGTTTATGGTTGGCGCCCGCGCAGGCGGCGATCGAAGCTTATGAATTCGATACGCCCGAGATGGAAGCCGACTATAACAAGCTCGTCGATGAGCTGCGCTGCCTGGTCTGCCAGAACCAGAACCTGTCCGGATCCGATGCCGACCTGGCGCAGGATTTACGCCGTGAAACCTATGAAATGCTGCAGCAGGGAAAAACCCCGCAACAGGTGGTAGAGTTCATGGTTGCCCGCTACGGTGATTTCGTACTCTACCGGCCGCAGTTCAAATCCAGCACCTATCTGCTGTGGCTTGGACCCTTTCTGTTACTGGTAGTGGTGCTCGTGATCGTGGTGCGCCGCCTGCGCGCCGCGTCGAAACCGGTAGAAGTCGACGCCGCCGCGCTGGCCGACGCCAAACAGTTACTGGAAAAGGACGCCGCTGAAAAATGAGTTTCTGGATTATCGCCATTGCGCTGCTCGCGCTCGCGCTCGCCATTTTGTTGCTGCCGCTGCTGCGGTCTGCCCGCGTGCAACGGGACGACCAGCGCCAGCAGCAGAATATCCAGATTGCGCGCGAGAAAAAGGAGCTGCTCGAGGCACAACTCGCGGATGGAGAAATCGACCAGGCGGGCTTTGACAGCGCTTACCTGGATTTGCAAAACGCGCTTGCGCTGGAACTTAGCCGCGACGAGACGGGGGATCCGCAGGCGCGCGGCAGGTGGATGGCCGTGCTGGTCATGCTCGCGGTGCCGGCCGCCAGCGTCGTACTCTACCTGATGCTCGGCGAATACCGCGTGATCGAGAATCCGCGCCTCGCGCAGGCGCAGATGTCGGCGCAGCAAAGAGCGGCTGCCCCGCAGATGAGCCTGCAGGAAATGGAAGTCGCGATCAAAGATCGTCTGAGTCAAAATCCAGAAGACGCCGAGGGCTGGTTCATGCTCGGCCGCACGCTGATGGCAAAGCAACAATACGGAGAAGCGGTCACCGCGTTTCAACGCGCCAACGATCTGTTGGCCGACGAGCCCGGCATTATGTTTGCGCTTGCCGATGCGCTGGCGATGCAAAAAAACGGCAACCTGCTGGGCGAACCCGAGGAACTGGTGCTGCGCGGATTGCAGCTCGCGCCGCGGTTTCCGAATGGTCTCTGGCTCGCCGGCATGGCCGCGGAGCAGCGCCAGGATCACAAGGCGGCGCACCGTTACTGGACCCAGTTGCTGCCCCTGATTACCGACAATCCGGACTCCACGCGTGAAATAAGATCGCTGCTGGCTAGTCTCGAAGAACGCGATCCGGAGCTGGCGAACGCTGCCGCCGAGGCGGCCAGCGGCGGCGACAGCCGCCTTAGCCTGGTGGTCGATATCAGCCCGCAATTGAAATCGAAAGCTAAACCCGATGACGCCGTATTCGTCTACGCCAAGGCCATGCAGGGGCCGCCGATGCCGCTCGCGGTGAAGAAGTTGACGCTGGCCGATTTGCCGGTCGCGCTTACCCTCAGCGACGCGGACGCGATGATGCCGACAATGAAATTATCGTCATTCAGGCAGGTCGTCGTCGGTGCGCGTGTTTCGACCAGTGGTAACCCGGTAGCGCAGGCCGGTGATTTCTATACCGAGCTGGAAGCGATCGATAGCGCCAATCCTCCAGCCGAAATATCTCTTACCATCGACCAGGTCAAGTAGACCCGCGACCCTCTGTGCCGCTATTGAACTAGGCGCCGAAAGTCTCGACGCTGGCCGCTGGCAGTGCCGGTATCGAGCCAGGTTTCCAGTGGCTTATCGCCCAGTCGAGCACTTCCTCCGGGCTTGCGTGCTGCAGCTCGACGTCAGGAGACTGCTCGAGGTGACTCAACGCGGCTAACAACTGCCGGGAAGCGTGGCGATGATCGATCGGATTGGCGCCGGTTTGCTTGCTCAGCTTGACTCCCTGGGCGTTGTTGACCAGCGGGATGTGCATGTAACGGGGACTGGCAAACCCCAGCTTTTGCTGCAGGAAGATATGCAGGCAGGTGTTCTCCAGCAGGTCGGCGCCGCGCACGACTTCGTCGACCCCCTGGAGCTCGTCATCGACCACCACCGCAAGATGGTAAGCGAAAATATTGTCGGCACGACGCAGCACGAAATCGCCTACCGATTCGGGCAGGTTTAGCTCGAACTCGCCGTAAACCTGGTCGACGAAGCTGACCGTGTTCGCGGCCGCCGTGTTCAGGCGAATCGAATTGCCCGCCGGCGGCAGTTTTTTTCGACGACAGTTGCCCGGGTAGATTTGGCCCAGCGGACCGCTGCGCGCGCCCTGTTCACGCAGGATGCGGCGGCTGCATTCGCAGCCATAGCAGTCACCCCTTGCGAGCAGCGTTTCGAGGTAAAAACGGTACTGCTCGAACTGGTCGCTTTGATACAACACCGGCCCGTCCCAGGTGAATCCGAAGGCTTCTAGATCGCGCAGTATCTGCTGATCACTACCGCTAACGACACGTGGCGTGTCGACATCCTCGATACGCAGCAGCCATTGCCCCTGCTGTGATCTGGCCTGGCAGTAGCTCGCCAGCGCCGCTACCAGCGACCCGAAGTGCAGCGGGCCTGAAGGTGAGGGCGCAAATCGACCGGTCGTCGGCATCAAGTTAACAGATTTACGAGGATACTCTGGTAAATGTCGGACAGCGCATCGAGTTCGCCGGTGTCGACATGCTCGTTGACCTTGTGGATGGAATCGTTGACCGGACCCAGTTCGAGCACCTGCGCGCCGGTCGGTGCGATGAAACGTCCATCCGAGGTGCCGCCGGTGGTTTGCAGGTCGGTATCGAGGCCGGTGTGCTGTTTGATAGCCTGCCTCGCGGCCTGTAAAAGTTCACCTTCAGCGGTCAGGAAGGGATAACCCGATATCTTCCAGTCGATGTCATAGTCGAGTTCGTGCTTGTCGAGGATTACCCTGGTAGTCTCGATTATATGGCTGGCGTCGATCTCGGTCGAGTAGCGCAGGTTGAACAGCACTTCGGCGTGGCCGGGGACGACATTATGTGCGCCGGTGCCGGAGTTGATATTGGAGATCTGCAGGCTGGTTGGCGGGAAGAACCGGTTGCCCTGGTCCCACTCGTGTCGCGCCAGGTCATGCAGCGCCGGCATCGCGCGGTGGATTGGGTTATCGACCTTGTGCGGGTAAGCCACGTGACCCTGAACGCCGTGGATCGTCAGCCTGGCGCCGATCGATCCGCGCCTGCCGTTCTTGCAGACGTCACCGACGTGCTCGTGGCTGGAAGGCTCGCCGATCAGTGCCCAGGTAATTTTTTCACCCCGGGCCTCGAGTGCCTCGACCACCTTGACGGTGCCGTTGACCGCGACGCCCTCTTCGTCGCTGGTGATCAGCAGTGCGATCGATCCGAAATGATCGGGATGCCGCGCGATAAACGCTTCACAGGCGGTTACCATCGCGGCAATACTGGATTTCATGTCGGCGGCGCCACGGCCGTAGAGCACGCCGTCGCGGATTTCGGGGACGAACGGATCGCTATGCCATTTTTCCAGCGGGCCGGGAGGCACCACGTCGGTATGGCCGGCAAACGCGAGCACCGGTCCGTCCTGGCCGCGTCGGGCCCAGAGATTGGTGACATCGTCGAACACCATGGTCTCGCATTCGAATCCGATCGCGGCAAGCCGCTCGATCAAAAGCGCCTGGCAACCCGCGTCATCCGGGGTAACCGAGTGCCTGGCGATCAGGTCCGAGGCGAGTTGTACGGTTGCACTGCTCATGATCTAGCCGAATATCTCCTGGTACTGTTGATCAACGAACCCGATGCATAACCGGTTATCGCTGGCGAGTATCGGTCGTTTGATGATAGCCGGATTATCGAGCATGACCTGCAGCGCCGATTCACGGTCGATATTTTCCTTGAGTTCCGCGGGCAGGTTACGCCAGGTCGTGCCACGACGATTCAACATACTTTCCCAGCCGAGTTCCGACTCCATCGAAGTTAACAATGCCCGATCCAGTCCCTGCTTGCGGTAATCGTGAAAGTCGTAGGCAATATCGTGGCCTTCCAGCCAGCGCCGCGCTTTTTTGATCGTATCGCAATTGGCGATACCGTAAAGTCTTGCCTGGCTCACTGTTAAACGCTCAGATATTTCGCAACAGTTCGTTGATGCCGACCTTGCCGCGCGTTTTTTCGTCGACCTGCTTGACGATTACCGCGCAGTAAAGACTGTATTTACCATCGTCGGAGGGCAGGTTACCCGATACCACGACCGAACCCTCGGGGATGCGTCCAAAGCTGACCTCGCCGGTTTCGCGGTTATAAATCTTGGTGCTTTGACCGATGTAAACGCCCATCGAGATCACCGAATTTTTCTCGACGATAACGCCTTCGACCACTTCCGAGCGCGCGCCGATGAAACAATTGTCTTCGATGATGGTCGGCGACGCCTGCAACGGTTCGAGCACGCCGCCGATACCCACGCCGCCGGAGAGATGCACGTTTTTGCCGATTTGCGCACAGGAGCCGACCGTGGCCCAGGTGTCGACCATGGTGCCGCTGTCGACATAGGCACCGATATTGACATAGGACGGCATCATTACGACTCCCGGGGCGACGTAGGATCCCCTGCGCGCTACCGCCGGGGGCACGACGCGCACACCGCTGGCGGCATGCTGCTCGCCGGACATGCCATCGAACTTGGAATCGACCTTGTCGTAGTACTGGGTAAAGCCACCGGGCATGATCTCGTTTTCGCGAATGCGAAACGACAGCAACACGGCCTTTTTAAGCCATTCATTGACCTGCCAGCCTCCGGTTACCGGTTCGGCAACGCGCTGCTGTCCCGAGTCGAGCAATTCGATCGCCTCGAGCACCGCGGTTTTGACTTCCGCGTCGACGTTGGCGGGGTTGATTTCAGCTCGATTTTCGAACGCCTGTTCGATAATTTGCTGAAGGTCTGCCATGAGTAATCTCCTAAAGAGTCGATATCAGTGAATTAATACGTTGCGCCGCATCCACGCATTCGTCGAGTTGGGCCACCAGCGCCATGCGAACGCGATTCTCGCCGGGATTGCTACCGTTATGATCGCGCGACAGGTATCTTCCCGGCAGTACCGTGACGTTTTGTTCTGCGTACAGTCGCCGGGCAAACTCGGTATCGGAAACAGGTGTATCGGCCCAAAGGTAAAACCCGGCCTGCGGTTTCTGCGGCGCGAGTGTATCAGAAAGAAGGGCTAAAACCTGCTCAAATTTTTCGCGGTAGCGAGCCCTGTTTTCAATCACGTGGCGCTCATCGAGCCAGGCCGCGGCGCTCGCGGACTGGGTGGCCGGTGCCAGGGCACAACCGTGGTAAGTTCGGTACAGCAGAAACTGCTTTAGTATACTGGCGTCGCCGGCGACGAAACCCGAACGCAATCCCGGCAGGTTGGAGCGTTTCGACAGGCTGTGGAAAGCCAGGCAGCGTTCGAAGCTATCGTTGCCCATTGCCGCGGCGGCTCCGAGCAACCCCGCCGGCGGGTCTTTTTCGTCGAAGTAAATCTCGGAGTAACACTCGTCGCTGGCGATAACGAAATCGTATTTATCGGCCAGTTCGATCAGGCGCTGCAGGTAGGCGGAGGACATAACCGCGCCGCTTGGGTTGCCGGGTGTGCAAATGTATATCAACTGGCAGCGCGACCATTCTTCGGCCTCGACCTGGTCGAGATCGGGCACAAAGCCGTTTGCAGGCTGACAGTCGAGATAGCGTGGTGTGGCGCCTGATAGCAGGGTGGCACCCTCGTAAATCTGGTAGAACGGGTTCGGCATCATGACCAACGGTCGGCTCGCAGCTCGATCGACGACGGCCTGCGCGATTGCAAATAACGCTTCGCGAGTGCCGCTGACCGGCAGCAGGTTGGTTTCCGGGTCAATCAGTTCCGGGTTGATTGCAAAACGCCGACTGACCCAGGCCGCAATTGCCTCGCGCAGCGCCTGGCTGCCTTTTGTGCTGGGATAGTTCGACAGTTGATGCAGGTGCGCAATCAGGTTCTCGATCACGAAATGTGGCGCCGGGTGCCGGGGCTCGCCGACCGATAGCGCGATATGGTCTAGATGGCGGGGCGGTTGCAGCCCCTGTTTCAACTCGGCCAGTTTCTCGAACGGGTAGCGGTGTAGCAGGGTCAGGTCAGTATTCATGGAGGTTCGATTCGTGCAGGAACCGATAGTATAACGGTAGCGGCGGTGTTTTAAATCCACCCATCGGTTATTCCAGAGGGTAAATTTCGCCTTGCTCTCGAGACGCTCGCCGCGAGAACCCGGGCCGGGATGAAGTCGGGGGAGGTTTGCTAGGCGACGGCTATGTCGCGACGGCCGGCGGGATCGACGGCCTGGCCTTTTTCGCTATAGGTTTTACAGGTACCCGTAGTGCCGGTGCCGGTGAGAATCCCGATCGAACGTCTGACCCTTTCCTGCCCCTTGTTGACGAGCAGGCTGTTGATCTGAATCGAGTGTCGCAGATCGAACAGGTTCTTGATCAATTGCTGGTACAGATCGGAAAGTTGATTCTGGTCATCATCGCACCAGGCGATGCATTTTTCGAGGCCGCCGGAATCCTTGCCGAAGCCGCAGGTTTCGAGTAGCTGGTAGCGCTGCTGCTCGAGCTGTTCGATACTTCCAATGTCCAAATTGGGGCTGGTTAGCGTTTGCTGCAGGTTTTCCAGCCGGTTTTCGGCGATCGCGCTCTTGATCGTGAGCAGGTACTCGTTGGCGCTGGCGATGCGACCGATTTGCGCTTGCAACAGTTCGCTCAGGCGTTGTCGACACTGATTCGCGTTCATGGCAGCAACTTCTCGATCTCGCTGTACTTGCGTGCGATCACCTCGGCATCGGGCTGATACTCGCCCTGGGTCAATGCCTGCTTGACCGCGTCGACCCGAGCTTCGTTAACCTCGGGCAGGTTCTTGATCTGATCTTCCAGTTCCGCGACCAGCGAAGCCCCACTCAGCTGGACCTGACCTGCCTCGTCGGACTTTGCTGAAGCCGCCTTGTCTTGCGCGGAACCCTGGTTGGCTTTTGCCGTGGAACCAGCCCTGGTATCGGCCGATATCCCGGCGTTGCGCAGGCGGTTATTCGTGTTAATCGGGTCAGTCATTACTGATCTCCTGGATAATACTCACTAGGTTTATCGGCAGTTCGGTACAAAAGTTTACTTCAATTACGGGAAAGAAATTCATTATATGCCTATCCTTACCAATCCCTCACCTGCGACTACGCCTTCGACGATTTTTTGCGACTGGCTGTTGCGCACCTTGACGAGTTGACCCAGAGTGGCAGATCGCAATGCTTTACCCGTCGATTTTATATGCAAGCCATGGTAGTCCAGTACCAGGGTGACCTGTTGTCCCGAGCGCACCAGTAACAGCGGCGACAGGTTGGATGGTGTTAATACGGCCCCGCGCGCCAGGTTGCGACGCGCCTCTAGCTGATGCAGCGCGCTGTGCTTCGAGTAATAGCCATTTTTCAGGCGCGCAATATTGTGTTTTTGGAAAGTAATTGCCGATTCGTCAATTTTTTGACCTTTGAGCAATGGTTTAGCGGTGACGATAACGTCATCCTGCACATCCACCCTGCCATCAGCGAGGTGACCGAAAAAGTCAAGGATATCAGCACCTCGACTACGGACGTGCTGTCGATCCCGCTTGCCCTCAGCACTATTCGGGAGACCGATAGTGTCATCCGTGCGAAAAGCGGCCAGGTCGTTGTGCTCGGGGGCCTGATGAAGAATGTCATGCGTGACGAGGAGTCACGCACCCCCTTCCTCGGCGATGTGCCGGTGGTCGGCGATATGTTCCGGCACAACCGCTCCGTGGCATCCAAGAGCGAACTGGTCATCCTGCTGCGCCCGATCGTTATCGACAGCAACCGCCAGTGGAACGGTCAGCTGCGCTCGACCGCGGACAGGTTCCGCAACCTGCGCCCCGTGAACCAGCCCGGCGGCCAGCTACAAACACCCTG
>CAMYON010000074.1 GCA_947260025.1 uncultured Gammaproteobacteria bacterium
GACTCGATCGCAATCGCGCGCATCGATAGCGGCAGCTTCAGCGAAAAGGATATCATCGCGAAGGTTACCTTCGACGATCGTCCAAGCACCGCGAACCAGCAAAAGCGCATGTTCAAGGACAAGATCGACGAGTTCGTCAACAACACCAGGCGCGGCAGCCGCCACACCGATATCACCGGTGGCATGCTGCAGGCCAGCGAGTATCTCGACGAGACTGGCGCCGGCGAGCGCTACGTGTTGATCTTTTCCGATCTCGAGGAAGACCTGCAAGAGGGGCATATACGCGATTTTCCGATCTCGCTGCCCGATATCCACGTGGTCGCGCTCAACGTCACCAAACTGCGCAGCGATAACATCGATCCGCGGGATTACCTGAAGCGCCTCGACCTGTGGGAAAAGCGGGTTTACCAGGCCGGTGGCACCTGGGGTGTCATCAACGACCTGGAGCGCATGGATCGGCTGATCGCGCAACGCTAGCCCACGTCGGAACGGCTCGGTCGGGCCATTCCGGCTTTATCCTCTTTTCACCCCGCCTCGGCGGGGTTTTTTTTCGATAAGAGGGACAGAACCTGGCTATAGTCTGATTAAACGTATCAAGGGTCATTATCAACTCGACAACCAGCTTTTCCGGCGCGTATCATCGATGTCGAAGCCGAATCCCGACTATGTCCGTAAATCCAGATAAAATTTCATCGCTCGAAATCGACGCGGCCGTCATCGAACGATTACTGCAGCAGTACGAACTGCTCGATGCCACCGAGCTCATTGCTAACATGGGCCATTGCCGCTGGGACTACCATAATAATCAACTGATTTCCTGTTCCGAGGGATACGCACGTATCTTCAACATGAATGTTGACGAAATCCTCGCTGTACAAAGCAACTGGGAAAGCAGCCTGGAGCAGATTCATCCCGAGGACAGGGATCACTATCTTGAAACCTACTACTCCCAGCAGGAGTCTGGGCACTATACCGTCGAGTACCGTTTCAGGCGAAACGACGGCAAAACTCGTTGGCTGCGCGAAGTCGGGATGCTGAAGTACGATGACGACAGGAATGTTGTCGACGCCTTCGCCATCATCCAGGATGTCACCGAAAGAGTCGTACACGAACGAGATCTCGAGGACCAGCAGGAGCTGGCGCACCAGGTCGAGGCAATTACCGACCTCGGCTATTTCATCAACGACGAGGAAATCGACGAGTTTCTCTACGTCAGCGAGGGTTATGCGCGCATCCACGGAATGACGGTCGACGAATTCATGCGCCATGTCGAGGCCACCGGAGATAACCTGGCACCGGTGCATGCGGAAGACCGGGAGCGGCTGCTGGCCGAAATTGCGAGTTATATCGAGAACGGCGACGACAATTTCGAGTCGGAATACCGTATCGTGAGGCCGGATGGCGAAATCATCTGGCTGCGCGAGCGTTCCAAATCCCGACTGAAGAAAAAAGGTCGGGTCAAGTTGACGCTCGGCGTGGTGCAGGACATTACCGAAAAACGCAACTACGAGCAGAACCTGCAGCAAGCCAGGGACTCGCTCGAAGCGACGGTAACCGAGCGTACCCAACAGCTCGCCGACACGATCGCCCAGCTGAAGCAGGAAGTCGGGGAACGTGAAGCCGTATCGTCCGAACTCGAAAGCAAGAATGCCGAGCTCGAAAGATTTGCCTATACCGTATCGCACGATCTCAAGACACCGCTGGTCACGATCAAGGGATTTCTCGGGCTGCTCGAGCAGGACCTGGACGCCAATGACCTGGGGCGCGTCAAGCAGGATATGGAAAAGTTGAACCAGGCCGCGGATACCATGGGCCAACTGCTCGAGGAATTGCTTGAGCTCAGCCGGATCGGGCGTGTCGTGGGTGACCTTGTGACCTGCAGCCTCACCAGGATAGCCCACCAGGCGATACAGATGACGGAAGCTAAAGCTTTCGAGCTGGGAGCGGAAATCGTGGTCGAGAATATGCCGGAAATGAGCGTCGACCGAATGCGGCTCACGGAGGTTTATCAAAACCTGCTCGAGAATGCGCTCAAGTTTATGGGCGACCAGTCATCACCGCGCATCGATATCGGATCGACCGAGCAAAACGGCCAGCACTGTTTTTACGTGCGCGATAACGGTATCGGCATCGCGCCCGAGTATCATGACCTGGTGTTCGGACTGTTCGAACGCCTTAACGTGGATATCGAAGGCACCGGCGTCGGCCTGGCCCTGGTAAAACGCATCATCGACGTCCACGGCGGCATCGTATGGGTGGAGTCGAAGGGCGCCGGGCAGGGCACTGCCGTATTCTTTACGCTGTCGGAATCCTGAATCGGGCCGCTAACGGCTGCGAACATCGACCCGATCCGCCTGCACGAGTATCGGAAACTCGCACAAGGTGGTTTACTGCAAGGCAACCCGGATGTTAGCTTGGTACTTTTAGCTTACGGATGAATGCCCGTGTTTTATAAAACCAGCGAACCTCACGGTCTGCCGCACAATCCCTTCAAAAGTTGCGTCGCACCGCGACCCATTGCCTGGGTGAGTTCCGTTCACCCGAGCGGTGCGATCAACCTGGCACCCTACAGTTTTTTTAATGCCCTCGCAGCCGATCCGCCGCTGGTAATGATTTCATTCAACGGCTATCACGCGCATGGCGGCGAGAAAGATACCCTGCACAACATCAAGTCCGGCGGCGAATTCGTCGTCAACATGGTGCCCCTGGCGCTGAAAGACGCGATGAATACCACTACCGCGAACGTGGCGCATGACGTCGACGAACTGGAACTGGCCGGTCTGACCACCGAGGCATCGGAACTGGTGAAGCCGCCTCGGGTCAGGGAAGCACCGATTCACCTCGAGTGCCAATTCTTCCAGGAAATCGAGCTACCCTGTACGCTAGCGGACAGCATCAACACGATGATTATCGGTAAGGTGCTCGGGGTGCATATCAGGGACGAGGTGCTGGTCGACGGCCTGGTCGATCTGACCCGGGTCAAACCGCTGGCGAGACTCGGCTACATGCAATACACCGCGGTGGACGAACTGTTCTCGATGACACGCCCGAAGGACTGAGGCCACCGCCGCTAGTTTTCTTCGGCCGCCAGCGAATCCTGAAAATCCTGCGGCACACCATCGCTGTAGCGCGCCAGGCCATTGGCCAGGAAATCGTCTCGCATCGGCTTGCCGTTACCGACCAGGGCCCGCATATCTGACGGCCGGGTATGTGTCGCTACCGCCGGCCAGTGGCCGGGCTGGGGATCGGCACCCTCGGCCGCGATCGCGAGCGGGTCGTCTTCGCTGATTGCCGGGGTTTGCTCGAGATCCATGAATTGCCAGGTCGCCTCCAGCGGAATGTTATTGTGCGGATCGTAGAAGTAGATCGACCAGAACAGGCCGTGGTCGACCGCACCTTCCACCTCGATTCCGGCGGCCTCGACTCGATCCTTGAGCGCGAACAGCGCTTCCCTGGAGTCGACCGTGAACGACACGTGATCGAAGCCCAGCGGCAGGCTGGTCCGGTCGCCTGGGAATTTTCGATTCATCACGGTGGCGCCGTCATACTCGAAAAACGCAATATGCGTCAGGCCATCGCCGAGCTGGAAGAAATAATGCCGGTAGCCGTCGTGCCCGATACCGGCGCTCAGCTGCATACCCAGCAGATCACGGTAGAAACGAATCGTGGTCACCATGTCGTCGGTGATGAAGGCGAGGTGATTAATGCCCTGTAATTTCATGTTCCACTCCGGATAAGTCGCCAGCTTGCGGTGGTTACTCGACGGTGACCGATTTTGCCAGGTTACGCGGTTGGTCGACGTCGGTACCGCGCAGAACCGCGACGTGATAGCTAAACAGCTGCAGCGGTACGATCGACAGGATCGGCGTGATGTAGTCGGTATCGCAGTCCATTTCGATGACGACGTCTTCACTGTCGGCTTCGAGGTGCGCACCGCGGTGAGCGAAAACATAGAGTTTGCCGCCGCGCGCCTTGACCTCCTGCATGTTGGAATGCAGTTTTTCCAGCAGGTCGTCATTTGGCGCCACGACGACCACCGGCATCTCGGCGTCGACCAGCGCCAGCGGGCCATGCTTGAGTTCGCCCGCCGGGTAAGCCTCGGCATGGATATAGGAAATTTCCTTGAGCTTCAACGCGCCTTCCATCGCGATCGGGTAGTGTTCGCCGCGGCCGAGAAACAATGCGTGCTGTTTATCGACGAAGTCCTCGGCGATGGTCTCGATTCGCGCCTCCAGCTGCATCAGCTGTTCGATCAGCCGCGGCAGCGAATTCAACTCGCCGGCGATGGCCTGCGTGGTTTTGTCGTCGAGTCGTTGCTGGATGCGACCCAGTGATGCGACCAGTAACAGCATCGCCACCAGCTGGGTCGTAAAAGCCTTGGTCGAAGCGACGCCAATCTCGGGGCCCGCGCGCGTCATCATTACCAGGTCGGATTCACGCACCAGCGACGATTCGGGTACGTTGCAAATGCATAATTTGCCGCAATAGCGGTCCGAAGTCAGGCTGCGTAACGCGGACAAGGTGTCGGCGGTTTCGCCGGATTGTGACAGCGTTACGAACAGCGTGTTGTTCTGCACTACCGATTTGCGGTAACGGAATTCGCTTGCGACCTCGACCTGGCAGGGCAGGTCCAACAGCGACTCTATCCAGTACCTGGCGACCATGCCGGCAAAATAACTGGTGCCGCAGGCCACGATCTGGATGTTTTCGACGCGCTCGAATATTTCGGCAGCACCGAACCCGAACACGTTATCGAGCACCGCCGTATCGCTGATGCGACCCTCCAGGCATTCTGACACCGCCTGTCCCTGCTCGTGGATTTCCTTTTGCATGTAGTGGCGATACTCACCCTTACTCGCGGCATCGGCGGTTTGCTCGCTGGTTTTTTCTTCTGGCTCACGCGCCACGCCCGCCGCATCGTAAACCTGGTAATCGTTACCGCTGAGTACGACATAGTCCCCTTCCTCGAGATAGACGAAACGATTGGTCACCGGCAGTAACGCGGATACATCCGAAGCGACAAAATTCTCCTTGATGCCGATGCCAACCACCAGCGGGTTGCCGCGGCGGCAGGCGACCAGGGTGCGCGGATCGTCGATGGCGATAATGCCGAGCGCAAACGCACCCTCGAGCTCGTCCACGGCCTGCTTGACCGCCGCGAACAGGTCGCCGTCGAAGTAGCTGTCGATCAAATGCGCCACCACTTCGCTATCGGTTTCCGAACTGAACTCGTAACCGTTCTGCAGCAGACGTTCGCGGATACCCTTGTAGTTCTCGATGATGCCGTTATGCACCACGGCAATACGATCGCTCGAAAAATGGGGGTGTGCGTTATTCTCTGAGGGCTCGCCGTGGGTAGCCCAGCGCGTGTGCGCGATTCCGATATGCCCGGGCTGATCGGCCGACATCTTGTTTTCCAGCTCACGCACCTTGCCCAGCGCGCGGAAACGGGCAAGTTTGTTGTCGTCGATTAGCGCGATGCCGGCGGAATCATAGCCGCGGTATTCCAGGCGGTATAAACCCTCGAGCAAAATCGAGCTGACATCGCGATGCGCCAGTGCGCCGACAATCCCACACATTACTTACTATCCTTCTTTACCGGTTTCGACCAGCTGCCAATAGTAACCTGTTTGGCGCGGGAGATCGTCAGTTTGTCGGCTGGCACGGTTTTGGTAATAGTCGAACCAGCGCCAATGGTGGCGTTGCGTTCGACACGCACCGGCGCCACCAGCTGCGTATCCGAGCCGATAAAAACGCCATCCTCGATGATGGTCTTCGATTTATTGACCCCGTCGTAGTTGCAGGTAATCGTGCCCGCGCCAATGTTGACGCCACTACCCATCTCGGTATCGCCGACATAACTTAAATGATTTACCTTGCTACCCTGGCCGATTTGCGACTTCTTGGTTTCGACGAAATTTCCGATCCTGACATCATCCGCCAACCCGGTACCGGGGCGAATGCGCGCAAACGGGCCGATGCTGACATTGCGTCCGATTACAGCCTCGTCGATCGACGTCATCGGCTGGATCACGCTGCCGGCTGCGATACTGCTATTGCGAATCACGCAATTGGCGCCAATGCGCACATTGTCGCCGAGCGTGACCGTTCCTTCGAACACGCAGTTGACATCGATCTCCACGTCCTGGCCGACCTCGACGACACCGCGCAGGTCGATTCGGAGCGGATCGTAGACCTTGACGCCATGCTCCATCAGGGCCTCTACCTGACGACCGCGATACAGTCTCTCGACCGCCGCCAGCTGCTGCTGGTTGTTTACACCATTGACTTCGTCGGGGTCGTCGCAGACCACCGCGGCAACCGATTCGCCGTCAGAGACCGCGATGCCGACGACGTCGGTTAAATAGTACTCCTGCTGGGCGTTGTCATTATCGAGCGCGCCGACGAGCCGCTGCAAGCTGTCGCCCCTGATTAGCATCAGGCCGGAAAAACATTCGCCGATGGCCCGTTGTTCGGGAGTTGCGTCTTTGTGCTCGACGATGGTCTGTACGCCGGCCTGCTGTCGGACTACACGTCCGTAGCCGGAGGGATCCGGCGGTTCGAAGCTCAGGATGCAAACCGCGGCGTCGCCAGTCTGCTCGATCATCGACGCCATGGTTTCGGCGCGAACCAACGGCACGTCGCCGTATAACACCAGCACCGCGTTGCCGGGATTGACGTGATCGAGACATTGCTGCAACGCATGCCCGGTGCCGAGCTGCTCGCGTTGCTCGACGAAATAGAGGTCCTGCCCCTGCATCGCTGCCTGCACCAGTTCTCCGCCATGCCCGACCACGGCAATGATCTGCTCGGGTTCGAGCGCGCGGCCGGCATCGACCACGTGCTGCAGCAGCGGCTTGCCGGCGAGTTCGTGCAGTACCTTGGGGCGTGCGGACTTCATGCGCGTACCCTGACCGGCGGCGAGAATGACGATACTTAGTGGCATAAATGGATTCTAGAATAAAATCAGCGGCTTATTGTATTGCAATGAAGTAGTTTCGTCATTCCTACTTATGCAGGAATCATGAAAACTCGATACTTCAGGGTCATTCCCTGTAAGCCTGCGCGGCCCGGCGGGAATCTTGAGACTACGGCAGCGTCGGGAGATCCCCGCTTGCGCGGGGATGACGCTCAGGTGCTATGTTACCGCGGCGAAATCCCGGCGGTCCGATGAATTGGTAAGTGCTGACGCACTTTCCGGGATGAAAAAGAAAGTAAAAATCAGGTATGAAATACCCGATTCTTATTTCTTTTTCAGTTTCTTGATGGCGGCGATCTGGGCGGCTGCGGCGGCGAGTTCGGCCTTGGCCTTGGCCACGTCGAGATCGGACTGCTGATCGGCAAGCGCATCCTCGGCGCGTTTTTGCGCTTCGAGCGCGGCGGCCTCGTCGAGGTCATGCGCACGAATCGCGGTATCCGACAATACCGTTACCAGGTGCGGCTGGACTTCGAGGATGCCGCCCGAGATGAAGAAGAACTCCTCCTTGCCGTCACCCATGTCGAGACGCACTTCACCCGGCTTCAAAGGCGAAATCAGCGGCGTGTGGCGCGGCGCGATACCGACCTCACCCATTACCGCCGGCGCGTACACCATAAGCGCCTGGCCGGAGAAGATCTGCTCTTCGGCGCTGACGATTTCTACCTGGATAGTGCTCATCGCGCTACCTTACAGGTTCTTGGCGCGTTCGGCGACTTCTTCGATACCGCCCACCATGTAGAAAGCCTGCTCCGGGTACTGGTCCATTTCACCGTCGAGTATCTGCTTGAAGCTAGAAATGGTGTCCTTGACCGAGACGTACTTGCCGGGTGAACCGGTGAATACCTCGGCGACGAAGAACGGCTGTGACAGGAAGCGCTGAATTTTACGCGCACGGCTGACCACGAGCTTGTCTTCCTCCGAGAGTTCGTCCATTCCGAGAATCGCGATGATGTCCTTCAACTCCTTGTAACGCTGCAGCGTACCCTGCACGCCGCGCGCGGTGTCGTAGTGCTCGTTGCCGACGACGTTGGGATCGAGGATCCGTGAAGTCGAGTCGAGCGGGTCCACCGCCGGGTAGATACCCAGTTCCGCGACCTGGCGTGACAGTACCAGGGTTGCGTCGAGGTGCGCGAAGGTGGTTGCCGGCGACGGATCGGTCAAATCGTCCGCCGGTACGTATACCGCCTGGAAGGAGGTGATCGAACCGGTCTTGGTCGAGGTGATGCGCTCCTGCAGAACGCCCATTTCGAGCGCCAGGGTCGGCTGGTAGCCTACCGCGGACGGCATCCGTCCGAGCAGTGCCGATACCTCGGTGCCCGCCAGCGTGTAACGATAAATATTGTCGACGAACATCAGTACGTCACGGCCTTCATCGCGGAAGAATTCCGCCATGGTCAGGCCCGACAGCGCCACGCGCAGACGGTTTCCGGGAGGCTCGTTCATCTGGCCGTAGACCAGCGCTACCTTGTCGATAACGCCGCCGTCGGTCATTTCGTGGTAAAAGTCGTTACCTTCACGAGTCCGCTCGCCCACGCCTGCGAATACCGAGAAGCCCGAGTGCTCGACCGCGATGTTACGGATCAGCTCCATCAGGGTTACCGTCTTGCCCACGCCGGCGCCGCCGAACAGGCCGATCTTGCCGCCCTTGACGATCGGCATGATCAGGTCGATGACCTTGATGCCGGTTTCGAGGATTTCGGTGGTAGCTGCCTGCTCGTCGTAAGTCGGCGGCTTGCGGTGAATCGGCATGCGAGATTCTTCGCCGATCGGTCCCTTTTCATCGATCGGGTTGCCGAGTACGTCCATAATGCGCCCCAGAGTCTTCTGCCCCACCGGTACCGTAATCGGTTGCCCGGTATTGCTGACTTCGAGTCCGCGGCGCAGGCCCTCGGCGGCACCCATCGCAATGGTGCGCACGATGCCGTCTCCGAGCTGCTGCTGCACTTCCAGTGTCAGGCCTTCGGCCTCGGCGATCAAAAGCGCATCGTATACCTTGGGAACAGCGTCTCGGGGAAATTCTACGTCGACGACCGCGCCGATGACTTCCACGATATTACCTGTGCTCATCTGTTATTCCTCTGTCAATCTTCAATATTCGTAAATGTTTAAACGGCTGCCGCGCCGCCGACGATTTCGCTGATTTCCTGCGTAATCGAAGCCTGGCGTTCGCGGTTATATATAAGCTGTAGCTCATCGATCATCGCGCCCGCGTTGTCGGTGGCGTTTTTCATCGCCAGCATACGCGCCGCCATCTCGCAGGCCACGTTTTCGACCACGGCCTGGTACACCAGCGACTCGATATAACGTTCCAGCACGCCGTCGAGCACCTCTCTCGCATCGGGCTCGTAGATATAGTCCCAGTGATGGCTGAGCTCCTTGTCTTCCGCGGGCTGCACCGGCACCAGCTGTGTCATCCACGGCTGCTGGGTCATGGTGTTGACGAATTCGTTACTGATCAGGTAGATCACGTCGATTTCGCCTTCCTCGTACTTGGTCAGCAGAGCCTGCACCGGCCCGATAATTTGTCCGATCTCCGGGCTATCGCCCACATGACTGGTCTCGGCAATTACCTTCGCACCGATACGCTTGAAGAAGCCCAGGGCCTTGGTGCCAAAGGTGGCAACCTCGATCTCGATACCCTGGTCATCAAGGTCGCCGATATGGTTGAGCGCTTTCTTGAACATGTTGGTATTAAGACCGCCACAGAGGCCTCGATCGGTGGACACCGCGACGATGCCGGCGCGCTTGACCGGCCGTTCGATCAGGAACGGATGCTTGTACTCGGCGTGTGAACTGGCGATATGACTGACCACATCGGCAATACGCTGCGCGTAAGGGCGCGTGGCGAACATCTGGTCCTGGGCGCGACGCATCTTGCTCGCCGCCACCATTTCCATTGCTGCGGTGATCTTCTGAGTGTTCTGAACACTCGCGATCTTGGTCTTTATCTCTTTGCCGCCAGCCATCGAATCAGCCTCTTAGTAAACGCCGTTGGCCTTGAAGTCTTCGATCGCCGCCTTGATCTCGGCCGCGATATCGTCGTTGTAATCGCCACTCTCGTTGATCTTGTCGAGCAGAGCCTGCTGGTTGGAGCGGATATGCGCGAGCACCGCGTCTTCGAATGCCACCACCCTGGTAACATCGACGTCGTCGAGGTAGCCCTCGTTCGCCGCGTACAGCGAGATCGCCATCTCGGCAACCGACAGCGGTGAATACTGGCGCTGCTTCATCAATTCGGTGACGCGCTGGCCGCGTTCGAGCTGCTTACGCGTGGCCTCGTCGAGGTCGGAAGCAAACTGCGAGAAAGCCGCAAGTTCACGGTACTGCGCCAGCGCCAGACGCACACCGCCACCGAGCTTCTTGATTATCGGCGTCTGCGCCGCACCACCGACGCGCGACACCGACAGGCCGGCGTTGATCGCGGGCCGGATACCGGCGTTGAACAGATCCGATTCGAGGAAGATCTGGCCGTCGGTGATCGAGATAACGTTGGTCGGTACGAAGGCCGATACGTCACCACCCTGGGTTTCGATGATCGGCAGCGCGGTCAGCGAACCGGTCTGGCCCTTGACCTTGCCGTCGGTAAGCTTTTCAACGTAGTCGGCGTTGATACGCGCCGCGCGCTCGAGCAGGCGCGAGTGCAGGTAGAAAACGTCGCCCGGGTAGGCCTCGCGTCCCGGCGGACGACGCAGCAGCAGCGATACCTGGCGGTAAGCCCAGGCCTGTTTGGTCAGATCGTCGTAAACGATCAGGGCGTCTTCGCCCTTATCGCGGAAGTATTCGCCCATGGTGCAGCCGGAGTAGGGCGCGATGAACTGCAGCGCTGCCGAGTCGGAAGCGTTCGCAGCGACCACGATGGTGTGCTCCATGGCGCCGAATTCTTCCAGTTTACGCACCACGTTGGCGATGGTCGAAGCCTTCTGTCCAATGCCGACGTAAACACACTTGATACCGGTACCCTTCTGGTTGATGATCGCATCGATTGCGACCGCGGATTTACCGGTCTGGCGGTCGCCGATGATCAACTCGCGCTGACCGCGGCCGATCGGTACCATCGCATCGATCGACTTGAGGCCAGTCTGCACCGGCTGCGATACCGACTGTCTTGCGATAACGCCCGGCGCAACTTTTTCGATCGGTTCGAACTGTTTGGCATCGATCGCGCCCTTGCCATCGATCGGCTGGCCCAGCGAATTCACCACGCGGCCGAGCAGCTGCTCGCCCACCGGCACCTCGAGAATGCGGCCCGTGCACTTGACGGTATCGCCTTCCGATATGTGTTCGTAGTCACCGAGAATTACCGCACCAACCGAATCGCGCTCGAGGTTGAGCGCCATGCCGAAGGTGTTGCCCGGGAATTCGATCATTTCGCCCGACATGACGTCGGCGAGGCCGTGAATGCGCGCGATGCCGTCCATCAGGGAGACGACGGTGCCCTCGGTGCGAGCTTCGGCAGTGCTCTCGAAGTTCTTGATGCGATCTTTGATCAGTTCGCTTATTTCTGACGGATTAAGTTGCATTGCTTTGTATCCCGTAATTTAAGTATTCTGTTACCTGTTTACCGCGTGCACGAGTTTTTCAATCTGGCCGCTAGCCGAGCCGTCGATAACCAGATCGCCCGCGGTAATCACCGCGCCCGCGATCAGGCGCTCATCGACCTCGGCGACCAGCTTGACTTCCTTGCCCAGTCGTTTGGCCATGTTCTGCGTGATCTGCTCCTGCTGCTCAGCGGTCAGCGCCTGCGCGCTTCTAACCTGAATCTCGATCTTGCCCTCGGCTTCCTGTTTCAGCGTTGCGTATTGCGTGGCGATTGCCGGTAGCGCCGCCAGTCGGCTGTTTTCTGCCAACAGGCGAACCGCGTTGTCGAAGTCGCCATCGCTTTCTAGCCCGGTGCCCGCGAGCACCGACAGGAACAACTCACCCAGTTCCCTGGGCAGCACGTCGGGTTGCTCGAGCAGAGCCTTCATGTCGGCATCGACGGCAACCGCTGCGGCCAGCTCCAGCCCGTTCTGCCAGCGGTCGAGCTTGCCCTGCTCCAGCGCCAGCTCGAAAAAAGCCCTGGCGTAGGGTCGGGCGGCAGTTTCGAAATCAGCCATTACCTATGCCCTAGATCTGCGTGACGAGTTCGTCGAGCACGGCGGCATGCGCCTTGGCGTCGACCTCGCGCTTGAGGATCTGCTCCGCGCCGGCCAGCGCGATAGACGATACCTCTTTGCGCAACTGCTCGCGCGCGGCGGTAATCTGCTGATCGATTTCGACACTGGCTGCGGCCTTGGTCTTTTCGGCTTCCTCGCGCGCCGCATCCTTGGCTTCGTCGACGATCTCGTTAGCGCGCTTTTGCGCCTGGTTGATGATTTCCTGCGCCTGGGCCTTGGCTTCGTTGAAGCTTTCCTTGACCTTGATCTCGGCTTCCTCGAGGTCCTGCTGTCCGCGTTGCGCCGCGGCCAGACCCTCGGAGATGCGAGCGTTTCGTTCTTCCAGTGCCGCGATCAACGGTGGCCAGATATATTTCATGCAGAACCAGACAAAGATCGCGAAGGTGATCATCTGCCCTATCAGCGTTGCATTGAAATTCATGTTGCT
>CAMYON010000075.1 GCA_947260025.1 uncultured Gammaproteobacteria bacterium
CTCGACCGCGGTATCCAGTTTAATTAGTACCCTCGAAACATACTGGATCCCGCGGTCAAGCCGCGGGATGACAGCATTTGCCGCGGGATGACAGGGTCTCGGTCATGGCGGCGTCTGCGCGGCTCGCTCCAGACGGCAGCCTGCAATAATTTGACCCTGGTTTTACTCAAGGATTCGGTCAGCCGGCCGATAGCGGGCTAAACTAAGGCTTGAACGATACAGGCTTACCTCATGAAATCACCCGATACCCCCGCAAACGAAAAGGAACGTCTCAAGGATTTGCGTTCACTGGACGTACTCGATACCAATCCCGAAGAGCGCTTCGACCGGCTCACGCGCATGGCCAAGCGTGTCTTTGGGGTCGATATCGCGCTAGTCAGCCTGGTGGATGAAAACCGCCAGTGGTTCAAGTCCAAGGCAGGACTCGACGCTAGCGAAACCGGACGCGATATCTCGTTTTGCGGGCATGCGATTCTCGGCAATGAAATTTTCGTGATTGAAGACACGCTTAAAGATGAGAGATTCGATGACAATCCGCTGGTTACCGGTCCGCCGAACATTCGCTTTTATGCCGGCGCGCCACTGCGTTACATGAACGGCAACAAACTCGGCACGCTGTGCATCATTGACTCGAAACCACGTGTATTTAGCGAGGAAGACAATGAAATGCTGCGCGACCTGGCCGAGATGGCCGAAAACGAGCTCAACGCAATTCAACTGGCCACGATCGACGAATTGACCAAGATATCCAATCGCAGGGGCTTCGTTGCGCTGGCGCAAAACAGCCTGAGCCTGTGCGTCCGCCAGAATGCGCCGGTTTCGTTGGTTTTTCTCGATCTCGATAAATTCAAACCGATCAATGACAACTACGGGCATGCCGAGGGTGACCGTGCGCTGGTTGCCTTTGCCGGCCTGATGCGTAAAACCTTTCGCGACTCGGACGTCTTTGCGCGCATCGGCGGTGACGAATTCGTGGTGCTGCTGACCAACACCGAAAAGCAACATGCTACCGAAATCGTCGAGCGATTTCGCGGCCTGCTGGAAATCTTCAATGCCCAGATGGATCGCGGTTACGATATCTCGTTTTCCGACGGTATCGTCAGCGTCGAACCCGATAACGAGTGCTCGATCGACGACCTGTTGCGCGAGGCCGACGTGCTGATGTACGAGAAAAAACTCGACCAGATGCCGAGGCAGAACTGGGAAGGTGCATCTGATCAACAATCAGGTCAGGCCCAGACTATAGACCAGCTTGCTGCTGTATCGCCGCTGTCGGAGTAATCCCGCAAAATGGTAGTATCTGATCCTGGCTAACTTTCGGGAGCAGGAAAAATACCATGAATACCCATCCCCGCCGGCAAAAGCTGCGCGACATATTCAACGGCGATCGCTGTGTTCATCCCGGGTCGGTTTACGATCCGATTTCCGCCAGAGTTGCCGAAGACCTCGGTTTTGAGGCCGGCATGTTCGCCGGCTCGATTGCCTCTTTAACGGTGCTGGGCGCGCCCGATATTATCGTATTGACCCTGACCGAGTTTGCTGACCAGGCGCAGCGCATCTGCCGCGCCGGGGAATTGCCGCTAATCGTCGATGCGGATCATGGTTACGGCAATGCGCTCAACGTCAAACGCTGCGTCGAGGAACTGGAAACCGCCGGCGTGGCCTGCCTGACGATCGAGGATACGCTGTTGCCGAAGCGCTTCGGCGCTAAACGCACCGAATTCCTGACGCTCGAAGAAGGTGTCGGCAAGATGCAGGCGGCCCTGGCCGGGCGCCAGGACCCGGACCTGATCGTGCTCGGCCGTACCAGCGCGGTTGGTGTCAATGGTGTCGAAGACGGTATCCGGCGTGCTCGAGCCTATATCGACGCCGGGGTCGACGGCATCATGTTCGTCGGCGTCAAGACCCGTCCCGAACTGGATGCGATCGCCGCCGAAATCGACGCGCCGATCATGCTCGGTGGCTCGGGCGCCGAACTGCAGGATCTCGATTACCTGGCGCAGTGCGGGGTGCGTATCTCGCTGCAGGGCCATCAGCCGTTCATGGCCGCGGTGCAGGCGATGCACGATACGCTGAAGGCACTGCGTGCTGGCACAGCGCCAGCCGAACTCGAGGGCGTGGCCTCAGCCGAACTGATGGAGCAGGTGACGCGGGACGCGCAGTACCAGGCCTGGCAGGACGAGTTTTTGAACTGATATTTCTGGGCTCATAACCAACCTGTTTGTCCCTTATTGTCATACCGCGGCTTCGACCGCGGTATCCAGTTTTTTAGGGACTGTGCTAGTAACTCTGGATCCCGCGGTCGAGCCGCGGGAAGACAAAGTTGGAGTCAAGCCGCGGGAAGACAAAGTTGGAGTCAAGCCGCGGGATGACAAAGTTGGAGTCGAGCCGCGGGATGACAAAGTTGGAGTCGAGCCGCTGGATGACAAGGTCAGGGTCGAGCTGCGGTATGACAGTAATTAACAACTCCGATATGGAACTATAAAAACCTTTCGGTCAAGCCGAGGTGTGACAGGGGATTATCCCGTGAAAAGGGACCTTGATCAGGCCTGGTCGAAGTAGTTTTGCATGAAGGTTTCGAAGGGGATATCGTCGGCGGCTTCGATGGCATGCTGTTTTTCGATCGATTGCGCAGCCTCCGCCTCGAATGCCTTGAGTTTGTCGGCAGCGAGCGGCCGTTCGGCAAACCACTGCTGGTGCTCGCGCGACTTGCGCAGCGCGAAGTGATAGAACTCTTCCTTGTGCTCGGCCATGTCGGCTAGCATTCTGGCCGAAGGAGTCAGGTCGGGATCGACAATTTTGGCGCGCTGTTTTTGCAGCGCATCGCAATAAGAATGTATTTCGGCGCCTCTGTCTAACAGGTCGCAGCCGGCAGACATGCGGTCGAAAATTTCGTTAGCCCAGTCGCGCAGCAGTATATCCCCGCCGGCGCGGCGCAATTTCAACTTCGGATCGCGCCCGCGTTCGGCGACCGCGTTGATATTGTGTTTGATCTCGACCAGTTCGGCATCGGTATAGGGATCGCTCGGCGACAGCAGGCTGAACAGTAAGAACGATTCCAGGAAGCGCATCTGCTCTTCGCTGATGCCGAGCGGCTCGTAGGCGTTGACGTCGAGCGAGCGCAGCTCGATATAGGCGACGCCGCGCCTGGCCAGCGCCAGCGTCGGTTTTTCCTCGCCCTGCAGAATCTGCTTCGGGCGTACGCTCGAGTAGTACTCGTTTTCGATCTGCAGGATGTTGGTGTTGAGCTGTTGCCATTCGCCGTTTGCGATCATTTCGATCTTTTCGTATTCGGGGTAGGGCGTAGAAATCGCGTGCGCCAGGCTGTCGACGTAGCCCTGCAGGCTGTTGTAGTTGACCTTTATACCGGCCTCGCCTTCCTTGTTATTCTGGTAACCGATATCGCCCACGCGCAACGACGTGGCGTAGGGTGCATAATAGGAAAATTTTTGCCATTTTTTCAGCGAGGTCGGCGACGCGCCGAGGAACGAAGCGCAGATCGCCGGTGAGGCGCCAAACAGGTAGGGCACCAGCCAGCCGTTGCGCTGCAGGTTGCGCACCATGCCGATATAGGATTCGGATACGAATGTCCTGTGATCGCGCTCATCGCCGAGTATCGACTGGTAAAGTTGCCAGAATTCATCCGGGTACGAGTAGTTGAAATGCACTCCGGCGATGGCCTGCATCATGCGTCCGTAGCGGTGGCCGAGACCGCGCCGGTAGGCGCTTTTCATCTTCGCCGCATTCGATGAGCCGTATTGCGCGATGGGGATACTGGCATCGCCCTCGACCACGCAGGGCATGCTCGTGGCCCACAGGATTTCATTATCGAGCTGGCTGTAGACGAAACGCTGGGTATCGTCGAGAAATCCCAGCGTATCGCAGAAATGATTGAATGGTGGCGTCACCAGTTCGAGCAGCGCCTCCGAGTAGTCGGTGGTGATGCTGGGGTGGGTTAGCGCCGAACCGAGGCTTTGTGGATGCGGGGTCTGGGCGATACCCCCCTCGACCGCGACGCGCAGACTTTCCTTTTCGAGCCCGACCTTGCGGTCCTGCAATACTTTTCTGATGTCGCTATTCAGTAAATGCGCGACACGCTGTTCGATGATGGAGCTCAACTGGCATTCCCTGGTTTAGTTTGAACGTGATTGTGCCTAGGTCGCAGGACGGATGCAAAATTATAAAAAGGGGTCGGTGTTAACCAGCCTGTTCGCGCTGCAGTATGCCGCTCAGGCAACCGACGTTACCGGCCGCCCTGGTCAATTCTTCGGTCGGCGTGGTCAGGCATTCGACACCCATGTCCTCGAAGTAAGCCTGCACCCGCGGCAGACCACCTACCATCAGGATACGCCGCGGTCCCAGCGTAACGAAGTTGATGCCGCGGTAGCTTTCCGGGTCGTCGGCGAAGGGCGGAAACCTGACCTCGTAGCCATGCTCCTGCAGTACCCTGACAGTGCGATGCGGGGTGCGCCGCGGCCAGCAGATCGCGAGATCGTGATCGACGATGCGCAGCAGGCTCATGAAATGCATGATGCCGAACGGCGAATCCACCGCGATCAGGTCGATGCCGAGTTCCGCCAGCAGGGTTTCGATCTGGGCGATGGCGGCGTCATTGGTACGCAGTCCGCGTCCGACCATCGCGGTTTTTTCGTCGATCCACATCAGGTCAGCGCCCTCGAAGGTGCCGCTGCCAGTCAGCGTTTTCAGGATTGGAATGCCCAGATCAGCGAGCCTGCGCGCGACCCAGCGTTCTTCCGCGGCGCGCACCGTCGAGGCCGGCCGCGCCAGGATCGCGCCCTGCGGCGTCATGACGAAAAGGTCGGCGCAAAACATCAGGTTCGGCTGGCACGGCAATTCGGGTTCGACGAAATGCACTTCGACACCCTGCGAGCGGTAAACTTCGACCATGGCGTTGTGCTCATCCCTTGCTTTGGCTACATCGACCGGCGCCAGCATTTGCACGGCTTCGGGGTCGTCCTGGGCCGCGTTCAATTCTTCGCCGGGGCAGTGCAACAACACCGATTTGAGTTCGCGCCATTCCGAATCGATGCCGCAACCGCCCCAGATTTCACCCAGCTCCTGCTGATGTGTGGCCAGGCGTTGCGACCAGTTATCGCCGCCGTAAGCCGCGGTACCGAACGTGCTGGCTGATTTTTTGTCAGTCGCCATGTTTAATCAGCCTGCAATTGCGTTTCGACCAGCGTCACCCAGAAATCCGCGCCGATACTGAGTATGTCGTCGTTA
Source organism: uncultured Gammaproteobacteria bacterium (assembly GCA_947260025.1). GTDB lineage: Bacteria > Pseudomonadota > Gammaproteobacteria. The sequence continues at coordinate 5,245 of CAMYON010000075.1, forward strand.
AAATCATAGGCTGGATTATGCAGGCTGCAGCCGCCAACCCCTTCCTCGCCGTTACCCAGCAACAGGTATGCGCCGGGGCGGGCCTGCAGCATGTAGCCGAAATCCTCGGAGGCCATGACCGGGCGGCTGTCGCCCACCACGTTTTCCGCGCCGACCACCAGGCGCGCCGTCGCCGCCGCGATGTCGGCCTCCGCCGGCGTATTGATCGTAGGCACGAAGTTGCGCCGGTAGCTGAATTCGTAACTCGCGCCGTGCGCGGCACAGATTCCGCTGACGATGCGCTCCATCGTCGACTCGATCTGATCCTGTACCGCCGTGGTCAGGGAGCGGGTATCGCCTTTTAGAATCACCTGGCCGGGTACCACGTTGACGGTGCCGTTGGTGACGAACTCGGTGAAGGAAACCACCGCGTTGTCGATCGGATTCATCGTGCGCGATACCAGCGACTGCATCGCGCTGACGATTTCGGCACCGATGACGATCGCGTCCTTGCCGAGGTGAGGCATGGCCGCGTGGCAGCCGACGCCGTTGACGGTGATTTCGAAGTTGTCCTCGGCGGCCATGATCGAGCCCGCGCGCACCGCGAATTTGCCGACTGCAAGCGACGGGAAGTTATGGATGGCGTAAACCGCGTCGACCGGGAAACGTTCGAACAACCCGTCCTCGATCATCGCCCGGGCGCCGTCGCCATGCTCCTCGGCGGGCTGGAAAATAAACACCGCGGTGCCGTCGAACTCACCCTTGGCGGCGAGGTATTGCGCGGCGCCGAGCAGCATCGCGGTATGACCGTCGTGGCCGCAGGCGTGCATCTTGCCCGCGTTGAGGGAACGGTGTTCGAAGCTGTTCTCTTCGTGGATCTTGAGCGCATCCATGTCAGCGCGCAGCCCGATGGCGCGCTCGCCGTTGCCTCTCTTCAACACGCCGACGACGCCGGTGTTGCCGACCGAGGTATGCACTTCGAGCCCGAACTGCTCGAGCAGGTCAGCCACCTTTTCGGCGGTCAGTTTATTCATGGTGTAAAGTGCCGTGAAAGATTCGCATTATATAACCATGTTCCGGCAACATTTACAGCAACTCAGGCAAAAGCTTGACGAATTCGACATCGATGTCGCGCTGATCACCGATGATGACTCGGTTTATTACTACAGCGGGTACTACGATTACCTGCACATGGAGTTCGGGCGGCCGACGATCCTGCTGGTCCCGCGCGACGGCGAGAGCCTGCTGATAACGCCGTCCATCGACCTGAACATGGCGCTCGAGAATGCGCAAGTGGATCGGATCGAGGCCTGGAACGACGGCCTTGGTAACGAATGGCGCGAGCACATCCCGGCGCAACTCGAACACGCCGCCCGGGTTGCGATCGAGCCGCAGCAGATGCCGCCGCCGGTGCGTGCCTATATCGATACGCTGGTCGATGCGGTCAGCCTCGCGGACATCACCCCCATCGTTGCCGAGATGCGCATGGTCAAGTCGCCCGCGGAACTGCAGCTGGCGCGGCACGCGGGCATGGTGGCCAACGCGATGATGCAGGCGGGACGCGAGGCAATTGCCGCGGGCGTCGCCGAGTACGAAGTGGCGCTGGCCACTTCGCAGGCGGGTACCCTGAAATCTTCCGAACTGCTGGCGCGGCACTACGGCGACAGCGAGATGTCGCCCAGTACCCATTTCCTGCAGATCATGGCCTCCGGCGAAGACATCATCAAGACTCACCACCGCGCCTCGAATCGCGTCATGCGTCATGGCGATCCGGTATTCCTGTGTTTCTGCGGGATGACAAACTTTCATAAGTTCAAACTCGGTTTCGATCGCACTTTCTGGATCGGAAACGTTCGCGATAAATCCGAGGAGAAGATTTATCAAATCGCGCTCGACAGCCAGGCGGCGGCGTTATCGATGCTACGCCCCGGCGTGGTCGCGGAAGAGGTGCATGCTGCCTATGCCGAGGTCATTCAATCCGCCGGTTATGACTATCCGTTTCGTTGCGGGCGTGGTACCGGCTTTAGTTTCATGGAAAAGCCGCAGCTGGTGAGCGGTGACCGGACCGTGCTGCAGCCGTACATGGTGCTGGCGGTGGACGGGTCGGTCAGTACTGACAGGTTCAGGGCGCAGGTGGGCGACAGTTTTATCCTGACCGAAGACGGGTATGAGCCGATTACCGCCCATCCCAAATCGATCGACGACGTGATTATTCCGCACGAGTAAAGCCTGGCGGTAAACACGGTGTTTGCGCGTTCTGGCAGCTGATTGTTCGGTGTTATCATGGCGCCTGGATTAGCGGGAGCAAATGATGATCGTAAGAAGCCTGGATGACCTGATCGATACCGAGCGCGACGTACGCGGCCCGGTGTGGGCGAGCCGACGTTTCCTGTTGGCCGAGGACGGGGTCGGTTTCACGCTGACCGAAACCACCACCGAGGCCGGTGCCGAACAGATTCTGTGGTACAAGCACCACGTCGAGGCGAACTACGTCATCGAGGGCCGGGGTGAAGTCGAAAACCTCGCTACCGGCGAAGTCTTCGAGCTCGGGCCGGGATCGATGTATGCCCTCGACCAGAACGAAAAGCACTGCCTCAGGTCGTTCACGCGCATGCGCCTGGTCTGCGTGTTTACGCCGGCGCTGACCGGGCGCGAAACCCACGATGAAGACGGCGCCTATGCGCCCCCGGCCAAGTGATCTTTAAGCAAGGCGCTCGGAGGTAGGTTGTGAACGCTATCGTATCGGGAGATGGTGGTAGCCATGAGGCTCCCACCCGCGCGCAGGCGTTTCGCGTCTGGTTACGCATCGGGCTTTTATCGTTCGGTGGTCCCGCGGCGCAGATTGCGCTGATGCATCGCGAAGTGGTCGATATCAAAAACTGGCTCAGCGAGAAACAGTTTCTGAATGCGCTGAGTTTTTGCATGCTGTTGCCGGGACCGGAGGCGATGCAGCTGGCCACCTATGCCGGCTGGCGCCTGCACGGGGTTAGCGGCGGGCTGATCGCCGGCCTGTTGTTCGTATTGCCCGGGGCAATCGTAATTTTCGCGCTGGCATTGATCTACGGACTCTATGGCGATGTTTCGCTGGTCAGCGCCCTGTTTCTCGGCGTCAAGGCGGCGGTGATCGTTATCGTTATCGAAGCCCTGCTGAAGGTTTCGCGCCGAGCGCTGCACCTGACCGAGCACTGGGTTATCGCCGCGCTCGCTTTCGTCGGGATCTTCTTCCTGGCGCTGCCGTTTCCGTTGATCATCATCGCCGCCGCGGCCTTCGGTTTCCTGCGCGCGACCGCGCAGGCCGCCGACGAGCAGCCCGTTCGGGTAAAGGTATCGCCGCTCGGCAGCCTGGGCACCGCGATGATCTGGCTGGCGCTCTGGGGCGCGCCGATGGCGGCTCTCGCCGTGCTCGATGACAACGGGCTGCTGCTCGAGATTGGCATCTTCTTCTCCAAGCTTGCGGTGGTTACCTTCGGCGGCGCCTACGCCGTGCTGGCTTACCTCGGACAGGATGTCGTGGTGCATTTCGGCTGGCTTACCGCCGGTGAAATGATGGACGGGCTCGGACTGGCCGAGACCACACCCGGGCCGCTGATCCTGGTGAACGAGTTTGTCGGTTTCCTGGCCGCGTTTCGTGACGGCGGTATCTGGTATGGACTGGCGGGCGCCGTGGTGACGCTTTGGGCAACCTTTGTGCCCTGTTTCCTGTGGATTTTCGTCGGCGCGCCCTATATCGACTGGATCGGATCGCAGGCGCGCCTGCGCGGCGCCCTGACCGCGATTACGGCGGCGGTGGTCGGGGTAATCCTGAACCTTTCGATCTGGTTCGCGCTGCACGTGTTTTTTGCGCGGGTTCAGCTGCAGGATTACGGGCCGTTGGTGCTGTGGCGTCCCGAGTTGGCGTCGCTGGACTGGCGCGTCATCGCGCTCTCGCTATTGTCCGCGCTGTTGCTGTTCAGGTTTCACTGGGGTGTATCGCGCGTGCTGATCGTGTCCTCGATCTGCGGCGTTCTGCTGACTGGCCTGGCGTAATCCCGCCGGCCGTTAGTTTGGTGCAGGTCAGACGATGGATTCTACCGCGGTTTGCGACCGGGAACGGAATACCGGCGCCATGGCAACCAGAGCCTCAAAATAGTCTATAAATATACAAATAGTCGAAAGCGTCATGGAGCGCTGTTGCAGACGGTATGAAAAATTATTTACTCGTTATTGTGATTGCCGTGTTTCACCTGGTTGCGATGCCGGCGGCCGCCGACGTTTACAAGTACCAGGACAAGAACGGCAAGTGGCATTTCACCGACAAGCCGCCGAAAGATAAAAAGACCAGCGCGGTTACCGCTGGGGCCAGCAACCAGGCCGCCAGGGCCGATCTGGGCTCCGATTTACAGCAGAGATTCAAGCCCGCGTCAAAGACCGACGAGGCTTCGCTTGCGGTGGTTACCGTGCAAACCGCCACCGGCTCCGGATCGGGGTTTTTCGTCACCGGGGATGGCTATATCATCACCAATCGTCACGTGGTCAGGCCGGCGACGACCAACCAGTGGAAGGAAACCGAAAGCAAGCTCGAGGATTACGAACAGCGGCTCGCCGAGTTCAAGGCCGATATCGACGATGACGAGGAACGGCTCAACGATAACGAGCGCACCATCGATGACAACCGCGAGTACATGGAGTCGAGCCAGGCGTCGGATTCGGAGCGAAAGAGCTATAAACGTTACGTCAAGCGTTACAAGAAGAACAAGCGGCGTCATGATGCCAATGTCGCCCAGTACAAAAAGCTGGAGCGCGAGTACCGCGAGAAAAAATCGAACTTCGGCTTTAACAGCAGCATGAGCAACTTCTCCAAGAAGTTCACCATTATTCTGAAAGGCGGTAAAAAACTGAAAGCGAGGCTGGTCAAGATCAGCAAGGACCACGACCTGGCGTTGCTCAAGCTCGATAACTACAGCACACCTTTTCTAACCCTGTCGAATCAGAAGTATCCGCGCCAGGGTACCCAGGTGTTTGCCATCGGCAGCCCGCTCGGCATCACCGATTCGCTGACCGCCGGGATTATTACCAAGTCCAGCCGTGACCACCTGTTTACCGATACCCAGATCCTGCCGGGCAATAGCGGCGGGCCGTTGATCGATGCCGACGGCAAGGTGCTGGGTGTCAATACCGCGGTGGTGGCACAGAACCGTAATGCGGACGGGCTCGGCGTGGCGATCTACGTGTCGCGCATTCGCAGCGAGTTTGCGCGCGAACTGGGCGGCAAGCTCTAGCCGATAAAGTATTAGTCCCGACGGTATCGCTCAGGCCAGCAGAACGGCGACGATACCGGTTAGAAAAATCCCGTCGAAAGTTCCGGCGCCGCCGATCGACGCTACCGGCGTACCGATCTTCCGAATATCGTTCAGGCGCAGCAAATCCGCTCCCAGCAGCACTCCCATCGTACCGCAGATATAAGCCAGCGGTGCGCTGCTGTCGGGTGCTATCAGCAGCGCCGTCAGCGCCGCGGTAAACGGTGCGACAAACAGCGGCATGCCGATGCCGATGCCGCGCACCGGGCGGCTGGCAAGGTAACAAACCGCCGCCACGATGGCGATTGCCAATAGAATCTGGGTCAATGCCAGTTCGTTGATACTGGCGAGGTAAACCGAAAAGCCGATCGGAATCAGTGCGCCGCCGACGTTGATCGCGATGATGGTCTTGCCGGTGAACGGCAGGGGCCGCCCGAACAGGAGGCCGTGTAGCGCCTGTGACGCTTCGTCCGGCGGTGCTTCCGCCGTGATTTGAAACAGCGGCAGGTTGATGCCGCTGCCGACCAGGGTGCAGGCGAGCAGCAGCATCGCCGAGTGGGTCGACAGGCCGAGCTTGTCGAGCGCGATGGTGAAGACGCCCAGGTAGAGGATAATCACCGCCAGCACGAAGATGAATATCAGCAGCATGAACTGCGCGGCGGGGGGTGAAGGGCGCACGATAAGCCGGCTCCGAATTAAAACCTGGCGGGAAGCAGGCGCCTGACGGCGTCAGGCGTTAATCACGTAGTTCAGGATTTCGACCACCTGTGCAGGGGTCTCCGCCCAGGCCATCGCGGCGGCGTCGACCTCTTTCAGCGGATGCACGATATCGTCGGCGTGCAGCGTGATATAGGGCTTGCCGAGCGCCGCACAGTAGCCGGCGTCGAAAGCCGCGTTCCACTGCTTGTACTTGTCGCCGAAACGCACCACCGCGGTTTTGGTTCGTATGCCGTTGACCTTCGACGATTTGTGGTCGCGCCAGTAGCCATCCACCTGCGGGCCCAGCATGTCACCGGCGGCGTCGCTGGCCTCGTGATCGGTAACTGGCGAGGTAAACTTGACCGGCAAATCCAGCTTGCCGGCGCCATCGATAATCTGCTCACGCCAGTCGCTGTGTATTTCTCCCGAGAGGTAAACGATCCAGGTCATTGGTTTCTCCTGTTTGAATTTAATTTCCGATGACACTATACCTGCGTCAGGGATCCTTTACACAAGCATATTATTTACTCATTCAACAAACAAAGACAATGTTAAGATGGCGCCAGATAAACGGATCATCGATTGAATTAAATTGTTTTACCCACGAAAGACAGTACCTTTTCTGCTCCTGTTTGCCTGCTGCTGTTTGTTACCGCCGCTGGCGCAGGCACAAGACCCGATATCGCTGGAATCGGGTACCAGGGTAGAGTTGCTCGAAAGCCGTATCCAGGAGATCGAGGCCTCCAGCGAGCTGGAGGACGAAAACAAGAAAACCTTACTCGATCTCTATCGCAAGACTATCAGCCTGATCGAGCAGCGACGAACCTATGAAGCTGCTACCGGTGATTTCGTCGAGGCGCTCGAGTCGGCACCGCAACAATCTGCAGAGCTGCGACAGCAATTGGAGAACCTCGAAACCACGGCCGAGCAGCAGCTTCCGGATGAGTTGTTGCGTCAACCGTTGCCGCAACTCGAGCAACAGCTGCTCAGCGAAAAGGCGAACCTGTCAGGCCTGTCTTCCAGTCTTGCGGAAATAGAGGCTTCGCTGGAATCACAAACCCAGCGTTCGCAGCAGGTGCGCGAGCAGACGACAGAGGCCAGGCAGCGCCAATCCGAAATCGCGGAAGCCCTGCAATTGCCGCCGGCCGAGGGTCAGTTGCCTCGCCTGGTCGAGGCTCGGCGCCTGTCACTGGAGCAAGAGTCCGCGGCGCTTGGTGCCAGGATCGAGATGTTAAACCAGGAGTTGCTGAGCCAACCGATGCGCATCGAATTGCTCGGGGTTCAGCGCGACAAGACGACGCTGGAGTTGAGTCGGCAGCTTAACTATATCGAGCTGCTTGAAAAGCTGGTTGCCGAGCGGCGCCTCAGCGACGCCGAAACGGTAAAAGAGGAAACCAGGGAAACAGAACGGCAGGCTTTCGGCAAACACCAGCTGTTGCAGGAAATAGCGCAGAACAATACGCAACTGAGTGATGAATTAAACCAGCTGGTGGTAGGGCTGGAGAATATTTACAACGAGGAGAATATTGCCGCCAGCAGGGTCAAGCGTATCACCGATAACTTTAGCCTGGCGCGCCAGAAGCTCGAAATCGCCGGCTTGAGCGAGGCGCTCGGACAGGTATTACTGGAGCAGCGCCGAAGCCTGCCGGATGCCAAGGATTTTAATGCCGACGAAGAGCTGCGCCAACGCCTGGTAATCGACTCCAGCCTGCGGCAGATTCGTAATCAGCAGGAGCGGACCCGGTTGCGGGATATCAATCTCTATGTCGATGATTTGATGGCAGATCTGTCGGAGACCTGGAAGAACCTGTTGCGTACTGACACATTGGCGCTTGCCGAACAACGCCGTGATTTGCTCGACAAGGCCATTGCCGCGGATGACACCTATTTGCAGGCGCTAAGTGAACTCGATTTTACCCAGCGGCAATTGGCGGAAACGGTTACGGCCTATCGGAACTATCTCGATGAGCGCCTGCTGTGGATTCGCACCGGCAAGCCGCCTACATGGCAAACGATTAAAACCGCCGGTGAGAATATTGCTGCCTTTGTTTCCCCTCAGAATTGGCTGCAGCTGGGACGGGCACTGGTGTTGCCGGGCTCGTTCCCGTGGGTTTTATTAATGGGTTTGGTATTGTTTGCCGTGTTGATGAAAACAAGGGGCACACTGCGGTCATCGCTTGAACGCAGTGGCCGCAACGTGGGGCAGATGCGTCATGATCGCTACGTTGCAACGGTGAGGGCGTTGATGCTAACCCTGGTGCTGGCATTGCCGTGGCCGGTACTGTTTACGGCACTCGGTTTACACTTCCAGTTCGTACAGAGTATCGACTCGCTCGATGTAGAAACACACATCTACCAGACTGGCGAATGGATCGGGCAGTTCGTGCCGGCGATAGGCGTCGCATTCTACAAAATCGCGCTTCACAGCTTTTACTTTATTGCGTTTCTTGTTTTCTGTGAGCCCGGCGGCCTCGCTGTCACCCATTTTCGCTGGAACCCGGCAACCGCCAAACACTTGCGTCACGAAACACGTCGCCTGATGTGGATCTTTCTGCCGACAGTTTTTCTGATGATTGCGCTGATTACCTACGATCCTGCCGCTTTGTCCAGCGGCTTTAGCCGGCTGTGTTTTGTCATCGTTATGGCGGCGCTGGCCTGGTACTTCGTTCGCATCCTGACGCCACATCAGGGAGCGAAGCGCGATAATTATGCGGCCAGTCGCGACAATCCAATAGTGTTGTTACGCTACCTCTGGGTTGCGCTCGGATTTGCCTTACCGGCCATGCTGGCAGTGCTGGCAACGGTGGGATATACCTATACCGCGGTAGAGTTAGGCGCCCGCATGCTGGATACCTTTTGGTTGATCGTTGCGATGATCCTTATTCACCAGCTCGTGGTGCGCGGTTTGTTGTTGACCGAGCGCCGACTGGCGTTTAACGCTGCGCTCGAACGGCATCGCGCGCAGCGTGCCGCGCAAGCAGAGGCAGAAGACGAGACTGCCTCCGTCGAGACTGACCACTTTCAACCGCCTGAAGAGCCGGGGATCGATTTCGCGGCGCTCAGTGACGATACTTCCAAGCTGATCAATACAGCGCTGGTGCTGATTGGTGCGGTTGGCCTGTTAATCATCTGGTCTGACGTCTTCCCGGCCCTGAGCATTCTTGACCGGGTTTCGCTGTGGCAGTACAGCTCGGTGGTCGACGATGTGGAGCAGTTGGTTCCGGTCACGTTGAAGGACGTGATTTTCGGTGTACTGGCGATCCTGATCATTATCGCCGGTGCACGTCGTCTGCCAGCGCTGCTCGAGTTTGTACTGCTGGCGCGCCTCAATATTACCGCGGGCAGTCGCTACGCGGCCGCAACCTTGACTCAGTACGCCATTGTTGCGCTCGGAATCGTGTTCGTGTTTAACCTGCTGGGTGGCAGCTGGTCGGAAATCCAGTGGCTGATCGCCGCCCTTGGTGTCGGTATCGGATTCGGCTTACAGGAGATCGTGGCTAATTTCATTTGCGGCTTGATCCTGCTGTTCGAACGCCCGATCCGTATCGGTGACGTCGTCACGGTGGGTGATACCGATGGGGTTGTAACCGGGATTCGCATCCGGTCCACGACGATTCGTAACTGGGACCGGCAAGAACTGCTGGTACCCAACAAGGAGTTCGTCACCGGTCGCTTGCTTAACTGGACGCTGTCGGACCCGGTGACGCGTATCGTGATTCCGGTCGGTATCGCCTACGGCAGTGATGTTGCCCGGGCGATCCAGCTCGTTCAGGAAGTCGCCGACGAACATGAACGCGTGCTCGATGAACCGGCGACCTTGGTAACCTTCGACAGCTTTGGCGATAATTCGCTGACGATTGTATTGCGCTGTTTTATCGGCTCGATGGATTACTGGCGCCAGACCATCAGCGAACTTCACCAGGCGATTAACGACAAGTTCAATGATGCGGGAATTGTCGTCGCATTTCCGCAACGCGATATTCACCTCGACACGTCGAAACCGCTCGATTTGCGTATTCACCAGGTGCAAACCGAAACCTAGGCGGTTGCGGGCTCATGATGAATTTTCAGGGTCTCGAAAGATACCCGCTTGCGCGGGTATGACGGGAAAAACTAGATACCCGCTTGCGCGGGTATGACGATTTGAGCTCGGGTAAGGCCTACGATATTTTCCGACATCGATAAAGAAGGCCTGGCCTGGTGCAGCTCTTGATCCAGATCATTGCTGCACTATCGCGCGCACGGCATTGTGATTAATATTGTCGTGCGTGCGAACTTAACTGGGTTGATTCGATACTAAGGACCATGAAGCAAATTTCACTCGTTTTACTGATAGCGCTAGTGTCGGCTTGCGCCAGCAAGCCACCGGAGGCAATCAGCAAGGATCCGCCCGCAAACCTGACCCTGACGCGGGTGCGCATGGATATCGACCGTTATATCGGCTCCGAGGTGCGCTGGGGCGGGGTAATCAGCAAGGTCGAGAACAAGACCGACCGGACCTGGGTCGAGATTATCCGGCTTAACCTGCGGGATAACGGCAGGCCAAATACGAGCGGCAAAAGCGATGGGCGCTTTATCGCCAGTTTCGATAAATTCGTCGATCCCGTGGTTTACGAGGCCGGGCGTTTTTTAACCGTGGTAGGCGCCATCGACGGCAAGGTCAGCCAACCGATCGGCGAATACGACTACATGTTTCCGATCGTTGTGGTCGAGGGTTCTTTCCTGTGGAAGAGACGGGCAGCCACGCCTGTTTATCCTTATCCGCCGCCGTGGTACTACGACCCGTGGTACTACGATCCCTGGTATCCTCACCCCTGGCACCGTCACCGCCATCCGCACTATTGGTAAGCAGCACGTTGTCGCTGAGAAGCCTGGCAGGTTTCAGCGCGGCATAGCGCGGCCGTACCAGAGTCGGCCCGGTGCATCTATGTCGCCGCGTTCCATCCACAGCAGGTGTAATCGGCCCTGGTCGTCGAGCGCGATGGCGGGGTGCGACTGTTCGCCGGCACCGCTGGCGATCGCCGGGCTGAAATCCTGGCTCCATTCGTCGTCCTCGTTGTAGGCGCTGAGCCAGATATCCGAGTCGCCGCGCCTGAAATCGTCCCAGGCGACGACGAAATCACCGTTCGGGTTGCCCGAGACCGCGGGATTGTAATGCGGTTGCCTGTCGCCTGCCTCGCCGTGGACTTTTTCGTTGGGTCCGAAGATTGCCCCGCCGTCGGAGCCGAGCGCGGCGAAGATGCCGTAACCCAGGCCGCCGCGGCGCTTGTCCATCCAGGCCGCCAGAATTTCATCCTGCGCGAAAGGCGCCAGTGACACCCGGGTGACGCCGTTGCCCTGATCATACTGGTTGCGGTTCGATAAAAATTCGTTCAGATGCTGTGGCTCGCCGAAGCTTTGCGCCTGGTCCGGCGACTGGCTGACCAGCAGGCGGGTATGACCGGCGCGACGATCCTCCCAGGCAACGCAGAGGCCGGCGTCGTTGACCGCGATCGACGGAAACAGCACCTGTGTCTCGAGGCCGGCCACCTCGACCGGGACTATCGATTCGACTCCCAGTTTACCGGCGGCGGTAACGCTTAATGCCGCCACCTTGACGAACCATAGACGGTTCTGCTGTTCGCGCCAGCTGGCAAAAATCCGCTCACCGAAGCTCGCCAGGCTGACGTGGCTGGCGCCCATTGAAGCGAGCTCGACGGGCATGCCGAGTCCGCTATCGGTCAGGATCCGGGCGTGGATGGCGCCATCCTGTTCCCAGGCCAGCACGAAACGGTTTTGCGGCAGGCTGGCGATCGCGGGTTCATAGGCCTCGCCGCGGCTGACCTGCATGGCCGTCGAAAACCGGTCTCGGTCATTGGCCTTGCGTGCGACGTAAACCTGTGGCTTCCCGGAGCGATTGTCTTCCCAGATCGCGGCCACCGACTGCGACGTCACCGCGAGATGTTTGCGGCCGGCGCCATCGAGGTGCGGATAGACGCCGCTCACCGGATCACCGGTGACGGCTAGTTTGGTGTCGAATTTCCATCGCTCGGTGGCCTGTGACGGCAGCGCCACCAGTACCAGGCAGAGTGCCGCAACTCGAAACTTCACAGGCTGGCCAGGTAATCCTGCAGCGACATCGTGCGGTAATGGCCCTGCGCGACGAAGTCGCCGTAGTGATTCATTTGCTCGATGCTCTGAAAACCGGCCTTTTTGAACAGGGGCTTCTGTTCGGCTGAGAAATAGATAAAGGTCGGGGTGCCGAGAATTCGGCTGCGCGAGGCAAACTGCATCTCGGTCGTGGTTTCGCCGTTGGCGAGCCTGATCCGGTTACCGCTTTCGGTATCCACGTAGGCCAGCACGAATTCGTTGTTGTACTGTTTATTGACCGCGGCGTCGCTGAATACTTCCGCGTGCATTTTGCGGCAGGTGCTGCAACCGTAGCGACCGAAATACAGCAGCATCGGCTTGTTGTTGGCGCTCGACTGCTCGGATGCCGCGGTCAGCGGCAGGAAATTGTAACCCTCGGGGGGTGCTGCCAATACGCTCCCGGAGGACAGGGTCAGCAGGCAAAGCAGGACTGAACACAGGCGAGTTATGGTTAATCTAGACATCTGCAGCATGATCCACGAATCCGATTCGGTAGTCGGTGCAAAAATAACGATATCCGCGAAAAACTTCAATGCCTTGCATAACGCTAGCGCAGGGCGGCCAGGACTAGCGAAACTTGTGGCAGCCGGCGCAGCTACCCGAGAGCCTGCCCAGGGCAAAATAGTTCGGAGGGTCGGCGCGGGCATTACGAATCGCGGTATCGACGTCGAGCCTGAACTGGTCGATATGATCGTCGATCAGCAGGTGATTGGTCCTGACATCGTCGGAGCCGAGCCTGGTTGCACTGGCGTCGATGCTGGACAGGACGGCAAGGATTTGTTGCTGTTGCTCGCTGCTGACGGTCGCGTCGTCCAGCATAATCTGGTCGAGTTGACTCATGTACGAGCCGAGCAGCGCCATTTCACCGGTAACCTTTTTTTGTTTCAGGTAAACGAAATCGCCGGGATAGGTGCTCTTGCGAAACTGGTCGCAGCCAACGACGAGGGAAGCACCCAGAACTAGCAACCATAGCAGCCGCAATGGCGTGGAGCCGCGCTGGCATGTAAAAATCCCTCTTTCAAGGTGAATATTCCCGGCCGCTGTTAACGCTAGCGTCGAATTAGTCGCTTGTGTCTGCTTCATGGCTACCGCTTTACTTGATCAGTTGCTTGATTCGATCCAGTAAATCACCTGCGACGGGCCGGGGCATTGATCTAAATCATGATCACCGGCTTTCTTTCGGCTCCAGCAAACGCCGGGTTCGAATGGCACATTCTGGCGTCTCAAAAACAGAAATAGCGCCCTGGTCGGCAATGCGAAATAGTCATCAATTTTCAACGCCCGAGAAGTTGTAGGCTATGATCTGCATTAGTCATTACCAGTGGCCGCCAGGCTAGGCTTCAATTTGGTGAATCGGCAGTTAACCTGACAGGGAAAGCTATCAAGTGTTAAGCGACTCATTGCACAAGATTCGTGCGATTTTTCGATGGGCCAATTTAAAGAAACTGGTGCGGGCACCGTTTCGGGGCGGCATCCAGGCGGCGTTTATCGCCTGGCGCGAACGCAGACGCGAAGCGCTGCCGAACGACGTCACGCATACCTTCGAGGCAAGGTCTTACCCGGGATCGAGGACGCGTCGCTACCTGGTTCACGTGCCGCGCGGCGATGCGGGCAGGCGGCCGCGCTCGCTGGTGGTGGTGCTGCACGGTTGCCGACAGGACAATCGCGATATCGAGAAAATAACCGGGTTCAATGAACTGGCGGATCGGCACGGCTTCCTGGTCGCTTATCCGTTCGTTACCAGCTACCGGGGAATGCGCAACCGGAACTGCTGGGGCTGGTGGTTCGATCGCGAAATACACGCGGGCGCCGGCGAGGTCGAAGACCTGTGGCAGATTATCGAGGAGATCAAGCTTCATTACCCGGTTGATCCGCACCGGATTCACGTTTGCGGCCTGTCGTCCGGCGCGGGCATGGCCGTGGCGATGATGGTGGCGCACGCCGACAAGATAGCCTCGGGCGCGGCGGTTGCCGGGGTGCCCTACGCGGAAAAGGCCGATGCCGTGCGGCATGAACTCAACCCGGAGCCACGTAACCGGCCGGTGGTTGCGATTGTATCCGCGATGCAGGACGAGATGGGTGCAGCCGCACGGGCGGTGCCGATTCAGATCGTGCATTCGAAAAATGACGACAGGGTCGACGTCAAATCCGCCAAAGTGCTGCGAGATAGCTGGGGACACTGTTTCGGTATCGATACGCGCCGCGCGTTCAGAAAATACGCAGGGCAGGAAAAGGGCACCCGCTGGGAGCACAGCGAATATCGTAACGATGGCGGTAAATCGGTGATCGAAACGCTGTTCCTGCAGGGCCCGGGCCATGGCTGGTACGGCGGCAATCCCGGAGATTTCAGTTTTCCCGATGCCCCCGACATCAAGCGCGGCCTCTGGAAATTCTTCGCATCTCACCCGTTGAAACAAGCGGTCAGGGACAGGCCGTAATCAGTCAGGCGCTGAACTGGTAGGTCCCTTCAGGAGACTGCGAGCGCGGTAGCCACCATCGCCGCCAGGTTTATCGCGGCGTGCAGGGCGAAAGTCAGCAGGATGGAGCCGGTTTTGTAGCGCACCATCCCGAGCGAGAGGCCAATAATGAAAATACTCAGCATCCAGAAGTAGTCGTACTGGACATGAATGACCGCCCACAGCAGTGATGTCGTTACGATGGCACCGGAAGGTCCCGCAAACGAGGTCGCGATTCCGGAAAACAGGAAGCCCCTGAATAACATTTCTTCGAGCAGCGGTGCGGCCAGTACTATTGCCAGCCATAGTATCCACGAACCCTGGGCAGATTCGTAAATGGCGATCGAAAAGTCCGGAACGATCTCGATACCCAGCAAAAATGCGAGGCCGTCGTAAGCCAGCAGGCAGGCAAATACAATCAGAAACCAGTAACCGAAAGCGCGCAGTTCGAACCAGCGGAGACCCAGGTAGCGTTTAACGCTCGCGCCCCTTTTCAGTATTATCGCGCTGAGCAGAACCGGCAGGCAGAATATAACCGAGCAATAAACGCCGAGCGATATTCCAATGCCATGAAGCTGGTGCTCACGCATCAACTGCCCGATGCTGGATTCGTCGACACCTGGTTGGCTCAAGCCGATGAACAGCCCCATGCCGAATACCTGGGCGAATACAAAAACTACGCCAATAACCAGGCCCCATAGAATGGTTCCCGGCAGTCCCCAGACGGGACCGGTGTCGGTTACGCTATTGTCGCGGGATTCCATGGACTCTGGTTGCTGCATGTCTGGATGACTCGTTAACAGCGCAATCGGCTTTCGGGGCTGAGCGGATTTTCGATGAACGCCGCGCTACGCTCGCGCGCGCACCGTGAGCTCGAGAGGATACTATGCGATAACTCGAAGCTTAACAGTTGGTGATTTGCGAAAAATGATCGAATGGCTGTTACGTCGCCCAGCGGGGTAACCGTATCCAGTCGTCCATGTAAAAAAAGCGTCGGGATCGCTATCGGCTGCGAGGGTATTACCCTGTCGGCAGTTTCGAGAACCTGCATTCGCTCGCAGTAGTCGGGCCAGTCATACATCAGTCGGGCGGAGTCCTGCAGGTAACCGGGCGGGAGCTCTTCGATCAGGCCCTTTACACGCTCGAAATCGATAAACGGTTTTTCCTCGTAGCAGTAATGCGCCGTTGCGCTGACGTCGCCGTAACTTCGGTCGAGCATGTAATCGACGTGCAGCCACAAATAGGGGCGTATGCTGGTGTACTCTCCCGCTTCGAGTTCGGTAACGATGTCTGGTAAATCGCGAAAGATCTCGACGCCGTAGACCCCTTCCAGAACGGCTGCCAGGAATCGCTCGCCGTTAAGGGCCAGCGTAATTCCCCCGGGCTGACTCGGGTGGCTGATTCGAACCGGCAGCGGGTTAGCGTTCAGCTCCTGGTGAAGCGCCCAGAACCGTGCCTCGAGGTCGTCGATCGGCTGCGCGCAATCCTGGTCGTAGTCGCAATACCGAAACAGTTGCCGGTAGGGCCCCGTAATCGTTTCGATATAGTTCTGGTGCAATCCGACCCGCAATACCCGTGTGCTGTCCAGCACCATCGATTCGATCGATTCCGGGTATTCGCTGGCGATCGTTATGGCATAGTTAGCCGCGTAGGACACACCCAGCAAAACCCATTGATCGATTACGGCTGCCCGGCGCATGGCCTCCACGTCGCGCGCCACCGCAATGCTGTTGTAGGCAGCGAGGTCGACGCCCTGCGCGATAAATGCGTCGATGCAGTGATGGTAGTCTTCGTCGATAGCGCGCATTTCCTGCTCGAGCGTCAGGTTCTCTCGAAAACGCAGCAGCTCGTTATCGACAAATTGCTGGCAGGTCAGCAGCGGTCGCGCCAGGCCGGTACCTCGCGGGTCCATTACGACCAGGTCTCGCCCCCGGTAAATCGACATGTCTCCCAGCGATCGCCACAGATCCTCCACCACAACCTCGTTGTCGAGGTACATCGGCGCGCCGGGCCCGCCTGCGCCGAGATGCAACACCGGGGCAAGCGTCCGGGTCGCGGGTGGAGCGCGAAACACCACTACCGGAAAACGGATGTAATTCGAGCTCGGCGCCGCGTGCCGCTCCGGTACCTGCATGTAGTAGCATTCGACCGGCGGCCAGCCGGGGCCTTTTTCAAACCAGCAGTCGACCGCTCGAAATCCGGTTTCGTTGTGACTGGCGGCCAGCGGCAAGGATTGCCTGGACTGAAACCCGTCCCAGGCCTGAAAACAGGCCAGTATGCCAAGCAACAAAAACAGGCCGAGGAACAGGTATTTCAATAGCGCTCCTTTTTGGTACGGGTGAGCGGAAAGTCTATCGGCTTTAACCTGACGGTAAAAAAACCGCCGCCGCTCACCTCGAGCAGGGTAAACCAGTAAACGATAAGTGGGTGCGGGCAATTAATCCAGCCCCGTGTAGTGGCCATAGAGCCCGATAATCACGATAATCGTTACCGATCCAAATTCAGAACCGACGCCGAGGCGCTTTATCCATGTTTTTTCTCGTGACCGGGCTCATTATGCTGGCGCTCATCATCGGTCTTTTCTGGCTCAAGGACCGTCTGGCAAGCCCGCTGCTCGCGCGTATCGCCTATTCCGGGCTCATCGCTCGGCTGGCCCTGGTAGGCGGGGCCTTCTCGGTGATCGGAGTGCTACTGATACTGGCCAATTTTGTCCGGGATTGGTAAGTCCGAGGATTGGGGTGACTGTGGCAGGCTGGGGTCTACGGCGATGGTGCGGTTATACTACTCCCGATCCGGGTGGAATGAGATAAAGTTAGTTGCCACCATAATTACCAAAGGGCTGTTCATGACTCAAACAGATATAGCAACCTGGTCTGGAGAAATTTACCAGAAGCTGTTACGGCACCGGGTCCGTCAGGTTGCCTACGTGCCGGACGCCGGGCATCTGCACCTGATCGAGCGCTGTATCGAGAGTCGCGAAATGGTTTCGGTGCCGTTGACGACGGAGGAGGAAGGTGTGGCACTACTTGCCGGGGCCTGGTTGGGCGGAGACCGCGGCGTATTGTTGATGCAAAGCAGCGGCGTCGGCAATTGCCTCAATATGCTTTCATTGCCGCGGGTATGCGAAATGCCGTTGGTGATGCTGGTGACGATGCGAGGCGAATGCGGGGAATTCAATCCCTGGCAGATCCCGATGGGACGGAACACCGAAAAACTGTTGACGACTGCCGGTGTCCTGACTTTTCCGGTCGACGAAAGCGGTCGGCTCGAGGAAGTGGTTGACTCAGCGATGCGCAAGGCCTTCGAAGGACCGTCCGCCGTCGCCGTCCTGATATCGCAGCGCATTCTCGGCGTAAAAAACTTCGGCAAGTAAGCATGGATTCAGAGCGCAGCAAACACTACCCGCTGTATCGCCGGCAAGTTGTCGCAAGATTACTCCGTGATCGCGGCGACATGCTGGTCGTGGCCGGGCTTGGCGCTTCGGCCTGGGATATTACCGCCGCCGGTGACGATCCGCTCAATTTTCCCCTGTGGGGAGCAATGGGCGGCGCGGTGCCGATGGGGCTGGGCCTGGCCCTGTCGCAACCTGGGCGCAGGGTGCTGGTCGTGACCGGCGACGGTGAAATGTTGATGGGGCTGGGGTCGCTCGCAACGGTCGCCCTCCAATCGCCGGCCAATCTCGGCATTGTGGTACTCGACAACGAGCATTACGGGGAGACCGGGATGCAATCGACCCATACGGCGGGAAATGCCGATTTAGCAGCAATGGCGATTGCTGCCGGATTCCCGGTTTGTGATACCGTGTGGGACGATGCCGGACTCGAGGCGGCGCTGCCCCTGATTCGAAATGGAAAAGCCCCGGTATTCCTGAATATCAAGATCCGCGCGGAAACTCCGCCACTGGTGTTACCGCCGAAGCAGGGCGTCGTGCTCAAGAACCGTTTTCGGCTGGCTTTGCTGGGGGCTGAAGAATGACCGGCGACTCGATCCCTGTAGCATTCGCCGCGGTGGTTTATTCCCCGGGCAGCGGTGACCGAAAGGCGTTGCAGCGGTTCGTCGAACGCCTCAAGGCGCGTAATGTGTCTGTTGCGCGTAATGTGTCTGTTGCGGGCCTGCTGCAGGAAATTGTTGTCGATTCCGAGGGTGTCGTCACCGGCTTTTGCGCGGTGGACGTGTCCACCGGTTGCCGTTTCCCGATAACCCGCCCGGTGACACGCGACGACGAGTGCGGACTCGACGTTTCAGCCCTGGTCGAAACCACCGGGATTATTCGAAACGCGATTGGTGAGCGCCCGGAGCTGATCGTGGTGGAAAAATTCGGTGACCAGGAGCAAAACGGCAAGGGTTTGAGTGACGAGATAATGCAAACGATTGCCGCCGGAATTCCGCTGCTGGTAGCGGTGCCCGAAGCGGCGCTAGCGGTCTGGCAGGAACGCACCGGCGAACTCGGAAGCGTTCTCGAATGCAGCGAGGAAACCCTCGAACAATGGTGGCATGGCCTGGCGCAGTAAACCGATGTTGCGGTTCGAACCTGCCGCAGGGGTCGTCCTGCATTATCCAGGAAGGGAATTTTATCGGCAGTTTACTGTCCTAGTAATCGAATTCTTAGAGGAGAGCTTCTTATGGACAGGCGACTGTTTATCGCCGGTGCGATTACTGCGGTTTCCACGTTTGCGGCGGGCAGGGGCATTACCGCGGCCACGGATTCTTCCCCGATGAAGGGCGATTTCCCAGCCATCGAAAAAACCCGCGAGGAGTGGCGCCAACTGCTGCAAGCGCAGCAATACCAGGTGTTGTTCGAAGAGGCGACAGAGCGTCCCTGGACCAGCCCGCTGAACGACGAGAAGCGCGACGGCACCTACGTTTGCGCCGCCTGTTATTTGCCACTGTTTCTGGCCGAAACCAAGTTCGATAGCGGCACCGGCTGGCCGAGTTTCTACCAGGCAATCGAAGGCAATACCGGTACCAAACGCGACTGGAAGCTGCTTATTCCCCGCACCGAGTACCATTGCGCCCGCTGTGGTGGCCACCAGGGACACGTGTTCGACGACGGTCCGCGGCCTACCGGGCAACGCTGGTGCAACAACGGTGTGGCACTGCGATTTATCCCGTCCGAAGAAGAATTGCCGGCGTTGCGGATGTAGGCTGCTGGCCATAGTGGCCTTGCCCCGGCCGGCCATGTTTTTGTTAGTGTAAATGTCGCATGGCCGTCATTCGACCGTTGGACGCATTGGGCAGGCAGGCTCGAAACCCGCCTCGATAGCATCGCCAACGACAAAAACATGCGTTAAACTCAACTATTTCACTATAAAAATAATCGGGCCTGGATTAATCTTATCGATTACCTGGCTAATGGAATTGGTCGAGTTACGTACCCGCCACGGTCAGGGCGGGGCGATTACGAGGCCCAGTCGACACAGCGAGCGCAGTAAAAATGAGAACCAATCTGAGCGTGAACATCGAACAGATGGAAGGTCGTGCCTTTGTCATTGGGCGTGAAGGGCATATTTATATCGATTCGCCGACCTCCAGCAAGCATCACGCCGAAATCAGTATCCGTGATGGAAAAATTTACCTGCGTGACCTCGATTCCACCAACGGCACCTTTTTATTGAAGAACAGAATGAGGGTGCGGTTCGAAGCGGGTTTCGTGAACCTGCTGCAACCTGTCGTCATCGGCGGCAAAATTTTTGTTATCAAGGATCTGCTTGCAATCGCCAACGACTTTGTAGCGCTGGACGAAGGCGAAACCGAAATCGAGTCGGTGGTCGATCCGGGGCGACGCACGGCGAACGGCTAGTCTTGACCGGATAACAGGGCTGCTGCACGAGTATTTACGCGTTCGACGAGTCGAGCGTATGCGCGACGATTGAACTCATAGTTGCTGTCTTTCGCAATTGATGGCTCGACGCGGGGTTAGCTCAGTTGGTAGAGCGTCAGCTTCCCAAGCTGAATGTCGCGAGTTCGAACCTCGTACCCCGCTCCAATCTTGACGATTATTCCAGGGATTTATTCCGCTTATCCTCGACGCTTTGTCTTGCGGGTCGCAATCGCGATTAACGGGTCGTCGGGCCAGGGGTGCTTCGGATAGCGCCCCTTCATTTCTTTTTTAACGTCTTGATAAGAGGAGCGCCAGAAGCCGGCGAGATCCTGCGTAATTTGCAGTGGCCGGCCTGCGGGAGATAGCAGGTGCACGACGAGGGGGACTTTCCCGGCGGCCACGCTCGGGGTTTGCTCGCAACCGAACATTTCCTGCAGCTTAACCGCCAGTACCGGAGGGGTTTGCGTGTAATCGATCGCGATGGACGAGCCGGATGGCACGGTTAAACGCACCGGTGCCAGTTGGTTTAATCTCTGCTGCTGATCCCAGGGCAGCAATGCCAGGAGGATTGCATTCAGGTCGAGCTTCTTGAAATCCTGCAGCGAATTGACGTCGTCGAGATAGGGCGCTAACCAGTCGTCGAGCGTGTCTAGCAAAGCCTGCTGGCTAACGTCGGGCCAGCCCTGTTCCGTTTCGATCGATCGCAGCAGTTCTACCCGGGCGCACCATTGGCGCAGCCCGGGCGTCCAGGGCAGGGGCTGCAGCGCGTCGCCGCGGAGATATTGAATCAATGCCCTTGCTTTTACCTCCGTAGGAATCTTTTCGAGAATCTTCTTTTGTAATACCAGGGCCCCGATTTTTTGCCGCTCTTCGGCAACGAATCGTTTGTTTTTCTTATCCCATTCGGCAACGGTTTCGAGCCGAACGAAATCTTGCAGGGCCGTGGCAAACAGCTTTTCGTCGAGCGCCGCCGCGGACCGGATAACATCGCCCTTGCCGCCGGCGATGCCGCTGATCTCGGCGACGGCGAGCCAGCGGTTCTGGCCCAGACGGTGAGTGCCTGCGATATTGGCGCTGCGGCCATTGGCCAGCTGGTAGCCACCCGAGTGACGACTGCGGGCAATTCGATCGGGGTATGCGCAGGCGAGTAAAAACCCCGGCACCTCGGCTTCTCCCAGTAAATAGCTCAC
Source organism: uncultured Gammaproteobacteria bacterium (assembly GCA_947260025.1). GTDB lineage: Bacteria > Pseudomonadota > Gammaproteobacteria. Next base: position 26,795 of record CAMYON010000075.1, read on the forward strand.
GCCGGGCTTTTGGATTTTCAGTTTTTCAACCTGCTGCTCCAACTGCCGCGCCAGCTGGCGGGTTCGGTTTAACCACCCCCGATGCCGTGGCGGGCAAGAAGTTTCGCCCGTCAGAACATCGAGTCGATAGCCGATATCCGGGGTTTCCTGGCTCAAGGGGTCGCGATCGGACAGCAGGCTTGCCAGCAGCGATGCGGGTTGGGTGAAGCCGGTTTCGGCGCCGCGCAACAGCAAATGCGCTAGCCTGGGGTGGACGGGCAGCGCGGTCATCGCCTGGCCATGGGCCGTGAGTACCAGCGCATTTTTTTTGTGCTCCAGTGCGCCGAGCGATTCGAGCAGGTCGATTGCCTGTTGCCAGTGCCCTGCCGGCGGCGGGTCCAGCCAGCTTAACTCGGTCGGATTGTCCACGCCCCACTGCAGTAATTGCAGCGCCAGCGGCGCCAGGTCTGCCTTCAATATCTCTGGCGCGGCGTGTGCCGTGAGTTGCCGCTGCTGTTCGGCCGACCAGAGCCGATAACACTTGCCAGGCCCAAGCCGGCCTGCCCGCCCCGCGCGCTGCTCGCTGGAAGCGTTTGAAATCTTGACCGTATGTAATCCGGACATGCCGGTCGTCGGGTCGAAATGGGCTTCCCTTGCGAGGCCGGAATCGACGACAACATCGACGCCTTCGATGGTGAGGCTGGTTTCTGCAATATTCGTTGCTAGCACCACCTTCTGATCGTGGGACCGCTTGCCGGACAGCGGCGCGATCGCAAGTTGCTGGTCTGCTATCGATAAATTACCGTACAGCGGGTGCAGGTGGACGCGCTCGATTTTCCTCTCCAGCAGCCAGTCCGACAGGGCTTCGGCAGCGCGGTGAATCTCCCCCTGGCCGGGCAGGAAAGCGAGCACACTGCTCGCCGGATTGTCCTGCTGCGCCTGCTTGATCGTGTCGACCACGCGATCGACCATTCTATCCTGTGGTTTTCGGGCGCGGCCGTAAACGATATCCACGGGAAACAGCTTGCCTGTGCTCGTCACGACAGGGGCGTTATCCAGCAATTCCGCGATCCGCTCGCTATCGAGCGTGGCCGACATGACGAGGATTTTCAAACAGGAAGTTTCATCCCCGGTCTGGCTTCTGAACAACGCGCGGCCTTTGAGGCACAGCGCCAGCGCCAGATCGGAATCGAGATTGCGTTCGTGGAACTCGTCGAATATCACCAGGCCGACGTCGGCCAGCGATGGGTCCTGTTGCAGCATTCTGACCAGGATGCCCTCGGTAATGATTTCGATTCTGCCTTGCCTGCCGATTTTCGATTCGAGGCGCATGCGATAGCCGACGGTTTGACCAGGGTCCTGGTGCAGCAGGCCGGCCATGCGAAAGGCGGCGGTTCTGGTCGCTATTCGCCGCGGTTCCAGCATCAGAATCTTTTTGCCCCGAAGCCACTGCTCGTCCAGCAGCGCCAGCGGAACCACCGTCGTTTTGCCGGCGCCGGGCGGTGCCTGCAGCACCACCTCGTCACGCTCGCACAGGCGCTGTTTGAGCGTATCCAGGCAATCTTCGATGGGGAGGTTATAGCGGGACAAGTAACGTTGCCTTTGGCCAGGTTGACAGGGGACTAAAATCTTAACCCGAGTCCGAGTGTATTTATAAGTAATTCAATACAGCCTGGTCCGGGCTGCGGGACTGGCGTGGGCATGGCAAGCGAGCGTCTAACACAATATTCCCCCTGGCGTTATTCGCCCTGGTGGATGGTGACCTGCGCAAACGGGATGGTCCAGTTTTCCCGGTTGCAGATCTCCACGCAGGTTTGCTGGATCATGCGTTGAATCGCAAAGTACGAAGACGCGCAGCGCCCGTCCATCGTCGCGTAAATCAGGTAGTCCAGAGAATTGGTGGCCGCGGCACTGAAATCTACGACCAGGTTTTTGAGGTCGTCCTCGAGTTCGGCCTCCCGGAAGGCATCGATCAGACCCGATTTCAGGCGCTCGGGTACCTGATCGAGTGCAATCGACTGGTGCTGATAGTCGATGCCGAAGTTGGCGATGATGCCAAATCCCTCACGCGTCAGGTTGCGCATGTTGAGTTGTAAAAAATCCGCGCTGGCATATTGCACGATGCTGCCGACCACCTTGAGCTGGACTCGTTCGACGCTCTGTTGCAGAACCTGGGCGAGACTACCGTCCGGCAATAACAGGTAGTCTCCGACGCTGCAGGGAAACCAGTCCTCGTCACCGGGATAACGGGAAATCAACTCGGAAAGTGTCGCTAAGGGCAGGCGAACGGTGCCTTCCAGCTCGGGATTGCGCAACTCGGAATAGAGGTTCAGCGAGGCGATGCGAAACGGCAGACCGTTGTAAATAACGCGTTCGCCTTCGCGCGCGGCGCCCGCGTTCAACAGCAGGCGGGCCTCGCGGACGTAGCCCGGCAGGAATCGCCAGACGCCCAGCGCCAGCATCACCAGGGCGATAATCGCCAGCGACAGCAGCAGTACGTCACCGCGCAGGTAGAATACCGACAGCACGGCGAAGGCAACCAGCACGATCGTTAGCAAATGGTAGCCGTAAGCCAGCAGCCGAATTCTCGCCGCCTGCTCCCGGTCGGGAACCGATTGTCGCCTGCTGCGAACCAGCCGGCGCAGTGCGCGCATCAGGTACCACAGGACGATACCGGCGACCAGCGCCAGCACCAGCGTAAGCCCCCGGCCGAGGATGAACTCGTACACCGCGCTGCCGACAGTCTCCAGCATCCGGCTTTCAGCGGCCTCGAGAAACTTCAGCTCGTCTTGCGCTGCGACCAGCGATTGCTCGATTTCTGCGTTACGCTGACGCCAGGCGTTCTCGACTTCGGCGATGCTATCGGCGACCTCCGCCGGAATCTCCTGCTGCTCCAGCCGGGACAGAGCCTCGAGCGCCTTGCGCGTCGCTTCGACTTGTTGCTGGTACAGGTTGATCGAGGTTTGCAGCTCCGCAATCCTGCGGGGTTTTTCGGTCGCGCTCTTGAGGCCATCGATGACCGGCCGGGCGATCAGGGCGAGTTCCTGGTGCCAGTCGAATTTCTCATCCTGCGAGTCGTCCAGGTTGCCCAGGTTAACGCCGTTACTCGCGGTGCGCTCGAACGAATCGGTTAGCTCGCGAATTCTCTGCTGCAGCTCAGTGATCTGTTCGCGAATCTTTGGCTTGCTTAGTTCATCCGCATCGGCGAGTTGCTCGAGCAGGTCTCTGACCTGCTGGCGCCTGTTTTCGAGCACTGATTTAATGGTCTGGAGCCGGCGGATCGTCTGCTCTGCCTGCTCCGCGGACGGCTGCGAGGCATCGGTTTCCTCGGCCTGGGTGCCTGATGCTGGCTCGCTGGTCTGCGCGAGGGCAACCGGTAGCCCCGTCGACGCGGAAAATACCATTGCCAACAGAACTGAGCGGATGCGTTGTTTCAAAGGTTTACCTCGCCGATAATTACCAGGATTCGGAGCGCTATAGTATCAATAAATGTTTGTATTTAGGGGAGAGTTTAATTGGCATTCCAGGAACTCGAATAAACGAGGTTCGAAGTTCTGTCTATCGTGGCTGTCGCTCGAGACACCTGCCCGCATTTCAGATTACATTGGTTGCAATGCGATATGCGATAGAGGATGATCGCTGCCCCAACTATCTGGAGATGGCATGCCCGACCCGGAGGTTTGTTAATTTTTCAGGATGAACGAGACAGGCTGAAACGATGGTAGAAAAAAATATACTGCTGGGATATGCGACACAGGATAAAGCTCGTACGGAAGGAGTTTATCCGGTATGCCTTGATCTTAAACGCGCGAACCGACACGGTCTTATCGCCGGCGCGACCGGTACCGGCAAAACCGTCACCTTGCAGGCTCTCGCAGAGAGTTTCTCGCAGCAGGGAGTGCCGGTGTTTCTGGCCGACGTCAAGGGCGATATTTCAGGTATCAGCCAGCCAGGTAAACCCCACCCAAAGGTTAACGAAAGGTTGCAGGCTCTTGGACTGCCGGTGGACCAATGGCGCGGGTGTCCTACCGTATTCTGGGACCTTTATGGCAAGCAGGGGCATCCCATACGAGCCACCATATCCGATATGGGGCCGGTGTTGTTATCGCGTCTGATGGGTCTGAACGAAATCCAGGAAGGGGTGTTGAATATCGCCTTCGCGGTAGCCGATGATAACGGTATGCTGTTGCTGGATCTGAAGGACCTGCGCGCCATGTTACGGCATGTCGCGGAAGCTTCGGCCGAGCTCAGCAGTTTGTACGGCAACGTCTCGTCGAGTTCGGTCGGCGCCATACAACGACGGCTGCTGGTGCTCGAAAGAAGCGGCGCTAAAAAGTTTTTTGGTGAACCCATGCTCGAACTGGAAGACCTGATGCAGGTCGACGACCAGGGTGTCGGTTACGTTAACGTGCTGGTGGCGAATAAACTGATTCATGAACCCGCCGTTTATTCGACCTTGCTGTTATGGCTAATGTCTGAATTGTTCGAAAACCTGCCCGAAGTCGGTGATCCCGAAAAACCGAAACTGGTAGTATTTTTTGATGAAGCGCACCTGATGTTCAAGAATACACCGAGATCACTGATCGACAAGATCGAGCAGGTGGTTCGGTTGATCCGATCCAAGGGAGTCGGGATTTATTTCATTAGCCAGAGCCCAGGAGATATCCCGGATTCCGTGTTGGGCCAACTGGGAAATCGTGTGCAGCATGCGCTGCGCGCCTTTACACCGAGAGAGCAAAAAGCGGTGAAAACTGCAGCGCAAACCTTTCGTAGCGATAAGAGCTTCTCGGTACAGGATGCAATCGGTGAAATGGGAGTGGGCGAAGCGCTTGTTTCAACCTTAATGGCAAATGGTTCGCCTTCATTCGTAAAGCGGGCTCTGGTAAAGCCCCCGGTTTCGAGAATAGGTGCGGCCCGCAAGGCAGAAATCTCGGCGGTCATGATGGAGAGCCCGCATGGTGACAAATACGATACCGCCGTCGATCGCGAATCGGCGTTCGAGAAGCTCGCAAGTCGTGCCGAAGCTGCGGCCAGGGCCGCCGCAGAAAAAAAACTGCCCCGAAAGCGAACACCTGCCGCACCGAAACCCCGAGGTCGTCCGCGACAAGGTTTGGTAGAAACCTTTGCCAAGAGTGTTGTACGCAGTCTCGGCGGCAGAGCGGGCAGGGCGCTCGTGCGCGGCATACTTGGCTCGCTTTTTAAAGGCCGCTGAGTATCGGCTACATCTCTCGCTCCATGCTCGAATCAAGACCACTGTGCACTTTTCACCTCTCAACGATGAGCTGAGTTATACGTTACGTTAATCTCGCTGAACGGAGGCGTGTAGGCCGGATCCGGCTTCATGCTCCTCTGTTTGGCCTGTGCCGGTGGAAAACCAAAAAATTCGCTGTATTAACTATAATCGTAACAGTGCTCAGTCAATCTCGGAGCCATTTGCAGGTTGTCCTGCTACGAATCACCCAGGCGAGGAATGGTTGGTTATGAATAAGATATTGCGTCATTCGTTGGTTACGTCGATCATCGCGACGCTGTTTGCGGCACAGGGTATTCAGGCCCAGGTGTATAAATGGACTGACGAGAATGGCGAGGTGCATTTCACCGATAAACCGCCCAAGCAACTGCAGGTGGAGCCTGAAGTCGTCAAGATCAAGCCGAAGAAAACTACCTCAACCGCCAGGTTTCCGACGATAGCGAAACTGGAGCCGATCAAGAATGCTTCGGCCGGCGCGGCCAAGACCGTACTGCTCGAGCATCTATCGCTTGAATACGAGGGAGATTCCGAAGTCGAAAATGGACTCGGCAAGACCTACAAGTACACGCGCGAAGCCGGCATAAAGGCGGCTAAATTGCGTCAAAGCGACAAAGCTCCGGCTTCGGCTTTTCCCTGCCTGCTGCAGGGTAACCTGACGCTCAACAACGCGAAGTATATTATCAAGCAGGTCGATTTCGCTAAGCCCTTTGGCGCAGTGTTTGAAGACAACGGTTATGCCATTGCCGGCGATAAAACATTCGCCATGCAGCAAAGTTCGGGTAGCGACTTAAGCCTTGCCGCCGTCGTTACGGATATTCGGCTATTGCATTGCGGCAGTCGCAGCGCGTCGAACTTGCGCACCTTTACGCAAAACTCGACCTACCTGAAGATCGAATGGACGGTGTTCGATAACCTTGCCCGCCAGATTGTTTTCAAGACCACCTCGGAAGGCATAGACGATCAATTCAAAAAATCGGCGAGATACAAGGGCGCTGCCGTCAGCATGTCACTGGCCTTTCGGCAGGCCACCGAGAACTTGCTTGCGCAACAGGCTTTCGTAGATATCCTGCTGGCAAGCCCGACACTCGAGACGGGATTTACGGAAAACGAGGACCAGATAAAGGACATCAATATTGTTCATGGAGATCCGAATACGAAATTTGTCAGCAAGACCGGTGAAATAGAAAAGGCGTCGGTAACCATCAGAACCGCGGGAGGGCACGGCAGCGGTTTCGTCATTTCCGCGCCCGGTTATGTTTTGACCAATCAGCACGTGGTTGGACAGAACCGGGAAGTGATTGTCATTATGAACGGCAGGGAACAGCGAGCAGTGGTTGTACGAAGCCATCCCGGCAGGGATGTGGCATTACTGAAACTCGAGCAACCCTTCGAAGCCGAACCCATGCAGATCGACGCCAACGGCGTTGCACTCGGTGAAGAGATTTACGTGGTGGGTACCCCACTGGATGAACGACTCGATTTTTCCATCAGCCGTGGCATCATTTCCGCCAGGCGAGTGCTCGATCAGCGCAATTACTACCAGACCGATGCCGCGGTCAATCCCGGTAATTCCGGAGGCCCGGTTTTCAATGGTTCTGGTAACGTTATTGGAATTACGGTGGCAGGTTTGTTTACCAGGGATGGTAGCTCCATGAATATAAACTACGTGATACCGATTCTCGATGCGCTCGAGGCATTACAGATCGCGGCGAAGTAACTCCGATATCAGTCGGCCTTCCGTTTACCCAAGCGGTCCGTTCAAGTGGGCCAGCGTTGCAACGAAGGGCAGCTAGCTTGACTAGTAATACAATTCCCTGAACCAGTGACCACTGTGCCGACGGTGGAATCTCTTATCGATTACGAGGCGATTCCGACGAGGACAGGGGCTGGAAGAATCGCCCATCTGCGCGCAGGAACTGCGTAAAGAATTCGAACAACACCAGGCGAGAGGTTTGTACAAACACTATCAGTCCTTCCAGGGCGATGACAATCGCATGACCAATGATAAAGAGCAATGCCGACAGGACCGGTGTCTCCACCGCTTCGATCAGAGTGACTACCACCAGGGACAGTCCGCCATGGGCCAGGGCAAAGGCACCGACCCTTGCAAATGAAATCGTATTCAGGATCAGTGTCAAGGTGCTGTGCGCCAGTTCAGCGACTGCCATGGCGGTCCGTGACGCCCGGCGATGCGAACCCCTCAGCGCTGAGCCGGCCAGGTACCAGAGTAATGCAAGCGCCGTCGCGAGCAGTGCTTCGGCGTACAGCAGGCTCGATAGAAGACTGACATAGATCGCCAGCACCGCAGCGTCTCGCAACAACCATTGCCGCAGCTGGCCACGCCAGTAAAGTTCAATTCCGTTGAAAACCAGGCCCAGCAACAGCAGTCCCACACCGAAGAACATGGGGATTATCAAGACCAGAATCGGGTTGTCCAGGGCGTGAATCTGCCAGGGTTGACTCAGCATTGGGCGTGAATCTGCCAGGGTTGACTCAGCATTCGATAACCGAAGAAATCGTCGAACACGATGCCCATTAATGCTGAAACCAGTCCACAACTTATCAGGAAACGAGCCTTGGAGTTGTAGCGTGAAAGCAGCAGCCCGGCGGCGGCAATAATCAACCCGTGACCGGTATCGGGAAACATATATCCGAATAGCAAGGGCACCACGATGGCCAGCAGGCCGGTGGGATCAATTTCGTCCGGCGATGGTGCGCCCGACATCATGGTGAATATCTGAAATGGTTGGCGCCACCAGCTGGTTGCACTGGCGACTGGCTCTTTTGCACCTGCTGGTGGCCGGGCAAATCGAATCTCCGCCTCGACATGTGCTTTACTCAACACCGTCTTGAGCCGTTCGGGGTCGCTTTCGCTGGTCCAGCCGGTGATGCGACAGAAGCTGGTATCCTTGACGCCCACATGGTGCGCCGCCCCTGTGAACCAGCGTAAGGTTTCCATGTTGGCCAGTGCCTCGGCGACCTGCGAATCGTTGCGCAGCGCCCGGATCCAGGCCTCGGTGTGCTCGAGGTCTGCCTGGGCTTTTTCCAAGCGCCGACGAATGTCCTGTAACTGTTGTTCGGGTTGCTCGGCAAGATCCGGCGGGATTACCACCGCTTCACAATCGGCCCGGGATAAAAGGCGGGTGACCTCGTCGCGCTGCTGGGGCAGGCATGCGATCATCACGAAGCAATGGTCCTCTCCAACAAAGGTTTGCTCGAGGTGACTATTGAGTACCTCGCTTGCGACCTGGTGGGGTGCACAGCGATAAAGTTGTTTGAACAACAGATCGGTGGTATGGGCGATGTGGGGTAATTGACTGGCGGATTCGCCCATCGCATTCGAGGCTTCCTCCACCACTTGCAGTCTATCCCGCTTTGCATTTAATTCATCGGCTTCAGCGAGCAGCGACTCGAGCCGGTCGCACCAGCGCCGCAATCGACGCAGCATTCGAGCTACCTGCTTTTCCGGCGGACCGACGAGACGGGTCGACTTGTGGGCGCTGTCGGGTAGCAGATCCCGGTACGAATCAGCCAGTTGGTCGAATTCCCGCACTTGCTGCTTAAGTTCCTTGATATTCAGCGAACCGCTGAAGCGCGGGTCCAGTTCCAGCTGGACTGAATGGGTGCCAGCCAGCGCTTCGAGCGCATAGACTACCTGTTCGCGGCGCACGAAGACTTCGAACCATCGGGTCTGACGTGAACGCAGGGTCATGCAGGACAATAAGAAAGCTGAAAATCCATAAGCCAAGTGTACCAACTTAGCCCGTGGTCGCGGCAGTCGGGCTATCATGGATTCCGTTTTGGAAGCATGCTGCCCGCGGCATCACAGCTGTTTTGGTAACAATGTACCTACTGCGGGCTACCAGTTGCGCGTAGATAAATGAGTATACTGACCCCGGAGCTGCCCTTTATCCTGCTTTGTTCTGTATTTCAGAAAACAGATATACTGCTGTTGCAACAGCAAAGGACCTCTGCGAATCAAATTGAGATTACCGATCGTTTTTATAGCTTCGTTACTGTTTGGTGCCGGATCGGTTTTAGTGAGTGATATCAGCCGGGCCGGATGCACCTGTGTCTGCGTCGATGGGTTGAATCGGCCGCTTTGCGCCAGCATTATGGACATCAAGCCACTGTGCCCGCCGAGGGTGTGCCCCAGAGAGCCGCAGGTGACTCGCCCGTTAGACCAGTCAGCGATACCGCCCAGGCAGGCGCGGCCCTGTTCGAAGGAGTATATCTACAATAAGTATTCGCGCCGCTACGAGTGGTGGTCATTGTGTCGATGAGGCACGGAACGCTGCCGACGCATGCAAGCAAATAAAATTTCAATAGCAGCTTTGCTGCTGGCTTCGTCGACGCTCATGGCCCAGGACAAGGGCATGGGGCCCATCGAGATAACGGCGACCAGGGTAGAGAAAGATCCCATGGATATCCCTGCGGCAATCAGCATCGTAGGACAGGATCAGATACAACTCGGCGCCGAGCAGCTCGGACTGGATGAGTCCCTGAGACAGGTCCCGGGTCTGTTTATGCTCAACCGGTATAATTTTGCCCAGGATTTGCGAGCGTCCATCAGGGGTTTCGGTGCCCGTTCGAGTTTTGGTATTCGCGGGATCAAGATTATCGTCGATGGAATTCCCGAAACCCTGCCGGACGGTCAGGGGTCGGTCGATGGCATCGACATCGGATCGGCCGCCAGTATCAGCGTCATTCGCGGCCCGTCATCCTCGTTGTACGGCAACGCCTCGGGCGGGGCAATCCTGGTCGAGTCGGAGCAGGGAACGGCGATACCTTTCTTCGAAGTCCGCGGCACTACCGGAGATTTTGGATTCGACAAGTCGCAGCTGAAACTGGGTGGCGATACGGGCAAGCTGAACTACCTGGTTAACCTGTCGGATACTTCGATAGATGGTTATCGCGATCACAGTGAGTTCGAAAATACGCAGCTCAACACGCGTCTGGAAACCACGCTGTCGGCATCCTCGAGCTTGCTAACCACGGTTCATCATACCGACCAGCCTGTCGCCAAGGATCCCGGCAGCCTCACCGCGGAGGATGCCGAAGCCGATCCGACCCAGGCGCGGGCGGCAAACCTGGCCTTCGATGCCGGGGAGGCGCTGGAACAAACCCGTATCGGTTTGCTGTATCAAACGGATTTTAGCGAAGGCCGGGAACTGAGCGCGCGTGTCTACAGTAGCGATCGAGATTTCAGTAACAGGCTCCCGTTCCAGGATGGCGGCATTGTGAAGCTAGACCGGAGATTTTCCGGGGCCGGCCTGACATATACCGTCGAAGGTGACCTGGGCGGCAAGTCGAATCGGCTCTTGCTGGGCGGCGATTTCGATCGCCAGGACGATGATCGCAGTCGATTCGATAACCTGCAGGGCGCGACCGGTGCGCAAACGTTCGAGCAAGACGAACTGGTGACCTCCGTCGGAATTTTTTTGCAGAACGAAACCAGGCTAAACGAAGTTGCCGAACTCACCGTCGGGATTCGCTATGACGAGGTAGACTTCGATGTCGATGATCGGTTTCTCTCCGATGGTGACGATTCTGGCGAAATCGACTTCGACCAGTTCAGCCCAATGGCCGGCATCAGCGTCAGGCGCGGCAATGACACCCGGCTTTATGCAACGATTTCGACCGCGTTCGAAACACCGACGACCACCGAGTTCGCCAATCCTGACGGCGGCGGATTTAACCAGTCGCTCGAACCGCAGGAATCCACCAATTACGAAGTGGGCATTAAAACCCGGGGCGATCGCTATCGCTTCGAAGCCGCCCTGTTCCATATCGATATCGAAAACGAGTTAACGCCCTTCGAACTTCCGTCCCAGCCCGGCCGAACTTTCTATGAAAATGCCGGCGAGTCCAGCCGTGACGGGCTGGAGCTGTCGTATAGTCGTTCACTCTTGCCGCAGCTGCGTTTTGCCTTGGCTTATACCTATTCGGATTTCGTGTTCGATCGTTTTACCGACGCCAACGGTAACGTGTTCGACGGCAATCGAATTCCCGGGATTCCTCGAAACCTGCTGAACCTGGACTTTTCCTGGTTTGGAGATTCAGGCTTATACGCGAAATGGGATACGACCTACACCGGTGAGCTCTATGCCGACAATGCGAATCGAACCAGCGTCGGCTCCAGCAATGTGTCGAACCTTCGCGTTGGGTATAACGGAATTTTCGATGACTGGGAGCTTGCTTCCTTTCTGGGAGTCAACAACGTTTTCGACGAGGATTACAATAACAACATTCGGATCAACGCCTTTGGCGGGCGGTATTTCGAACCGGCACCGGGGCGCAATGGCTACATCGGGATAACGCTGCGCCGTCGCTTTTTCGGAAGGAATGCCGACAGGAGTCAGGACGCCCCGTTTAGCGGGTAAACGTCGAATGCTCTGTGCCGGTCGACAGGAGACCTCATCCGCAGCCCAGGATTTTATAGGCAGGTAAAACGGGCGGGGCGTCAGCTACCCCCGTTACCGACCGGGCGACCTTCGCTTATCCATTCTGTGATACCGTCCTTGACGTTTACCACGTTGCGGTATCCGCCGCGGGTTGCCAGCCAGTTGGATAGC
>CAMYON010000076.1 GCA_947260025.1 uncultured Gammaproteobacteria bacterium
TTCTATCGCTGCAGTATTTGCGTCAGTGAACACGTCTCGTCGGAGCCAGTTCGGGAGCCCACCAGCTTCGAGGATGCCGGCGATTATTTTGACAGTCCGAGCACGGGTAACAAGCGTTACCTGATGATCTGACCGCTCAACCGCAACCCCGCTTGCGGCCAGCCGGAAACGCGGAATAATCGATGCGCAGGTTGCAACATTTCAAGCAGATGAAATCTCCGGATGTGCGGTTACGCCTGAAGGCCAGACTGGTTTATCTGCCAGGCGCAGTGGTGCTGGCATATGGCCTCTGGTTATCCCTCGCAATCTGATTCGTTCAAACACCCTGGAACCGGAGGCTGACCCCTAGCCCCCCCAGCCCTGCCGCAGAGAATTCGAGTTCGATATTGTAAGACTCGACGATGTCGGCCACTACCGCAAGCCCGATACCCTGACCCTCGGTGGCCTCGTCGAGTCTCGTTCCCCGGTTCATAATCTGCTCGATCTCGCTATCCCCCAGGCCTTCGCCATCGTCCTCGATAATCAACACGGTTGATTTGTCATCCTGCACCTGCCCGCTGATCGTGATCCGGCGACTACCATACTTGAAGGCGTTATCGAGCAGGTTTCCCACCACTTCGAGGCAATCCCCCTCGTCCATGCGCAACAGCATCCGCGGTGGCAGCCTGCGCTCGAGCTTGATTGCTTTTTCCTGGTACACCTTCTCGAGGGCAGACACCAGTTTGTCGATCACCGCGACCAGATCGAGTGGCCGCGTGATGCGGATATCGGAGACGCTGGTCGCCTTTTGCAGCTGGTAGGATACGATCTGGTTCATACGCTCGGTTTGATCGCGCAGCGTGTCGAGTTGTGCGGGGTCGAGTTTTTCCTGGTCACCCAGCCCGGTTAACACCGCCAGCGGCGTTTTCAGACTGTGGGCAAGATCGTCCATCGCGTTGCGATAGCGCTGGCGTTGGTACTGTTCGCGGCTGAGCAGGAGGTTCAGGTTCTCGGTCAACGGCTCGATTTCGTCGGGATAATCCTGCTCGAATCCCGACTGTTTCTGATCCTCGATGGCCTTGACCTCGAGCCCGATTTTTTTCAATGGCAACAGGCTCCAGCGCGTGACCAGGTACATCACCAGCAGTAACAGTATCGTGGTGATGATCAACCAGGCCCAAAGGGTCTGCCGAAACCGGTTCAACTGTTCGAAGTAGCCGACCGCGTTGCGCCACACCACGACATCGTAGCGTTGCAGTTTTTCGTCTATATCCGGCCACTGGATTGCGAAACCGAGTCGGAAGTAAGGCGTGGTCTGTTGTTCGACGATCTCGAAATTCCAGTCCCCGACTTCCATAACCTCGATCGCGGGAAACTGGGTGGTGATCGAATCGGAACGCCAGATTTCCTTTTTAGCACGGTCGTACAGCAACGCGTAAAGCCCCGAGTTTCGAGTCACCAGGCCAGGCTCGAACAGTCGACTCGGGGTTACGGTGAGACTGCGCCCTCCAGCATCGCGATCAACCGCCGCCAGCAGGCTATAGATCATCAATTGCAGGCCATCTTCCTCGGCCTGCAGGGCTCGCTTGACCACGGCTCGCTCGAGCGCGATCGCGGTCAGCACCATGAATACAGCCAGCACCACCATCGACACCAGCGTCAGCCTCGACTTGATCGATTTCACGGTTCTGTCAAGTCTGCTGCGCCCGTTCCAGCGTGAAACGATAACCCCGGCCGCGCAGGGTTTCGATCGGTTTCAGGCTTTCATCCGGATCGAGTTTTTGCCGCAAACGGCGAATAAACACTTCTATCACGTTGCTGTCGTTATCCGATTCGTCATCGTATAAATGCTCGGTTAACACGGTCTTCGATATCACCTCTCCGGCATGCAGCATCAGGTACTCCAGCACCTTGTACTCGTAAGCCGTCAAGTCCAGTTCGCGCTCATCGACATAGGTCCGCTGGGTGGTGGTATCGAGGCTCACCGGCGAACAGACGATACGCGAATCCGACCAGCCGGAAGCGCGCCTAATCAGCACGCGAATGCGTGCCATCATTTCCTCGTGGTGGAACGGTTTGACCAGGTAATCGTCGGCGCCCGCATCCAGCCCTTCGACCTTGTCCTGCCAGCGTCCCCGGGCGGTCAAAATCAGGATCGGAATCTTGATGCCCTGTTCGCGCACCTTTTTGATCATCTCGAGACCCGACATTTTCGGCAGCCCCAGGTCGACGATCGCGACGTCGGCCGGATACTCCTGCACCAGGTAAAGTCCATCGTCGCCATTGTCGGCGGCATCGACCGCGAAACCCTCGGTTTTCAGCCGCTCGACGATCTGCTGCTGGATATCGATATCGTCTTCTATGACTATCGCTCGCATCGTATTGCCCACCTTTCTGCCACAAAGATTAAATCACAGGTGTTACTTGAATGCGCACTTTAATGCGCTTGCCGGGATCGTAGGGCGTCTCGATATGATAACGCCTGCCTCGATACTTATAGGTCACGTCGTAACCGTCGACAACCTCGTCATAGCTGACCTGGTGCCGGGTCTTACAGTGCTCCTCGTAACCGACAACCGTTTCGCTATGCTGCTGGACATGGCCGTTCACCGCCTCGTGACCAATCTGCGCACCGATCAGCGTACCCACCGCGGTGGCAACCTTGTTACCGCGACCGCTGCCGATCTGGTGCCCGATGATGCCGCCGATCAAGCCGCCGGCGAGCATGCCGCCGGCCGATTTATGGCCTTCGTTTCGGGTGTGATAAACCGGCTCGTCCCAGCATTCACGCACCGGCCTCGAAACCCGCACCTCACGGTAAATCGGTTGCACGTCGATCACTTTCGCATAGTCGTAGAGATCGTGCCGCGGTGAGTAATCGTGATTCTTGTGGCCGTGCTTGCGGCCGGCGTCTCCCGCAGCGGCCGCGCCGGCAAAAACCAGAATCGCTATTAACAGTGTCGTTTTGAGCGCTTTCATACCAGTCTCCTGCTTATAAAAGGATGGCTGGCACTATAAGCAGAACTAACTGAATCAAAGCTTAACGCGTTGTTTTAGCTGAATTTCTGTGAATTATACCCTGCGGTAGAGTTATCCCCGGGCTGCGGAACACCCCGCGAGAATCCTGAAATCAATCTATGATTTTTGCACCGATAAAACGAACGTTTGCCCTGAGTTTAAACCGATCTCGCGCTTCAATCCCGGCGCAGCTTGTCGTTGAGCGCGATCGGGGTCGGGTAGCGCGCCACGATGTAATAAGACGAGAACACGAAACTGACCAGGGTCGAAATCTGGATCAGGTAGGAAACCTCGGGGCCAATGATCGCAAGCTCGGTCGCCATTACCGCAACCAGCAGCGAAAACTCGCTCATCTGGCCGAGCCGTAACGCGACCTCGGTCGAGCGCCCCGCCGTCTCCTTGCTCCTCATCATCAGCAAGCGATAAAGCGCGGGCTTGATCAGCAGCGCAATCAGGCTCAGGCCGAGTGCGGCCAGCCAGATATCGGGCAACACGTCCAGGTTGAAGCCCGCACCCAGCGCGACAAAAAATATGATCAGGAAGAAATCGCGCAACGGTTTCAGGCTCTCCGCGATAAACAGCGCTATCGAGCTGCGCGCGATGCTGACGCCGGCAATAAAGGCACCGATCTCGTAGGAAAGACCCACCAATTCGGCCACCTCGGCCAGACCCAGGCACCAGCCGATGGCCAGTAGAAAGATGTATTCCTGGATCCGGTCGAAGCGCGCGATCATTCGAGTCAGCACATACTTTTCCAGCAGGTAGGCGCCCACCACCAGCGCGGGCAGCGCCAGCATCGGCTGGCTCACCGCCAGCCAGCCAACCCGATCGCTGGCGACACCCTCGATCGCCAGCAACAGAAAAATCGCAATGATATCCTGCAGCAACAGGATACTGATGATGATCTCGCCGGTGCGCTGATGGTGCAGAACCGTGGTGGGTATCAGTTTCAGCCCGATGATCGTGCTCGAGAACATCAGCGCGGCGCCGATAACCAGCGCCTCGATCGTGCTATAGCCGAACAGCAGGCTATAACCGTAGCCCAGCGCTAGTATGACCATCGAACTCAATCCCGTAACCAGCACCGTCTCCCCGGCGAGGCGCAACAGCTGTTGCGGGTGCAAATGCAGTCCCAGCAAAAACAGCAGAAAAATGATGCCGACGTCGGCAATATTCTGTATCAGCACGAGGTCCGAAATGAGATTGATACCCCAGGGCCCGATCAATAATCCGAGCCCGATATAAGCGATTATCAGCGACTGGCGCAGGCTCAGGGCCAGTGTCGCCAGGATCGCGGCACCGCTGAATATCAAAAACAGAACGTAAACGATCGAGGTATCTTCCATAGTGCGACAGATTAACACGGGTCGGGCTTGATTTTTAAAAGTGAATGCCTAAGCTAGTCCGCTGTTTGGAACGTGGCGGCCGCAATGTATGCACTTGAAATAGAGAATCTGCACAAAACCTACGCCAGCGGGCTGCAGGCACTCAAGGGCATCGATCTTAAAGTCGAAACCGGCGATTTTTTCGCGCTGCTGGGCCCTAACGGTGCCGGGAAATCGACCTGCATCGGCATTATCTCGGGCCTGGTCAACAAAACCGAGGGCAGCGTCCGCATCTTCGGTCACTCGATCGACGACGAGTTTCTCGTCGCCAAGTCGTTACTGGGCTCGGTGCCACAGGAGTTCAACTTCAATACCTTCGAGCCGGTCGAGGAAATCGTCGTCAACCAGGCGGGCTATTATGGCGTCCCAGCCCGCATCGCGCGGCAGGAAACCGAACGCTACCTGAAGCAGCTCGGCCTGTGGCAGCATCGCCGCTCGCAGGCGCGACGCCTGTCGGGCGGGATGAAGCGGCGGCTGATGATCGCGCGCGCGCTGGTGCACAAACCACAGCTGTTGATCCTGGACGAGCCGACCGCTGGCGTCGATATCGAATTACGACGCACGATGTGGAATTTTCTCGACCAGATCAACGACCAGGGGACCACGATCATTCTGACCACCCACTACCTGGAAGAAGCCGAGCGCATGTGCCGCAACGTGGCGATCATCGACGACGGCAGTATTATCCAGAACAGCAGCATGAAATCTCTGCTCAAGCAGCTCAACAGCGAAACCTTCGTCCTTTACTTGCGCGAAGAGCTGGCGCAGGCGCCGCAGCTCGAGCGCTTCGATAACGTGGTTCAACTGGATCAGCAAAGCATCGAGGTAGAAGTGCCCGAAGCGCTGTCGATCAACGATTTAGTCGGCGAACTCGAGACCCGGGGTATCGTCGTCGAGCGCATGCGCAACAAGGTGAATCGCCTCGAGGAGCTGTTCGTCAAGATGACGGCCAAACCCGATACCGAGAAGCTTGCCTGATGCTGCGCCAGTTCTGGATCGCCTACCTGACGATTGCGCGCAAGGAAATCATGCGCTTTACCCGGATCTGGGTGCAGACGATCGTCCCGCCGGTGGTCATGGTGGCGCTGTACTTCATCATCTTCGGCAACCTGATCGGGCAACGTATCGGTGAAATGGATGGGATGCTCTATATCGATTTCATCATGCCGGGGCTGGTGATGATGTCGATCATCACCAATTCCTACGCCAACGTCGTGTCTTCGTTTTACGGCGCCAAGTACTCCCGTCACATCGAAGAGATGCAGGTCGCGCCGGTACCGAACCTGGTAATCTTGCTGGGTTTCGTCACCGGCGGCGTCGCTCGTGGATTGAGCGTTGGTGTCGCCGTTACCCTGGTTTCGTTACTGTTCACCGAGTTTAGCGTTCACAGCCCCTCGATCGTCCTGCTGGTTGCGCTGCTGACATCCTGCCTGTTCGCCATGGCCGGACTGATCAACGCTATTTTTGCCAACAGTTTCGACGATATCAGCATCGTGCCGACCTTCGTGCTGACCCCACTGACCTATCTCGGCGGTATTTTTTACTCGATCAAGCTGCTGCCCGAATTCTGGCAGCAGGTGTCGCTCGGCAATCCCATTCTGTACATGGTCAACAGCTTTCGCTACGGTTTCCGTGGCGCCAGCGATATCGAGCTGATATCGGCGCTGCTGGTCATCCTCAGCTTCATCGCGCTACTGTTCGTGGTTTGCCTGGTCCTGCTCGAGCGCGGCACCGGTATCCGCCAGTGATCGAACTCGTCGATATCGGGGTCAACCTGACCAACAAGAGCCTGCTGCGCGACCTGGAAGCGGTCATGCAGCGCGCCGCGGAGGCCGGTGTCGGGCAAATGGTCGTGACCGGGACCTCGATCGAGGAAAGCCGGCAGGCGATCGCGCTCTGCCAGCGCTATCCCGACCGCCTGGTCTCCACCTGCGGCATCCATCCCCATCACGCCAGCGAGTGGAACGCAGACAGCCTTAGCGCATTAGAGAGCATGGCGCAGCAGGATTGCGTACACGCAATCGGTGAAACCGGGCTTGATTTCAATCGCAATTATTCGCCGCCCGCGGCGCAGGAACTCGCCTTCGAACAACAACTCGAACTGGCGGCACGACTGCAGATGCCGCTGTTCTGCCATCAACGCGACGCCCATCAGCGCTTCGTCGAAATGCTCGGTGACGCGCGCGATGCCATCGGCCGGGTGGTCGTACATTGCTTTACCGACAGTCGCGAAGCTTTGATGCATTACCTCGACCTGGACTGCTACATCGGTATTACCGGCTGGATTTGCGATGAGCGCCGCGGGCTGGAACTGCAGCAAGTAGTCAAACTGGTCCCCGCGAACCGGCTGCTGCTGGAAACCGATGCGCCTTACCTGTTGCCGCGCGATCTCGAGCCCAAATCGCCGAGCCGCAGCAACGAGCCGGCCAATCTGCCCCATATCCTGCGGGCGGTGGCCCGTCACAGGGATGAGCCAGAAGCGCAGCTGGCCGCTCAAGCCCTTGAAAATAGTAGGGTTTTCTTCGACCTGCCGGCTATCTAAATGGCGCCTTAAAGCGCTTTCGCGCGGCCGAGAAGCGATCTCCAGGCTGCAATATTTAACCTCAAATTTGCGTTACAAGTTCTGAATTACGTTCTAAACTAAGTAGATCAATTCGCATATTTTCGATTAATGAACGATCAGGTAAAAATTAATTTCTTTGCATCTGCACCCGAGCCGTGCAGCTACCTGGATAACCGTAAATCGGTTAGCGCGTTCGCTAATCCCCATATGGATATGGACATGAAAACCTATAACGAATTGATTCAACACGGGTTTCGCCGTTCCGGTGGGTATATTTACCGGCCGCATTGCCCGCAATGCCAGGAATGCATATCGGTTCGTGTCCCGGTGCGGAAACACCGCTACTCGCGTAACGAACAGCGCGCGATCAAGCGCAACTCCGACATCCGCATCAGCATCATGCCGGGGCGTTACCGCGACGAGCATTTCGATCTGTATCGACGCTATATCAACAGCCGCCACGATGACGGCAGCATGGCCAATCCGAATAAATCGGACTATCACCGATTTTTGATCTGTGACTGGACCGACACCCTGTTTTTCGAGTATCGCCTCAACCGCATACTGATCGCGGTCGCGGTTTGTGATATTACCGATAGCGGATTATCCGCGGTTTATACCTTTTTCGATCCGGATTATGCCGACCGCAGCCCCGGGCATTTCGCCATCCTGAGCCAGATCAACGAGACCCAGCTACGCGACCTGGATTATCTCTATCTTGGGTACTGGATTCGTGACTGCAATAAAATGAGCTACAAGCGACGCTACAAGCCGCTGGAAGCCTTTCTCAACGATCAGTGGGTCGCCCTCGATAAAGCCTGAGCCCGAACCAGGCTTCGTCAGCTGACATCCAAATAGAGATTCTTGCGCGAAACGCTGCGATAAATGCAGTAAGCATCCGTCTGGACGGTATTCCAGCGCTGGATTACCACCTCAACTCTTGTTTTACCCGAGTTCTCCGCGAGAGAGTGCTAGACGATCTTGTCCGTCAGAAGTTGATCCAGTCTGGCCCATTCGAAGGCGGGGCCGGGGTCGGTCTTGCGATCGGGAGCAATATCGCTGTGGCCGGCGATCGCGTCGGCGTCGATAGCGGGGTACTTTGCCCGCAGCGCCGCGACCAGGCTGGCCAGGCTGTGGTACTGGGCACTGGCATAGGCCTGATCGTCGCTGCCTTCGAGTTCGATACCAACCGAGTAGTTATTGCAGGCCGTCTCGCCGCGCCACTCCGATTCGCCCGCATGCCAGGCCCGGTCCAGGAAAGACACGAACTGAAGCAGGTTACCGTCGCGCTCGATCAGGCAGTGGGCCGACACCGTCATCTCGCAAATCGATTCGAAATAGCCGTGAGCGGCGGGATCCAGGTTATTGCAAAAAAATTCCTGGATATATCCACCTCCGTATTCACCTGGTGGTAAACTTATGCCGTGCACGACGATTAGTTTTATCCGTGCATCGTCAGGCCGGGCATCGAAATTGGGTGACCTGATCACTTCCGCGGATTGCACCCAGCCGGCATCATCGATAAGAAATTGCGTCATTCGGTTGTTATTACCCGAGTATTGAATTGTTAACCCTGCTGGCACGGTAGTTTAGCACCCTTGAACCTGAAAGATCTCAATCGACCGCAACGTCAGGCGGTTAAATGTATCGATCGCCCCTGCCTGGTGCTGGCCGGTGCCGGCAGCGGTAAAACCGGGGTAATCACCCGCAAGATCGCGTGGCTGATCGATCATGGTTACGCCGCGCAGCAGGTCTGCGCGGTTACTTTTACCAACAAGGCCGCGCGCGAAATGAAGCAACGGGTGGCACGGCTGCTCGGCGGTAAAACCACCAGGGGCCTCAAGATTTCGACCTTCCACAGCCTTGGGCAGCGTATCCTGCTGCAGGAAGCCCACAGTCTCGGCTACCGCCGCGGCTTCAGCATCATGGACGCGCGCGACGTCGAAACCTGCCTCGCGGAACTGGCGCACCGTGACCTGCAGGACGCCGAGCATACCAGGCAAACCCTGTACCAGATCAGCCGCTGGAAAAACGATTTTATCGACCCCGAAGCCGCGCTGGCGCAGGCCGACACGCCGCTCATGCAAAGTCAGGCCAGGCTGTACGCTGAGTACCGGCAGCACCTGCTGGCCTGCAACTCGATGGATTTCGACGACCTGATCATGCTGCCGGTGGTCATCTTTCGCAATGACCCGGCAACCCTGAACAAGTGGCAGGATCGAATCCGCTACCTGCTGGTCGACGAGTACCAGGACACCAACACCAGCCAGTACGAAATGATCAAGCTGATCTGCGGGCTGCGCCAGAAACTGACCGTGGTCGGCGACGACGATCAGTCGATCTACGCCTGGCGCGGCGCCCGGCCCGAGAATCTGCAGCGTCTGCAGCAGGATTTCCCGAGTATGGAAGTCATCAAGCTGGAGCAGAACTACCGCTCGAGCAACCGTATCCTGGGGGCCGCCAATCGCCTGATCGCCAACAACCATCACCTGTATGAAAAGAAGCTGTGGTCGGCGTCCGGGGCCGGCGATCTGATCCGGGTATTCCCCTGCAAGAACGCCGAAGACGAAGCCGACCGCGTCGTGGTCGATATCCTGAGCAAACGCTTCCAGGAAAATACGCCCTGCCGGAATTTCGCGATCCTGTACCGCAGCAACTTCCAGTCGCGCAATTACGAAAAAGCGCTGCGCGATCACTCCATTCCCTACCAGATCACCGGCGGCAATGCTTTTTTCGAGCGCCGCGAGATCAAGGACATCATGGCCTACCTGCGACTGCTGGCCAATCCCGACGACGACCAGGCGCTGTTGCGGATCATCAACGTGCCGCGGCGCGAGATTGGCGCCGCCACGATCAAGACCCTGGCAACCTATGCCGGCTCACGCAGGCGCAGCCTCGATAGCGCCATGTCGGAACTGGGGCTACTCGAGTCGCTGAACAACCGCGCCCGTATCCGGCTGCAGGGTTTTATCGACCTGTTCGAGGAGTTACGGCATCACGCGCAACGCGAAGACGCGATGAGCGTCTGTAAAACCGTGGTGGCGCGGCTCGAATACAGCGACTGGCTGGAAGAAACCAGCGGCTCCAGCAAGCAGGCCGAGGCCGCTATGGAAAATGTTATGGAACTGGAGGCCATCGTATCCCGCCTGTCGCTGATGTCGATCCTCGAGAATAACGAGGATAAACAGCAGCAGGATGCGGTGCAGCTAATGACCATCCACGCCGCCAAGGGGCTCGAGTTCGAGCATGTCTACCTGGTCGGCTTCGAGGAAGACAGCCTGCCGCACCACCAGTCGCAGGACGCGGAGAGTATCGAAGAGGAACGCCGCCTGGCCTATGTCGGCATCACGCGCGCGGCCACTAGCCTTACCCTCAGTTACGCCAAAACGCGGCAGAAGTTCGGCGACCTGCTGCAGTGCGAGCCGAGCCGATTTCTCTACGAACTGCCGGAAGACGATCTCGAGGGCGCGGAGCACACGATCAGCAAACTGTCGGAGGATGAGAAACACCAGCGCGGGCTCGACACCTTCGCCGACCTGAAAGCACTGCTGGGAACCACCGATTAGAAATGAAAGGGGACAGTATACCTATTTGCCGTGGCAAATAGGTATACTGTCCCCGTAGTTTCTAGTGCGCGAGAATCTGGCTCAGGAACAGCTTGGTGCGCTCGTGCTGCGGATTGTCGAAGAATTCGTGCGGATCGTTTTCCTCGATGATTTCGCCGCCATCCATGAATATAACGCGGTTGGCCACGGTCTTGGCGAATCCCATCTCGTGGGTAACGCACAGCATCGTCATGCCCTCCTTTGCCAGCTCGATCATGACGTCGAGCACTTCCTTGATCATTTCCGGGTCGAGCGCCGAGGTCGGCTCGTCGAACAGCATGATGCGCGGGTTCATGCACAATGAGCGCGCAATCGCGACGCGCTGCTGCTGACCGCCGGACAGCTGCCCGGGGAACTTGTCAGCCTGCTCCGGAATCTTGACCCGCTCGAGGTATTTCATCGCGGTTTCCTCGGCCTCCTTGCGCGGCACCTGCTTGACCCAGATCGGCGCCAGGGCGCAGTTTTCCATGACCGTCAAATGCGGAAACAGGTTGAAGTGCTGGAACACCATGCCGACCTCGCGACGGATCGCGTCGATATTTTTCAGGTCGTTGGTCAGCTCGACGTTGTCGACGATGATGTCGCCCTGCTGGTGCTCCTCGAGCCGGTTGATGCAGCGGATCAAGGTCGATTTGCCCGAGCCCGACGGCCCGCAGATGACGATCCTCTCGCCCCGATTGACTTCCAGGTTGACGTTCTTAAGAACATGAAAAGCGCCATACCACTTGTGCATATCCCTGATCTTGATCACGACCTCGTCGGAGATCTGGAGATTGCTGCCTTCGGAGGCTTGTGTGCTGACTTCAGCTTCTGGAGTACTCATAAGATTTTACTCGTTAATGTCCGGTATGTAGTTTCTTTTCGAGATAAAGCGAATAGCGCGCCATCGCGATACAGGATATGAAAAAGAAGATGGCGACGAAGACGTAAACCTCGGTCGACAAACCCTGCCACTTGGTATCGGCCAGCGAAGCGCGGCCGACGCCGATCGGATCGAACATGCCGATGATGATGACCAGAGTCGAATCCTTGTACAGGCCGATGAAGGTGTTGACGATACCAGGAATCGAAATCTTGAGCGCCTGCGGCAGAATGATCAGGCGCATCGACTGCCAGTATTTCAGCCCCATCGAATCGGCGGCTTCCTGCTGGCCTTTCGGAATCGCCTGCAGGCCGCCGCGCACCACCTCGGCAAGGTAGGCCGAGGCGAATAGCGTGACCATGATCAGCACCCGCAACAGCAGGTCGAAGGTCGTGCCCGGCGGCAGAAAGTAGTTCAGCATCGTCGACGCGACAAACAGCAGCGTGATCAACGGCACCCCGCGAATGAATTCGATAAACACGACGCAAACCATTCTGAGCGCGGGCAGGTGCGATGCCCGGCCGAGTGCGAGCGCGATACCGAGCGGCAACGAACCGACGATGCCGGTAACACCGATGACCAGGGTCAGCATGATGCCGCCGAACTTGTCGGTCGGCACCGGTTCGAGTCCGAGACCGCCGATCAGCAACCAGCCGATCACGAATGGCGCGATCGCCGAGCCGATCATCATCCTACCGCGTTGCGGCGTCTTGTCGTACAAAATCGGCACCAGCGCCGCCAGCATCAGGAAGAAGGATACATTGACGCGCCAGCGCTCAGCCTCGGGATAAAAACCGTAGACGAACAGCTCGAAGCGATGCCCGATGAATGCCCAGCAAGCCCCCTTGACCCCGGCCTCGTTCATGACCGCGCGACATTCGTCACGGGATGCTCCCTCGAACACCGCGTTGAAGAACAGCCAGTTGAGGCTTGGCGGCACAACAACCCAGATGAGATAAGCGGCTAAAATCGTCAGGACGATATTGGCTGTCGACGACAGCAGGTTCTCGCGCACCCAGCCAATGATACCGACGGTGCTGGCCGGCGGCGGCAGGTCCGGATAGGTACCCGGTTCGTAGGTCTTGCCTTCTTCGATAGCGCTGCTCATGTCATCGCTCCACCAGTTTCATTTTCTTGTTATACCAGTTCATGAACGCCGATATCATCAATGAGAATGCCAGGTATAGTGCCAGCACGATCGTCATACATTCCATTTCACGTCCGGTCTGGTTCAGTGATATGCCGCCGATCGTGGCAACGATGTCCATGTAACCGATCGCGATCGCCAGCGACGAATTTTTGGTCAGGTTCAGGTACTGGCTCGACAGCGGCGGGATGATCACGCGCAGCGCCTGCGGGATGATGACCAGCGACATGGTCCGGCTGGGCTTGATGCCGAGCGCATAGGCCGCCTCGGTCTGCCCGTGGCTGATCGCCTGGATACCGGCGCGCACGATTTCGGCGATGAAGGCCGCGGTGTACAGCGCCAGCGCCAGCGTCAGCGCAAGGTACTCGGGCCGCAGTACCATGCCGCCCTTGAAGTTGAAGCCCGTGAGTTCGGCCATCTCGAATGTCATCGGCGAACCGACGACGAAATAGACCAGGATCGGGACCACGATTATCGCGCCCAGGCTGATCCAGAACACCGGGTAAATCTTGCCGGTCGCATCCTGCACCTTCTTGGCATAGTGCCTGAACCAGATGGTGAAACCGATACCGATGACAAAGGCGATGAACACGGCCCACATCGCCGGTTCGAACAGCGGTTTCGGCGTATAAAATCCGCGGTTGGTAAGGAAAAAGGTGTCCTCGAGCGAGATCGCGTTTTTTGGTCTCGGCAGGGTATTTACGATGACGCCGTGCACCATCAGGATATGCAGCAGCACTGGCACGTTGCGCACGTATTCGATGTAGACGTAGACGACCTTGTTGATCAGCCAGTTATGCGACAACCGCAACACGCCCATGACGAAACCGACGATGGTTGCGACGATGACACCGGTGATTGCAACCAGCAGGGTGTTCATGATACCGACGATCGTGGCCCGCCAGTGCGGGCTGCGCGAATCGTAATCGATCAGATGCTGGTTGATATCGTAATTGGACGCTTCCCAGAGAAACTTGAAGCTATAACCCTTGCCGATGGTTTCGAGGTTAATAACCGCATTGCGGACGATATAGAAGAAAAACGCAAACAGCAGGGCCAGGGTCAGAACCTGGATCGCGACCGAACGCGTCTCCTTGTCGTAGACGACCCGGTACCACAGAGGCTGCCGCGCTACTGTCGGTTTACTCGTTGCTTCCATGATCGTCCTCTCCCCAGTCTATTGTAATTATCGATCATCTGGTGCATCCGAATGAAGCCGGAACCGGCGGCCAGGCCGCCGGTTCCGGGAACTACAGATGACTAGCGTGCCGGCGCAGCGTACAGAATACCGCCGTCGGTCCATTGCGCGTTGAGGCCGCGCGCCAGGCCCAGCGGGGTGTTGACGCCGATGTTACGCTCGAAGATTTCGCCGTAGTTGCCTACCGCGGAAATCGCGCGCACCGCCCACTGCTTATCGAGCCCGATCATCTCGCCGTAGCTGCCCTCGGTGCCGGCAATGCGGTTGATCGACGGGTTGTTGCCGGCCTTCGAAGCGTGCTGCTTGACGTTACCCGAAGTAATGCCCAGCTCTTCCGCCTCGATCAGCACGTTCAGAACCCAGCGGGTGGTGTCGGCCCAGGCGTCGTCGCCCTGGCGAACGGCCGGCCCGAGCGGCTCCTTGGAAATGATCTCCGGCAGGATAATGTGCGCATTCGGGTTATCGAACGAACCGCGGGTAGACGCGAGGCCCGAGGCATCAGTCGTGTACACGTCGCAACGTCCGGCAAGGTAGTTAACCTGGCCTTCTTCGTTGGTCTCGATGGTGACCGGCTCGTAGCTCATGTTGTTGGCGCGGAAGTAGTCCGCCAGGTTCAGCTCGGTGGTGGTACCGGTCTGAATGCAGACAGAAGCGCCGTCGAGTTGCTTGGCCGAGGTGACGCCGAGCGCCTTCGGTACCATGAAACCCTGGCCGTCGTAGTAGTTGACGCCGAGGAAGGTCAGTTTCAGGTCGGCGTCGCGGCTCATAGTAATCGTGGTGTTGCGATACAGGATGTCGCCCTCGCCCGCATTCAATGCGGTGAAACGGGTTTTACCGGTGGTCGGAACGAACTTGACCTTGTTAGCATCGCCGAGCACTGCGGCCGCGGTAGCGCGGCAAAAATCGACGTCGAAGCCTTCCCAGCGACCCGCGTCGTTAGGCGCGGCAAAACCGGCAACACCGGTGGTCACTATGCAGTTCAGCTCGCCGCGGGCTTTTACATCTTCAAGGGTACCTGCTGTCGCCGCACCTGAAGTTGATGCAAGTGCTACGGCTGCCGATACTGCCAGCGTTTTAAAAAGTTTCATTGGTCACTCTCTCCAATTGTTATTACTTAATGAATCGTCAGCCCGATTTTCGTGGATCTGGTGTCCGGTTGTCTAATCGTGCCGACGGCAAGGAGTTTTATTGTTTTGCTCCGTGCGCGAAAAGTAACACAACAAAGGCGTCCCGCCAAGGTATTGATAATCTGCAGCAATCTGGAGCGATAAGCAATTTTTATTGCCGTGACGGCCCGATTAGGATTATAAAGTCGCGCCATGATCCGAAACTTGCACCAGAATGACGCCCGGGCGGTGCTCGAAATCTATCGCCAGGGGCTCGACACCGGCGAAGCCTCGTTCGAGACCGAGCCGCCGGACTGGCCCGGGTGGCAGGCCAAGTACCATGAATTCTGTCGGCTGGTCTGGGAGCAGGATGGCGAGGTTCTGGGCTGGGCGGCGCTGGCGCCGGTATCCGCGCGCGATTGCTATCGCGGGGTTGCCGAGGTCAGTATCTACGTCGCGACCCGTTGCCTGGGCCTTGGTATCGGCAGCCAGTTGATGGCCGCCCTGGTCCAGGAATCGGAAACACAGGGCATCTGGTCGCTCTACTCGTCCATATTCCCCGAGAATCAGGCGACCCGCAGGCTGCACCTGAAACACGGATTCAGGGAAGTCGGAATCCGCGAGCGTATCGCTAAACGCGACGGACGCTGGCGCGACACGTTAATACTCGAACGCCGCTCAAAAAAGGTAGGAACCTGAGGTTTCGGGGGGTCATCCCGATAAGTCGGACCGCCGCTTGCGCGGGAATGACGTTATTGGTCAGTTGAGCTGGATTTCGGACAGGCGGCGGTCTTTCGCGGAGCTGCCGACTTCGTCCATCCGCACCAGGTCGCCCAGGCAGTAACCCTGAGCATAGTCAACCCCTATCGATTTCAGTTGTTCGATTGCGGCTTCGTCATCGACGCTCTCGGCGATAGTCCTGATGTCGAGCAAATGCGCCATCGAATTGATCGATTCCACCATGGTTCGGTCGACTTCGTCGCTGCAAATGTTGCGCACCAGGTTGCCATCGATCTTGACAAAATCCATCTGTAGATCCTTGAGCGCGGCAAAACTGCCCAGGCCGCTGCCGAAATCGTCGAGCGCAAAGCTGCAACCCGCGGTTTGCAGCCGTTTGATCAGCCGGCTGGCGCCCGAGAGATTGTGACTCAACGCGGTTTCCGCGATCTCGAAGCAGATTTGATGCGGCTCGACCACGCTCTGGTCGAACATCTGCAGAATGTACTCCGCCAGCGAATCGTCGGCGATCGATGGCGCCGACAGGTTCAGGCTCAGCACCAGGTCCGGATTCTGCATGAAGATATGCGGATATGACCCGAACACGTGATCGATCACCCAGCGATCGATTTGCGGCATCAACCCAAAGCGCGACGCGGCGGGCAGAAAGGCGCCCGGGGTAATGACGTTGTTATCTTCGTCGAGCATCCGCAGCAGCACCTCGGCGCGGGTATGCAGCCGGGTCTGCTCCGGATCGAGGCTGACGATCGGCTGGAACAGCAACATAAAACTCTCGCTGGCCAGCGCGGCGCGCAGATCGTCATGCTGTAGCTTCTCGCCCGGTCGATAGGTTGACTCGGCATCGGCATCGGTGTGGGTATAGGCACGCCCTCGCCCGAGATCCTTGGCAACGTAACAGGCCTGGTCGGCGTCGTGCATCAACTGCTTGCGCGAGGTCGATTCCGCGGTAATCGGGACGATACCGATACTGACCCCGACCTGGTAGGTCTTCTGATCCCAGACGAAGCGATACTCACGGATGACGTCGATCAGCATGTCAGCGACTTTTTTCGCCTTGCCGGCCGGGCAGTTCTCCAGCAGCACGCTGAATTCGTCGCCACCGAGACGGCCGAGCGTATCACGGCCGCGCAGCTGGCCGGCGAGCAGCGACGAAATCTGCTTCAGCAATTCGTCGCCCGCGACGTGGCCCGCGGTGTCGTTGACAATCTTGAACTGGTCGAGGTCGAGAAACAGCATCGCGTGCGTGTTCTCGAAGTCCCTGGCAGACTGCAGGGCTTTATCCAGTCGCTCCTCGAACTCGACACGGTTGACCAGGCCGGTCAGTGGATCGTGCGTCGCCTGGTGCACCATCATTTTTTGCATGCGCCTCGAGTCGGAGACATCCTTGAACACCAGCACCACACCGATACTGCTGCCCTGGGCGTCGATCATTGGCGCCGCCGTGCCCTGGATCGAGTAGCGATCGCCGTTGCGCGAAATCAAAACGTTGTCGGTTTTGGGCGCAATCACGCGCTGTTCCGACAGGCAGCGTAACGCCGGGTCCGGTATGACAACGCCGGTTTGCTCGTCCTCGAGATGCAGCACCGCTTCCATCGACAGCCCCATGGCCTGGTGAAAACGCCATCCCGTCAGGGACTCGGCCACCGGGTTCATGTAATCGATGCAGCCCTTGTTGTCGGTGGTGATGACACCATCGCCGATGGAGTGCAGCGTCACCTGCGCGCGTTCTTTCTCCATCAGGGTTTCACCGAGCGCCTGCTTGCGCTCGAGTTCAGCCGCGGCGCGGGTGGCGAACAGCTTGATGATGTGCACATCGCTTTTCTGCGGATGCAGTGCGCCACGGTTCATACCGGCCAATAGCCCGATTTGCTGCCCCGACGAATCCTCCAGCTTGACGGCGAAAAAACCGGAAGCCTGAAACCGCTCCTGCAGCAGGCTGGCCTCGGGGAACAGGCTGCCGGCCGAGTTTTCCATGTACCAGAAACTGCCGCTTTCGCCGCAGGGACTACTCTTGAGCGAGATGGAATGGTTCATGATGTAGCCGCCGTCGCACCAGTAGGCCAGCGTCTGGTAGGTCTGCTGCTCGAGGTCTGCATTCGCAGCCAGGAATACCGCGTCCACACCAAGAAACTGGGACAATTCCCGGACCAGGGCGTAGAAGTAGGTTTCGCCGGTGGTACCGACCGTGGACTCGATCAGGCTGTGCAGCCTGTCCTTGCGGTTTTCCTGTTGCTTGCGGGCCTTTTTGGCGGCGTATCCCCTGAGCCAGAACCAGGTTAACCCGGCGCTGAACAGCGCGGATATTGTAGCTAGCAAAATCGCTTCGACCATGTGTGAATCGCGTTGCGTCCGTATTGAAAAGAGTATAGGCAAGATTTCGTGGAATTCTGCAGAACCTGCGCAGCGCTCACCCTTCACTCGTCATCCAGCAGTATGCCGTCATTCCCGCGCAAGCGGGAATCTTGTAACCGGCGCTTTCCATCCGTCTTGAGATCCCCGCTTGCGCGGGGATGACGGGTTTATACTTGCGCGGCGGTCCGACCTAGCGGAATGGCCTGGTTGCGTCATGCGGGCGTCATCCGCCTCGAACCCGGATAGTTTCACTTGCATCGACTTGCGGCATTGCCTAACCTACGGCGACTCATAATTTCCAGAATTCCATCACTCCATGGCTACTAAAAAAACCGCTTCAGGCAAACCCAATATTCGTCAACATTCATCGCTGGTAGTCGACGGCACCGATCGCGCGCCGAGCCGCTCGATGCTGCGCGCCGTCGGTTTCGACGACGCCGATTTCAGGAAACCGCAGGTCGGCATCGCCTCGACCTGGAGCATGGTGACGCCCTGCAATATGCATATCGATCAACTGGCGCTGAAAGCGGCCGAGGGCGCCAACATGGCGAACGGCAAGGCCGTGGTGTTCAACACCATCACGATTTCGGACGGCATCTCGATGGGTACCGAGGGCATGAAATACTCGCTGGTGTCGCGCGAGGTCATCGCCGACTCGATCGAGGCCGTAACCGGCTGCCAGGGCTTCGACGCGCTGGTCACGATCGGTGGCTGCGACAAGAACATGCCCGGCTGCATGATGGGCATGGCGCGCCTGAACCGGCCATCCGTTTTTGTCTATGGCGGCACCATCATGCCGGGTTGTCATAAGAACAAGCCCACCGACGTGGTCTCGGTGTTCGAAGCCGTCGGCGCCGAAGCGCAGCACAAGATCAGCAAGAAGGAGCTCAAGGAGATCGAGTGCACCGCGATTCCGGGGCCGGGTTCCTGTGGCGGCATGTATACCGCGAACACCATGGCCTCCGCGATCGAGGCGATGGGCATGAGCCTGCCGAACAGCTCGGCGCAGGCCGCGATATCGAACGACAAGACGCAGGATTGCGTCGAGGCCGGCCGCGCCGCGATGTACCTGCTGCGCAACAATATTCGCCCCAGCGACATCATGACCAAGAAGGCGTTCGAGAACGCGATTACCGTGGTCATCGCGCTCGGCGGCTCGACCAACGCGGTACTGCATTTACTGGCGATGGCCTCGGCCATCGGCGTCAGGCTGAAACTCGACGATTTCACCCGCATCGGCAAGCGCGTGCCGGTGCTCGCCGACCTGCGCCCCAGCGGCAAGGCTATGATGTCTGAATTGATCGAAATCGGCGGCATCCAGCCGCTGATGAAAATGCTGCTCGACGCCGGCCTGCTGCACGGCGACTGCCTGACCGTTACCGGCAAGACCCTGAAGCAGAACCTGGCAAAAGTTAAACCCTACCCCGACAGCCAGGACATCGTGCACGCGCTCAACGATCCAATAAAGAAGGACAGCCATCTCGTCATCCTGCACGGCAACCTTGCGCCGGAAGGCTCGGTCGCCAAGATTTCCGGCAAGGAAGGCCTGCACTTCACCGGCAAGGCGCGGGTTTTCTCCTCCGAGGAGCAGGCCCTGAAAAAGATTCTCGACGGCACCGTCAAGAAAGGCGACGTCATCGTCGTGCGCTACGAAGGCCCCAGGGGCGGCCCCGGCATGCGCGAGATGCTGTCGCCGACCTCGGCCATCATGGGCAAGGGGCTGGGCAAGGATGTCGCCTTCCTGACCGACGGCCGATTTTCCGGCGGCTCGCACGGTTTCGTGGTCGGCCATGTCACCCCCGAGGCGGCGGTTGGCGGCCCGATCGCGCTGCTTAAAAACGGCGACATCATCACCATCGATGCCGAAAAACGCGAGGTCAACGTCAAGCTCAGCGCCGCCGAAATGAAAAAACGCGCCGCCGCGTGGAAGCCGCCGCGGCCGCGCTACAAGCGCGGCGTGCTGGCCAAGTACGCGCGCCTGGTGAGCTCGGCTTCCGAGGGTGCCGTCACCGACCTGCCCCAGGATTAGGCTAGTCGTCGATGTCCAGAGGATTGCCAATCGCGCGCGACATGATCGCGCAACTGATCGCAACTCCATCGGTCAGTTGCGTCCACCCCGACATGGACATGAGCAACCGCGGCGTCATCGACCTGGTTGCCGACTGGGCCGAAACCCTCGGCTTCGAGATCGAAGTCCAGGCGGTCGACGAGCGCAAATCCAACCTGATCGCCCGTGCCGGCAGCGGCAGCGATGGCCTGGTGCTGTCAGGCCACACCGACACCGTGCCCTGCGATCCAAGCCTGTGGAGCAGCGATCCGTTCACCGCGCGTGAAGCCGACGACCGCATCTACGGGCTCGGCAGCTGCGACATGAAGAGCTTTCTCGCGCTCGCGCTCGAGGCGAGCAGCAAGATCGATTTCGACAGGCTCGAGCGGCCCTTGACGATTGTCGCCACCGCGGACGAAGAAACCACCATGAGAGGCGCCAAGCTGATCGCCGACAACGGCAAAAAACTGGGGCGCTACTGCGTCATCGGCGAGCCCACGGGCCTGAAACCGATTCGCCAGCACAAGGGCAACCTGACGATGTCGGTCGAGTACCTGGGCCAGTCGGGGCACGCCAGCGATCCCGGGCTCGGCAATAACGCGCTCGACGGCATGCACCAGTTCATGACCGCGCTCTACGCTTACCGCGACCGCATCCAGCAGCAGTACAACGACCCGGCGTTTACCATCCCGACACCGACGATGAACCTGGGACATATCCATGGCGGTGACAATTCCAACCGCATCTGCGGCAATTGCCTGCTGCTGATCGACATCCGCTTCCTGCCGGCAATGTCGTTCGCGACGCTGCAGGCCGACATCGAAGCGCTCGCGGCCGAGGTCGCCGAGGCCCGGGGTCTCGGTTTAACAACGCAAACCTTCGGTGCCGGCATGCCGGCGATGGACACCGACGAAGCCAGCGAAATCGCGCAGTACCTGACCCACCTCACCGGCAAAAAGACCGGCAGCGTCGCCTTCGGCACCGAGGCGCCCTACTACAACTCGATGCAGACCGAAACCATCGTCATCGGCCCGGGTTCGATCAACCAGGCGCACCAGCCGGACGAATTTCTGCCGCTGGAGCATATCGACCCGACGATAAAAATGCTCGACGACCTGATCGAGCGTTTTTGCATGACGTGAAGATCCTCGCGGATCAGAACATTCCGAGCGTAACCGACGCCTTTCGTGATCTCGGCGAAGTCCAGCTCATGCCCGGGCGCGAAATCCGGCGCGAGCACCTGCAGGATTGCCGCTGCCTGATCACCCGCACCGTGACCCGCGTCGATCGGGATTTGCTCGACGGCACGCCGGTCGAATTCGTCGGCACCGCGACCATCGGCACCGATCACATCGACCTGGAATACCTGCAACAAGCAGGCATCGGCTGCAGCAACGCGGCCGGCTGCAACGCCGAGGCCGCTTCCGAGTACGTCATCAGCGGGTTGTTCGCATTATCGCAGCGCAAGGGATTCGATCCGTTCCGGCTGAAAGCCGGCATCGTCGGCCACGGCAACGTCGGTTCTCGACTCAAACTGAAACTCGACACGCTCGGCATCGACTGCCTGGTGTGTGACCCGCCGCTGCAGGAAGCCGGGGATGCCAGCCAGGCGTTTGTCGATCTCGACACGATCCTGCGGGAATGTAATTTCGTCAGCCTGCACGTGCCGTTGACGCGCGACGGCCGGCACCCAACCTATCACATGCTCGATACAAACCGGCTGCAAAACCTGGCCGCGGGATGCCTGCTGGTTAACGCGGCGCGCGGCGAGGTGGTCGACAACGCCGCCCTGCTCGATCTGCTGAACCAACGTAACGATCTGAGCGTGTTTCTCGATACCTGGGAAGGCGAGCCGCTGATTGCGCGCGAGCTGCTGCGGCGGGTCGATCTCGCCACCCCGCATATCGCGGGCTACAGCGTGGAGGGACGCTTGCGCGGAACGCAAATGATACTCGATGCGGCCTGCGCGCATTTCGGGCTGGAATCGGGCTGGCACATGTCGACACTGCTGCCGGCAACCCAGGAGCACGCCGGCGACCTGTCCCGTCCCGGGCTCGCGGCCTGGAGCGAGCTGTTTCGTCTGCATTGCAATATCTGGCGTGACCACGAGGCTTTAGTCGCCGGAGCGGCACTTGGAGACGACGATTTCGCCGCCCATTTCGATGGCCTGCGCCGGGTATACCCTGACCGGCTCGAGTACCCGCGTTTCA
>CAMYON010000077.1 GCA_947260025.1 uncultured Gammaproteobacteria bacterium
GGGATCTACCTGCTCTGCGCTCGCATCAATGCGCGCGTCGACGTGCGCGCGCGTGTGCTCGAGGCACTGAATCCGAACCGCGATCCATGTGCGCTGCAGCCGGCGATGCCTTAGCTTACTTTTTCGAACGGCGCTGCCCGGGGTGCAGGCTCTTGCCGAGAATATGGTCGCTGTTGGCGATGGCGTGATCGCTGGTGGTGACGATAAACGGGTCCGGCTGCCCTACCGTTTCCGTAGCCTTGTCGTCATAATCCAGCGACGACAGGAAATGCCGCATACAGTTCAGGCGCGCGCGTTTCTTGTCGTCCGACTTGATGATGGTCCACGGTGCATCGGCGGTGTCGGTGTAGAAGAACATCGCTTCCTTGGCCTCGGTGTAGTCGTCCCATTTGTCGATCGAGGCCTGATCGATCGGTGAAAGTTTCCACTGTTTGAGCGGATCGTTCTTGCGTGACTCGAAGCGACGACGTTGCTCTTCCTGGGTCACCGAGAACCAGTATTTGAACAACAATATGCCGGAGCGCACCAGCATGCGCTCGATTTCCGGGCACTGGCGCATGAATTCGAGGTAGGCGCCTGGATCGCAAAAGCCCATGACGCGTTCGACGCCGGCGCGGTTGTACCACGAGCGGTCGAGCAGGACGATCTCGCCGGCCGAGGGCAGGTGCTTGATATAGCGCTGGAAGTACCACTGCGTCTGTTCCGCAACCGTCGGTTTCTCCAGTGCCACGACGCGCGCGCCGCGCGGGTTGAGATGTTCCATGAAACGCTTGATTGCGCCACCCTTACCGGCGGCGTCGCGGCCTTCGAACACGATAACGACTTTTTTACCGGTTTCCTTCACCCATTTCTGAACCTTGAGCAATTCGACCTGCAGTAGCGCTTTTTCCTTTTCGTATTCCGACGTTTTGATCTTGTCGACATAGGGGTACATCCCGGTTTCGAAGCGGCGAATTACATCCATGCGGTCGATTTCATGCCCGGCGATGCTGTCGTCTTCCATCGACGGGGTTTCGAATTCAGGATTGTCCTCAGCCTGGGGGACGGCGGCAATGTCCGGAGTAGTAGTGTCAGTCATAGTAGTATAGGTTGATTTTATTCGAAAAAGTATATCACCCCGCCAGCGATAAGCCATGCCGTACGGCAGTCCGGTTTGATACAGATCAAGCAATTTTTCCGGAGTCAGGCTTTGAGACGGCATGATCCGCAATTTTTTGGTTGCCGTATCTGCGCAGGCCACCTGGGGTATAATGCGCGCATGTCGATGAATGCTGAACAACTGGTGCAAAAGCTGTCCGCGGTTTTACTCGAAGCCGGGCGCAGGGTCTGTACCGCCGAGTCCTGCACCGGCGGACTGATTGCGAAAACCTTTACCGACCTGGCGGGCAGTTCGGACTGGTTCGAACGCGGGTTCGTAACCTATAGCAACGCGGCCAAGAGCGAGATGCTGGCGGTGCCGCCGACCGTTATCGAAGATTATGGCGCGGTCAGCGAACCGGTGGCGGTGGCGATGGCGAGCGGCGCCTTGCGTCACAGCCAGGCCGACTATGCGATCGCGGTTACCGGCGTTGCCGGCCCCGGCGGCGGCAGCGCGGAAAAGCCTGTGGGTACGGTATGGATTGCGGTGGCTGCGCCCGAGCAGCTGGTCTCGAAACTGTTTCAGTTCGACGGTGGCCGCGCGGCGGTGCGTGATGCGACACTTAACGCCGCGCTCGAGCTGTTGCTCGATGTGATGGATTCCGACTAGCCCGGATTAGTGCGTGCCGTCAGGCATTCTCCGAATCGCGAGCCGGGTAAATACCGGGCCGACGATTTCAAAAATGACCGTCGAAGCGATTACCACCGGCAGCATGACCTGGCGGTACTCGGGAAACTGGTTCGAGGCCACCAGCGCCATGCCGATGGCGACCCCGGCCTGTGGCAACAGCGCAACTCCTATCCAGTTTCGATTGCTCGAATCTGCCCGGCTCAGCATGCCCCCGATCCAGGCGCCCAGGTATTTGCCCAGCGTGCGGCACAGGATGTAAACGACGCCGATCGCGCCGACCGCCGCGAGCGCGTCGATTTCCAGCGAGGCCCCGGCCAGCACG
Source organism: uncultured Gammaproteobacteria bacterium (assembly GCA_947260025.1). Lineage (GTDB taxonomy): Bacteria > Pseudomonadota > Gammaproteobacteria. The sequence goes on from CAMYON010000077.1 coordinate 2,091, forward strand.
AAAAACACCACCATGAATAGCGACTCGATGCCTTCGATGGCGTGAAACGGGTAATCGTGGTGGCGCGCCAGGTTGGTGATGACGGCACCCATAACGATCGATGCGACCAGGTAGGAAACGTCGAGCCACATCGCCAGCCCGCCGCACAAGAACACGATGCCAAGGGCTTCGGACAGCACCGGCTTACCGGGTTTTACGCGGCCTGTCAGGTAAGCGGCTGGCAGGCCGATCACCACCCCGAGCAGCACCGCGCCCAGGAGTTCCTGCGACACCAGCATGGCGAAGCTGGTGTCGCCCGCCATGCCGTTGAGCGAAGTCACGATAGCCATGCCGATGCCAAACAGCAGTAACGCCCAGACGTCGTCGAGCACTACGATCATCAGCAGCAACTCGCTGAAGCGGTTTTTTATCCCCGATTCGTCGACCACGTCGAATACCGCGGTCGGCGCCGTAGCGGCGGCGAAACATCCCAGCAGTACCGCGATTTCGACCGCGATCCCCAGCGCCAGCATGCCGAGGCATACGACGGTGGCCGGAATCACGGCGGCGCTGAACGAAATCGCAAACGACTTGACGCTTTGATCGCGCAGCGAGCTCGCGGTCAGCTTGCCGCCCAGCAGGAACCCGACCATCAGCAGGGTAATATCGGCGATTAGTTCGAAGCGATCGCTAAACAGGTTCGGGATCAGATCGAGCGAACCCTCGCCGATGACGACCCCGAAGATTAACAGCAGCGTGGCGCGCGGCAGGAAACTGCGCTGGGCGACGGTCGAAAACAGCAGTCCGACCAGCAGAATAATCCCCAGCGTCAGCAGGAATTGCGACGAAATACTGATAGTGCCATCGTCCACGGCTTCAGTAGCTTGCCTTGCGCACCCGGCACAGGTGGGTTTTCAGGTTGGCCTGCTGCGATATCGGGTCCAGCCGGATACCGGTCAGGTGATTGACGCTCGAACTCGGATGCCAGGGTTGCTGCTCGTCCCAGCCGATCGGAACGAAAATACTGCTGGGGCGAATACCGCGATGCAGCCAGGCGCGGGCGACGATGCTGCCGTTAACGGTTTCGATGGCGACCTGGTCGCCGTCCTCGACGCCGAGGTTGGCGGCCTTTTGCGGGTGAATCTGGCAATACAGCTCAGGCCACATTTCCTGCGCCTGCCAGAAGTAGTGAGTCCACGAATGGAAGTGAGGCGCGGGTGGGCGACCGGTGACGAGCTCGGTATCGAAGGCGGCATCGCGGGTGTAGCGCTCGTTGACGATCTGCCCGGGGTAGACCAGGGTTTCACGGTCGAAGAAACTGGAAGCGACCGGCGTATCGCCGTACCTGATATGCGGCAGGCTCACCAGCTGTTCGGCCTCGGTGTAAAACTCGGGTAGCGCTGCCAGCCCCATGGCTTCGAATTTCCGGTCCTGCTCGGGCGTCCAGAATTCGAGCTTGCCGCTGGGTGTCGGATAATCCAGCTCCGCCGCGGGATCCCGACGCATCGCTTCGGTGACGTATACCGGGTCCAGTTCCCCGTTCCTGGCCTCGAACCAGGGCAGTCGCACGGTGCGATTCGGCAAGCTGGTGAGTCGTTCGGTGGTGGCAGCGGCGAGATCCGGGGTTGACGCGACCAGCACCTCGTCCCACAGCTTGCGCGGGTCCTTGTAGTCGTCCTTGAGCAGGTCGCCGAATCCGAATTTCTTGCCGAGTTCGATCCAGAACCAGTGATCCGATTTGGCGTCCCCGGGAGGGTCGATCAAGCGGTCGTTCCAGACGATACGGCGATCCTCGGCAAAGCGGGTGGTGCCGCCTTTCTCGATTCCGCTGGCCATCGGCAGTACGTAGTCGGCGTAGCGCGAGGTGGCATTCTTGAACAATTCCAGGTGCACCACCAGGTCCAGTTGCTGCAGCGCGCGCCGCACGCGGTTCTGATTCGGCCACTGCGCCAGCGGGTTGTTGCCGGTGATCAGGGCCTTGAGCGGGTAGGGCTTACCCTCGAGCATGGACTGCATCCAGTCTGACGGGCTTTTGCCGATACCGGCCCGCGTCCAGGGCCTGCGCTCCTTCGGCAAACGCGGCGCCTTCCAGTTCATTTCCGACGATACGTTGAAATAACCGCCGCCGCGGCGTCCCCAGTTGCCGCTGATGGCGGCAATGAACATGAAGATGCGGTTGGTTTGCACCGAGTTGGTATGCTGATTGATGCCGCGACTCAGAAAAATCATGCAGCCGTCGGCCGCGGCGATGGTTTTTGCCAGCATTTCGATCTGCTCCGCCGCGAGATCGGTCACCCGGGCCGCCCAGTCGAGGTCGTATCCCTGGTCGACGACGAAATCCCGCCATTCACGCCAGCCGACGACCCAGCGTTCGCAAAATGCCTGGTCCTGCAGGTCATTGTTGAACAGGTAATGAATAATACCGAGCCCGAGCGCCATATCGGTGCCGGAGCGAATCGGCAGCCAGGCGTCGGCCTTGCTGGCGGTGGCGGTCAACCGCGGATCGACCACGATCATGCGAGCGTCGTTCTTGAGGCGCCAGTCGTTGACCATGCCGAAATTGACCGGGCGGGTTTCGGCCTGGTTGTCGCCGATATAGATGTAGGCCTCGGCGCTGCCGATGTCTTCCTCGGTATAGACGTTGGCCATCACCCCGGTGCCCTGTATCAGGCCGAGCGCAACGCCCTTGCCGAGGTCGCAATAGGGTTCGGTGGCGGCGACGTTGGGAGTGCCCCAGAGGCGCGCGAACATCGGGATCGCGCCGATGATATTGAGTACGCCGGTGCGCGAACCGGACTGGATGGCGAGCGCCTCGCTGCCGTACTGCTCGCGCACGGCGGTCAGCTTGCCCGCGATTTCGCTAAGCGCCTGGTCCCAGCTAATCGCCTGGAACCTGTCGCTGCCGCGTTTGCCGATGCGCTTCAGCGGCGTCGTCAGTCGATGCGGATTGTTGTACATCTGCAGCGTCATTTGCGACTTGGGACAGATCCGCCCCTGGAATACGGGATCCTCGTCGTTGCCGTAAATGTTGACCACCTTGTCGCCGCGCAGGTGGTACTTGATCGGGCAACCGTTGAAGCAGATGTTGCAGCCGCCAGGCACGATACGCTCTTCCTGTTCGAGCAGTTCCGATTTCTCCGATCTGCGGTAGGAGCCGCGCGCGGCTTCGGATTTCAGCGCTACCCGGCTCTGGTGATCGCGCATCAGCGCCGGCGTGCTGCGTTGCGGCAGCGCGTCCGCGTTGGCGGCCTGGTCACGCGGCCGGCGCAGGTAAATCGTTGCCGGTTGTTGCAGGAAGTGATCGGTATCGAGAATCTCGCGGCTGTCCTGCCGGGCCTGCTCGAGCAGCGCGGTGCGGTTATCGAAAGTAATCGCGCGCGTCGGGCAGACCATGGCGCAGGCCGGGCCCAGGTCACGCGCCCGGCGCTCGGCGCAAAGGTCGCACTTGACCGCGTGATGCTGCTCGGCGTTGTAACCGATCGCGCCGTAGGGGCAGGCCAGGGCGCATTCGCCGCAGCCGGTGCAGCGGTTTTCGTTCACCGACACGACGCCGGTCACAGGGTCTTTGGCAATTGCCTTGGGATAAACCGGGCAGGCGCGCAGGCAGGCGGGGCGCTCGCATTGCTGGCAGGTTACGGTCAGGAAATCCAGCCGCGGCAGCGATCCCCGGTCGTCCTGCTGCTGTTCGTCGAACCACATTACGCGGTTGCGGTAACTGTTGGGCCCAAGCGCGTTGGTTTGCTTGCAGGCGGCCTCGCAGCTCTTGCAGCCGGTACAGCGCTCGAGGTCGATCATCAATGCCAGCTGGGTGTTCGGATCGGTCATCGCTTAGCCTCCCCAGGCGGTGATGTGCCACCAGTCGATGGGCTCGCCGCCGGCGGCGTAACCGGCGAAGAACAGCACCACGATGATGTGTGCCAGCAGACCCAGGTAGAATCCGAGCGCGAACAGCATGTGGATACGCCGCGACCAGCCGAGCTCCTTGCCGGCGCTGCTGCGTGCGCCGACCATGCGCGCCTCGCGCTCGGCCAGCAATTGATAACGCAGGCTCGCCAGCGGGCGCCGTAACCAGTGCTGCAACGCGGGCGAGAACAGGGCCTCTTCGGCCCCGGGATCCAGCGTTCGCAACAGGCTTGTCTTGGCGTCGATCACCTGTTGTAACGCGGCCTTGTCCAGGCCCTGCGGTGCGCTGAAACCGGTCGGCAGACTGCTGCGGGCAAACAGCAGGCTGAATCCGCGTGAAAAAATGACGCGCAGCAGGCTGCCCTGCAGGATCAACAATGCCAGCAACAGCAGCACCAGGCCCGGCGGCGTGAACCAGTCGCCGGCAGCGACGTGCACGAAAATCAGGGTGACGCCGAGCATGGTCGCCAGCACGTGCGCAATAAACCAGGTCGGCGGACTCGCCGCCAGGCCCGAGCGTTTCATCACCAGGAACAGCAACGGCGCCAGTAACAGCAATGCGCCGGCGGCGGCGAACAGCTGGCCGCTGACCGAACCCGGAGCCGGCCATCCCGAGCGCAGCAGGATCGAGGCCGCGGCGGCGATTACCACCACCAGCAGCAGTACGATGTTGCGTTCTGAAAGATCGGGGCGATTATTGTTTTTCACGGAGCTGCCTGATTGTTTGGGTGAAGACTATCGCTGCCTTGGACAGGGTTCAACCGGCAAGCGTGAAAACATTTATTTTAGGTAAATTTTATGTGGCTCACGCTATGAGCTACCTGGCCCTGATAATAGGGCTCATATTCGAAACAGGGTTGAGCGGGATTTTCGAATAAACTGAAAAGTTCTCTTTATGTTCTCGCCCTTGTATGTGATAATTCGGAAAACCACAATATATAGGTAGGTAGTAATGGACGATAATAAGCAAAAAGCGCTGGCGGCGGCGTTGGGACAAATCGAAAAGCAGTTTGGCAAGGGATCGGTCATGCGGCTTGGTGACAGTGGCGTCGATACGACCATGGGTGTGATATCGACCGGGTCGCTGTCGCTGGACGTGGCGCTTGGCATTGGAGGCCTGCCGCGAGGGCGCGTCATCGAGGTGTACGGCCCTGAATCGTCGGGCAAGACCACGCTGGCCCTGCAGGTAATCGCCGAATGCCAGAAAGCCGGTGGCGCGGCGGCCTTCGTCGATGCCGAGCATGCGCTCGACCCTAGCTACGCGGACAAGCTGGGCGTCAATATCGACGACCTGCTGGTATCGCAGCCCGATACCGGGGAACAGGCGCTCGAGATAACCGATATGCTGGTGCGCTCCGGTGCGGTCGATGTGGTTGTAGTCGACTCGGTGGCGGCGTTAACGCCGAAGGCCGAAATCGAAGGTGACATGGGCGATTCGCACATGGGGCTGCAGGCACGGCTGATGTCGCAGGCGCTGCGCAAGCTGACCGGCAACATCAAGCGCTCGAACACGATGGTTATCTTTATCAACCAGATTCGCATGAAGATCGGGGTCATGTTCGGCAACCCCGAAACCACTACCGGGGGCAACGCGCTAAAGTTCTATGCCTCCGTGCGCCTCGACATTCGGCGCATAGGGGCGATCAAGCGGGGCGACGAAGTCATTGGTAACGATACTCGTGTCAAGGTCGTCAAGAACAAGGTAGCGCCACCGTTCAAGCAATGCGAATTCGAAATTCTTTACGGCGAAGGTTCTTCGCGTGAAGGTGAACTCATCGATCTCGGCGTCAAGCACGGCATGATCGAAAAATCCGGCGCCTGGTACAGTTATAACGAGGAACGTATCGGCCAGGGCAAGGACAATGTGCGCACGTTCCTGAAGGAACACCCCGAAATGGCAGATGAAATCGACCAGAGATTGCGGGTCGAGTTGTTACCCAAACCCAAACCCAAATCTGCAAAACCAATTGACAGTGAAGCAACCGACTCTAACCCAGATGTCGAACCCGAAATGGTGGAACTTCCCTAGCCTACCTATCCCACTCCACCTAATGTTGTTAACTGGCAGTGCCGCTGGCGAGGATTCTCTCCAGCGGCTTTTTTTTATTCAAGGTCAAACGTCTTTTTCCGCGATGGCGGCGTCAGGGCCGTGCTCGGAGCGTCACGTATTGCATATACGCTCCGCTCCTGCGCGCGGCCCTTCCGGAACTCCGGACCGCTTGCCCTCGCAAAAAAATCCTGTTTGACTCTAGATTATTCATGACCGGAAAAGACGTAAATACCGAAGTTCGGAAGAAGGCGATGGATTTGCTGGCGAGGCGCGAGCACTCGGAGCATGAGTTGCGGCAAAAGCTGAAGCTGCGTGAGTTTGACAATGATGACATCACCGCGGCGATAGAGTCGCTGCAGTGCGACAACCTGCTGTCGGATGAGCGCTTTGCCGAATCCTATGTTAGCCAGCGTTTCAATGCCGGCGTCGGACCGTTGAAAATCCGCTACGAACTGCGGCAAAAGGGAGTTAGCGAATCGCTTACGGACGAGTGCCTGGAGATATATTCGGACCGCTGGGAGCGGTTAATGCAGCAACAGCGCGTCCGCAAGTATGGTGAAGTCATACCCGCAGATTATAACCAGCGTATGAAACAGGCGCGTTTTTTACAAAATAGGGGTTTTTCTCCCGAGTCAGTCATGCGATTATTTCGCTAGTGCTCCTTATTAAAAGAGTAATAGTGCGCCCGGGGTTTCCGGGCGCGATTAGTTTGTTTATATCTGATTGCTCAACATGACGACTAGCGCCGAGTTAAGGGAAACGTTTCTCAAGTATTTCGAATCGCATGGCCATGCCATCGTGCCGTCGAGCCCGCTGGTGCCCGGTAACGATCCGACGTTGCTGTTTACCAACTCGGGCATGGTGCAGTTCAAGGACGTATTCCTCGGCACCGACAAGCGCAGCTACAACCGCGCGACGACTTCGCAGCGTTGCGTGCGCGCCGGCGGCAAGCATAACGATCTTGAAAACGTGGGCTATACCGCACGCCACCATACCTTTTTCGAAATGCTCGGCAATTTCAGTTTCGGCGACTATTTCAAAAAAGAAGCGATTCACTATGCCTGGGATTTCCTGACCAACGTCATCGGCCTGCCGGCTGAAAAGCTATGGGTCACCGTTTATGCCGACGACGACGAGGCGGCCGATATCTGGCTCGAGGATATCAAGGTCGATCCGGAACGATTTACCCGTATCGGCACCTCGGATAATTTCTGGTCGATGGGCGATACCGGCCCCTGCGGTCCCTGCAGCGAAATATTCTACGACCACGGCCCCGAGATCGAGGGCGGCCCGCCGGGCACGCCGGAGGAAGACGGCGATCGCTACATTGAAATCTGGAACCTTGTTTTCATGCAGTATAACCGCGATGCGGCCGGTAACATGGAACCGTTGCCGAGACCCTCGGTCGATACCGGCATGGGACTGGAGCGGCTGGCGGCCATCCTGCAAGACGTCCACAACAATTACGATATCGACCTGTTCCAGTCGCTGATCTCGGCCGCGGCGAAACTGACCGGAACCGGTAACCTCGAGGACAAGTCGCTGCGCGTGATTGCCGATCACATTCGTTCCTGCGCTTTCCTGATCGTCGACGGCGTGCTGCCCTCCAACGAGGGCCGCGGTTACGTATTAAGGCGCATCGTGCGCCGCGCCGCGCGCCACGGTCATCAACTCGGATGCAGGGAGCCGTTTTTCTACAAACTGGTCGCGGCACTCGACCAGGAAATGGGTGACGCCTACCCGGAGTTGCGCAAGCATCGTGGCCATGTCGAACGCGTGCTGCAAAAAGAAGAGCAGCGTTTTGCCGAAACCCTGGAGCAGGGTATGCGCATTCTCGAAGACGCGATTGGCTCGATGCAGGGTGATACCATCGACGGCAAGACCGCGTTCAAGCTCTACGATACCTATGGATTCCCGGTGGATCTGACGGCCGACGTCGCGCGCGAAAAAGGGCTGGCGGTCGACCAGGACGGGTTCGATGTCGAGATGGAAGCGCAACGTTCGCGTGCCCGTGCCTCGAGCCAGTTCAGCGCGGTCGGCGAAGACTTCAAGCTCGACGATTATGCCGCGACCGAGTTCCTGGGTTACGAGAAGCCGTCGGCCGATGCGAGCGTGATCGCGATTTTGCAAAACGACGCGACGCTCGATCAACTCGAGAATGGCGACCAGGCCATTGTCGTTCTCGACCGGACGCCGTTTTACGGGGAATCGGGTGGCCAGGTTGGCGACATCGGCACCATCGCCATCGGCGACGAGACTGTTTTCAAAGTCAACGACACGCAGAAACAGGGCGAGGTTTTTCTGCATATCGGGTCGCTGCAGCACGGAGAATTAAGTGCCGGCGATAAGGTCGCTACGCATATCGACGAGGATTATCGACGCGCCGTCATGCTCAATCATTCGGCCACGCACTTGATGCATGCCGCCCTGCGCCAGGTTCTGGGCGAGCACGTGCAGCAAAAAGGCTCGCTGGTCGACGCCGACAAGCTGCGCTTCGACTTTTCGCATTACCAACCCGTGGAGCCCGAACAGATTGCCGAAATCGAAACCCTGGTGAATAACCAGATCCGCGGCAACCTGGAGACCCGGGCCGAGCTCATGGACATGGAAGCCGCGAAGAATTCGGGCGCCGTCGCGCTGTTTGGCGAAAAATATGGCGATGTCGTGCGCGTGCTTAAAATCGGATCCGACTCGATCGAATTATGCGGCGGCACCCACGTGCCGCGGGCGGGGGATATCGGGCTGTTCAAGATCGTATTCGAAACCGGGATCGCGTCGGGGATCCGCCGTATCGAGGCGGTGACGGGAGCAGCGGCTATCCGGCGTTTCATCGACAGCGAGGCCCGGCTCGATACCGCGGCGCAAAAACTAAAGGCCAGCCGTGATGACCTGCTGCCTCGCATCGAGCAGCTGCAGGCGACTAATCGCACGCTGGAAAAACAGATCGAAGCCCTCAAATCGAAGATGGCCTCGCAGACCGGTGGCGATCTCGCCTCGCAGGCGCAGGATGTCGCTGGCGTCAAGGTGCTCGCGGTTCAGCTCGACGGCGCCAACGTAAAAACCCTGCGCGAAACCGTGGATCAGTTGAAGAATAAGCTCGGCGCCGCAGCGGTCGTGCTGGCCTGCAGCGAAGACGGCAAGGTATCGATTATCGCCGGGGTGACCAAGGCAGAGTCCGAGCGCATCCGCGCCGGCGACCTGGCGAACCTGGTGGCGGAGCAGTGTGGCGGACGCGGCGGAGGACGGCCCGACATGGCGCAGGCCGGCGGCAATCAGCCGGAAAACCTTACCGCCGCGCTGGAATCGGTAGTGCCCTGGGTCGAAAGCAAGCTTCAATCCTGAAACTCGCATTATTGCCGCGCGCCCTGCGGGTAGATTTCTAGTACTCCGCTGTCCAGCCGATCAGCCCGGCTTCGGCCAGGAATTGATAGATCAAAACAATCGACAGCAGCAACAGCAGCTTGCGCAGAATTGCCTGGTAGGTCTTCACCTGGATATGCGGTTGCAGGCGCTGCCCTAACAGCAGGGCGGCGACCCCGGCCGCGGCCAGCGGGGCGGTTTCGAGCACCAGGCGAAAGCTGACGAGTCCGGCGATAGCGAGCACGACGATCTGCGACGCCTTGCCGACCAGGAAGCAGGAATTGAGCGCCGGCACCAGCGTCGACCTCGGGGTTTCCAGCGACAGGAAGTAAATGATCAACACCGCAACCATGACGTTGGTAGTGCCGGCGGCTATGCCGGCGCTAATGCCGAACAGCGCCATCGCCAGCAGCGAGTTGCGTTCCAGCCATTGCCGCGGGATGCGCAGGCCATTCCACAGGTAAAGCAGGACCAGGGCCGCCAGCAGAATTCGAAACGGTGCCGGATCGGTCAGCGCCAGCACGCTGGCGCCCGCGACGGTACCCAGCAGTGAAAACAACACCAGCGGGAAAAACTGGCGGGTGGTTTCCAGCCGGGACTCGCTATTGACGATGCTAACGATGTTGACGGCCATCGTCGGCAGCAGGGTAATCAGAATCGCGCTGCGCACGTCCATCATCGTCGCCAGCATCGGTGTCGCCACCATCGGGAATCCGAGCCCCAGGGTGCCGTGAACCAGACCCGACAGCAGTATCACGCCAATCACGGCAAGCAG
>CAMYON010000078.1 GCA_947260025.1 uncultured Gammaproteobacteria bacterium
CTGGGTCAGAGTAAAAACTAAATAGTTTTTACTCTGACCCAGAATTATGGGGGAGTATGGTTGGGTGGCGGGGCGATGAAAGATTCCCGCTTTCGCGGGAATGACGGTATTATTCGATTTTTAGTGAAATTCCTGGTTTATTCCCAAATGACCGTTATCAAGCAAGACGATTTGATCGCAAGCATCGCCGACGCGTTGCAGTACATTTCATACTACCACCCGCTGGATTTCATCCGCGCCATGGACGAGGCCTACCAGCGCGAGCAAAACCCGGCGGCGCGCGACGCGATCGCGCAAATCCTGATCAATTCGCGCATGTGCGCGCTGGGGCATCGACCGATCTGCCAGGACACCGGTATCGTCACCGTGTTCCTGCGCGTCGGCATGAAGGTCCAATGGGACGCCGAGATGTCGGTCAGCGATATGTGCAACGAGGGGATTCGGCGCGCTTACCAGAATCCCGATAACGTGCTGCGCGCCTCGATTCTCGAGGACCCGGACGGCTCGCGCAAAAATACCGGCGACAATACCCCCGGTGTGATTCACTACGAAATCGTGCCCGGAGATACGGTCGAGGTACACGTTGCCGCCAAGGGCGGCGGCTCGGAAGCCAAGTCCAAGTTCGCGATGCTGAATCCGTCCGACTCGGTGGTCGACTGGGTGCTGGGCCAGGTACCGTTGATGGGCGCCGGGTGGTGCCCGCCCGGCATGCTCGGCATCGGTATTGGCGGGACTGCCGAAAAGGCAATGATCCTGGCCAAGGAAGCGCTGCTGGAACCGATCGATATTCATGACCTGCAACAACGTGGCGCCGGCAACCGCGCCGAGGAATTGCGGCTCGAGCTGTATGACAAGGTCAATCGCCTTGGCATCGGTGCCCAGGGGCTCGGCGGGCTGACCACGGTGATGGACGTCAAGATCAAGGATTACCCGTCGCACGCCGCCAACAAGGCGGTGGCGATTATTCCGAACTGCGCCGCCACGCGGCACACGCATTTCACGCTGGACGGTAGCGGTCCGGCGACCCTCGAGCCGCCCAGGCTGGAAGACTGGCCCGAGGTCACGCGCGAGGCCGGCGACAATGTCAAACGCGTCAATCTCGATACGGTGACGCATGACGAGGTCAAGACCTGGAAGCCCGGCGATACGCTGCTGTTGAACGGCAAGATGCTAACCGGGCGCGATGCCGCGCACAAGAAGATGGTCGACATGCTCGCCAACGGCGAGACCTTGCCGGTCGACCTGAAAGGCCGCTTCATCTATTACGTCGGCCCGGTCGATCCGATCGGTGACGAGGTGGTCGGCCCGGCGGGTCCCACCACGGCGACGCGCATGGACAAGTTCACCCGCACCATGCTCGAACAAACCGGACTGCTCGGCATGATCGGCAAGGCCGAGCGCGGGCCGGCCGCAATCGAAGCGATTCGCGATCACGAATCGGTGTACCTGATGGCGGTCGGCGGTGCGGCCTACCTGGTGGCGCAGGCGATCAAGGCGGCGGAAGTCGTCGCCTTTCCCGAACTCGGCATGGAAGCGGTTTACGAATTCGAACTCGAGGATATGCCGGTTACCGTCGCGGTCGATCACACCGGGGAATCGGTGCACCAGACCGGACCGAAGCTCTGGGCCGAGAAAATCAGCCAGCAGGTCGTCGAATTTAATCCCTGAAGTCATTGCGAGCGCAGCGAAGCAATCTTTTTAGGATTGCTTCGTCGTCTCGCCCCTGGCAACCACCACAGCCCAACCACACAAGTCGAAATGAGAAAAAGATGCAGATAAAACTCGATGAATTAGCGACACCGCAGGTCTACTTTACGATGACCCAGACCGTGCTGCCGCGCCCGATAGCCTGGTTAATGACCGAAAACGACGACGCCAGTTATAACCTGGCGCCGTTTTCCTATTTTAACGCGGTGTGCAGCGATCCGCCCCTCGTACTGGTGTCGGTCGGCAAGCAGGACGACGGCCGCGACAAGGACTCGATTCGTAATATCCGTGAGCGCCACGAGTTTGTTATCCATATCGCGAGCTGCGAGCAGTTGGCGGCGCTAAACCAGTCCTCGGCTACGCTGCCACCCGGCGAGTCTGAGGTCGAGGCCAGCGACCTGGCGCTGACTCGAGTCAGCGGTTTCCGCATGCCGCGGTTAAGCGATTGCAAGATCGCTTTCTTTTGCGAGCGGCACGATATTCAGACGATAGGCAGCAAGAAACAGCAGTCGCTGCTGTTCGCGGAGATCAAGGAGATTTACGTGGACGACGCCTGCGCCGAAATCAACGACAAGGGCCGCCTGAAGATTCACGCCGACAGGATACAGCCGCTGTCCCGCCTCGGCGCCAGCGAGTACGCCAGTTTCGGCGAAGTCCTGTTCGCCAAACGCCCGGACTGACAGAACCCCATCGTCAGCACGGTCCCAACGTTATCCCGGCGTAAGCCGGGATCCATTCACCTGCGGTATACCCGCGCCAGGGCCCAGACCTCGACATAGTCTACGCCGGCGCGGTGCAGCGCCCTGGTGATTTCGTTGACGGTCGATCCGGTAGTGACGATGTCATCGACGAGCGCGACATGACGGTATTCATGTTTCGGTTGGTACCCAAAAGCCCGCCGCACGTTGAGCTCGCGTTGCCCTGCACTCAATCCCGACTGGCTCGGCGTCGCGCGCGTCCGGGTAAGCGCCTTGCGATCGACCGGTATCGCCAGCTCCCGCGACCAGATTCGTGCGATTTCATCGGCCTGGTTGTAACCGCGCTCGAGCAGGCGTTCGCGGTGTAACGGTACCGGCAATAGTGCTTCGGGCCTGGGCCAGCTTTGACGCAACGGATCGAGGCACTGACGGCACAGCGTCTTGGCCAGATGAATTGCCTCGAAGTACTTGAGCTGCTGCAGGTAGTCGCGCGTCAGGCCAATGTACTGCAGCGGCGCGATCATGCGCTGCCAGCGTGGCGGATTTTGCAGGCAGGCGGGGCAGATCCGGCCTGTTACCACCGGGTTTGGCTGGCCGCAATAAGAGCATGGATTGGGCACACGGCCCAGGCGCTCGCTGCAGCAGTCGCAGAGGGATTCCGCGTTGTCGAGTTCGCAGCCGCAGGCCAGGCACAGCCCTGGCGCGAGCAAGTAGTTTACGAATGCGGCAAGCTGCCGCCGAACTGGTCTTCCTGACATTGACTATTCCCTGTCTTGCAATAGACTTGGCGTTCTCCTTTTACACGGCCGATTTCCGATGACCGATGCAGTGCAATCCGTCCGCCATGACTGGACGCTAGACGAAATTAAAGCGCTTTTCGAACTGCCTTTCAACGATTTACTGTTCCAGGCGCAAACCGCCCATCGCGCGAATTTCGATCCGAACGCGGTTCAGATCAGCACGCTGCTGAGCATCAAGACCGGCGCCTGCCCGGAAGATTGCGCTTACTGCCCGCAAAGCGCCAAGTACGATACCGGGCTCGAGCGCGAGCGCCTGCTGCCGATCGAGGAAGTGCGCGCGGCGGCGATCAACGCCAGGGAGAACGGCGCCACGCGCTTCTGCATGGGCGCGGCCTGGCGCAACCCGACCGACAAGAACCTCGACAGGGTCATCGAGATGATCAGCGTGGTCAAGGACCTGGGCATGGAAACCTGCGTCACGCTCGGCATGCTGACCCGCGAGCAGACGCGCAAGCTGAAAACCGCCGGGCTGGATTACTACAACCACAACCTCGACACGTCGCCCGAGTATTACCGGGAAATCATCACCACGCGCAACTACCAGGACCGGCTCGATACGCTGGAGAACCTGCGCATGGAGGATATCAACGTCTGCTGCGGCGGCATCATCGGCATGGGTGAAACCGACACCGATCGCGCGGGGCTGCTGCAGCAACTCGCGAACCTGCCCGAGCATCCGCAAAGCGTGCCGATCAACCTGCTGGTGCAGGTCGAAAATACGCCGCTTTACGGTAGCGAAGAGCTCGACCCCATTGAGTTTGTACGCACTATCGCGGTCGCGCGCATCATGATGCCGGGCTCGGTGGTGCGCCTGTCGGCGGGCCGCACCGCGATGAGCGAGGAATTGCAGGCGCTTTGTTTCCTCGCGGGCGCCAATTCGATCTTCTACGGCGACACGCTGCTGACCACGCCAAACCCGGACAACAACGAGGATCTCGAGTTATTCGACAAGCTCGGTATCGTTGCCAACGGCGAGCAGGCTCGGGAATCGGGCGACACTGCCGCTGCTTAAATACGGAATCAGTACTTTACGTGGGCGGCGGCGAGGAAGGCTTCCGACAGTTCGCCGCGTCCCATCTTGTCCATGAGCTGTTGCGAGACCGGTATGATTTCGGCTAGCGGGCCCGTGATCAGTACCAGGCCAAGCTGCAGGGTCACGCGCTTGTCGGCCAGCGGGTTGATCACGTTGGGATGCTCGAGTGGCTGCAGGATAAACTGAATTTCGCTCAGGTCGGACGGCATCTTCTCGCACTCTCCGCCGGGGGCAATGAAATCGAACAATTCTGCGGCAGAGGCGAGTGACACGCTGTCTTCCTTGATCGATTGTGCGCCATCCTTAACGGTAAATTCAATGGTGATTGGCACCTGGTTGGTCTCCGCGGTTATCTTTTGCAAAGAATACGCCTGGTGTCAGCGAACGCATTTGTCCTGGATCAAAGATTGCACGTTCCGCCTGAAAGGACTTGCTGCCCACAGACGCGCTCAGAAGGAAATATTTACCTCGATTTACTCTGCGCCGAGAGCTTCTCTGCGTAAACCAGGCTAATTCAGCAACCGGGGTCACGGCCCGCGTCGGCAGGATTGGTCATTGGGCAAACCTGCAACGAGGTGAACGCCGTGGCTACGGGCGGCCGAGGTCGATGTCGATTCCGGCCTCGAGTAATTCCTCGGTGCGCTGCTGCGAGTAGGTCTGGTAGTCGGTTTGCTGGTAAAAGCCGCCGGCGACGAAGCGCATGCTTTCCTTGAAATGGTGCGGGAAGGTCAGGCTGTCGTGGCGGCGGACCAGGGTGCCGTTATCGAAAACCAGCACCCCCGGGCGGTAAATCACTTCGTGCTTGCGCGCGAGCTCTGCCGGGGTGGTTTCGTTGCCGTAAATATCGACAATGGTTTCAGTCGAATCGGCGTCGAGGCGCACGATGGTAAAGGGTTCGATTTCCTTGCGCACCAGTTCGTGGCCGAGGATGCCGTCGTGGAATTCGTTGCAGTCGTAGCAGCTGCCGTCCTCGAAAATCAGCATCAGCGGGCCGTCGATGCTCGACAGGTCGCGGACCTCGCTGAACAGCGGATTAGCGCGCAGCTGGTAGACGTCGCGATCGAGTTTGGCCTGCAGGTAGTCGGCCAGGTTGCTGCTCTGATAGGACCTGGTGGCGACGAATTCGAGGATCTGTTTGAAACGCTCGGGCGCGCGGTAGCCGTTGACCCGTACCACGGTCTGGTTGTCCTGGTCGAGGAACAGAATCGCCGGGGTCGCCGCGACCTTCAAAATTTCCGATAACTGCTTTTCGCTAACCGAAATCTCTTCGTTAAAGGCGATATCGCGATCGCCGCGCACGTTGATCGCAATGGTGTCGAAATGCTGCTGAATATAAGAGGTTAGCGGCTCGGCCTCGAAACCTTCTTCCAGCATGCGGTCGCAGTAAGGGCAGTCGTTAAGCTGGAAGAACAGCAGCACGTGTTTGCCGGCCTCGGTGGCCTCGTCGACGTCGTCGGCGATTTCGAGAAAACTCTCCTTGAACCAGGATGGTGCCTCGTGCGGGACACCGCCGGTAATGTTTCCGCGGGTGGTGCTCTCCGCAGCGCCGGCGAGCAGCCCCAGGCCCAGTATAAACGCCAGTCCCGCGGCTCTCAGGTAAACTCCGGTAGTTGTCATCACTATTCCTTGATCGTGGTCATGCCCATGGATTCGAGCAATATAATCGACCCGTAAAAAGATGCAAATAGCCCCATTGGTATAACAATTTCCGTTAAAAAATGCGACACAGGTCACAATCCGTTCTGGGCCAGTTTTTTACTGCTAGAATCGCTTTCAAACTTGTTAAACGAAGCAGCAGATAGTTATGAATTTAGTCGCAACCTTACTTTCATTATTTACCCTGGCGCTGCTGGTTCTGCTGATATTCCAGATGCGCAACCAACGCCTCGCTACCGAAGAATTACTGGCCGATAACCGCGTTCGGACCCGCCTGTACCAGGATGCGGACGAATCGACGACTTTTATCCTGAGCCGTACCATCCAGAACATCAGCGCAGGCCATCCCGACCCCAACCTCGAGAGCGATTCGTTTACGCTCAAGGTCGTGCGTGAGCTGGTTAAACGCCGGGTGCCCAAGGAAAAATGGCTCGAAATCCAGACCAACGAACGCCTGATACACGAGCTATACCTGATCCTGCGCGACGGTGGAATCAAAAAAGGCCCGCTAAAAGCAGTGCGCTAATAAATGCGGGCCAGGGCTTGAGGAATTTTCAGGTCATCCCGGAAACCGCATCAGCGGTTGTCCGGGGTTTGAAGTAATAATGGCTCGTGGTGAGATCCCCGCTTGCGCGGGGATGACCCCGGATATTAATACTTCGCGCTGTCGGCCTCGTAGGTGAGTCCCACCGATGCCGCCTGGTCCTTTACCGTGCGGTAGATTTTTTCATCCAGTGAATCATCGGCGCCGCCCTCGGCATCGACCTTTTCCTTGATGAAGCGGTTACGCGATTCAGACAGCTCCCTGATCTCCTGCTGCAACGCGTCACGGCGCTCGGCCTGTTCGGTAATCACCTCCATGGCTGCGGCCGGTGCCATCATCTGCATGCTTGCCGGCAAGTCTTCGCGCTCGATCTCGTCGAGCTCAATACGCCCTGAAGTGATGGCGTCGACAAGTTCGCTTTCCCCGAGAAAGTTTTTCTTGCCACTGGCCGTGGCGTTATAGGCCGAGCGGCGGGCCAGCGCTTCGGTAGACAATTCCTCGCGCAGCTTTGCGTTGGCGTCGAGCTTCGCCTTTTGCTTTTCGCGGGCGCCCTCGTCACCGTAGTAAATGCGGGTTTTCTCGAGTTCGGACGCGAGCGCCGACAGTTTTTCGTCAAACGGGGTTGCCACCGCTACCGCGTTACCCGAGTCTTCGACCTGGAAATACTCGCCCTGGCCGAGCGCCGCGATTTGCTGCCAGGCCGGGCGCGTGTACTGGTGCTGTCCGCTCTGGATCGTATTCACGACGATGCCCTTGCGCTTGGCGGTGGCCAGCGTAACCGGGTACTTGACGTCATTGTTGTAATCCATGTGCGGGGGCGCGTCGCCCACCAGGAAAGCAACCTTGTAGACATTATCGTCCTGGCTCCACGAAACCTTGTGGATTGCCTCGTACAACGCCTGGTTGACGCTCTCCGGGCCGTCGCCACCGCCCTCGGCGCGGAAGTCCATCAGGCTGGCGTACATCGAGTCGAGATCCTCGGACAGGTCATAGACGCGCGTGATATAAGCATCGCCGCGGTCGCGGAACGCGACCAGCCCCATCCTGATATCCGGATTCTCCTGGGCCGAGGCCATCGTGGTCGCGATCGACCAGATTTTTTCCTTGGCCGCCTGGATCAGCCCGCTCATGCTGCTGGTGGTGTCGAGAATGAACACGACCTCGATGCTGTGGCTTTGCGCGGGCGGTACGGCCGTGGTCTGGGTGTTTTGAATCGCCTGCGCCTGTTTCATCATCGGGAATAGCGCGATGCCGGACGCGGTGGCGATGATCAGTGCGAGTGCGATTACTCTGGGATTGAAGTTACGATTTTTCATTGGATTGTCTCCGTTTTCAGGGTTGGGTAAGTTTGCGCACGGCGTCGAGTGCGACGCGGTGCGCGGATTGAAAGGCGGCGTGATCGGAGCGGCCGTAGCAGGCCGCGTCACCCTGCTTGCGACGCAGGTCCGGAATCCAGCAAAACAGCGACTGCAGCAGGAAGAAACTCCACAGCGCCGCGGCCAGGCTGCCGGTATTGACCATGGCCCAGGCGCCCACCGCGAGGCCGGCGGATACCAGCCCGAAATCGAGCGCCGCGGAAAACAGCGAACCGTGAAAGTAGAGCGCCCGCACCAGCCAGATGAAGCCGGCCTGGATCAGTACCTGCTCGAACAGCAACAGGTCGAACCACCAGCAGGCCAGGCTGAGCGTGCCCCAGCCGGCCAGCATGACCACGCGGCCGATGCGCGCGCTACTGCGCCTCAACAGGTACAGCAGGTAAGTCAGCGTCGCCGCCAGCAATATCGCGTTGAACAGCGTGCCGTAACCGATAAAACCGCCCAGCAGCAGGCTGGCAACGGCCGCGCCCAGGCTGATTACGAGCGCGACCACGACACCGTCGATAATTCCGGGGGTCTTCATGACTTGACCCTCCGCTGTTTTTCACGCAGCAGTGCAATCTCGATTTCTTCGTTACGGATGGCGTCGGCGTGATTGAATTCGCGCGCGAGTGGATTATCGTCGCTCACCAGTAACTCCAGCTTTTGCTTCATGCTGGTGAGCTGCTGGCTTTGCTCGTCGATTTCACTCGCCAGGCGCTGTTGCTGCGCATCGATACCGGCAGACTGGTTTTTTACCGCCTGCAGCTGCCTGTCGGCGGCGAGCTTGCGGCGTACCAGGTCGCGCGCCAGTTCGTCCTTGTTCGCCGCGAGGCATATATCGAGTTCCTCGTCGTAGCTCTCGAGGCTGGCCGCCAGCTCGCCCGCGACCTTGGCCAGCTGCTCGGTCTCGTGCTGTAACAGCTTTAAACGCTGCTGGTCCTGGTCGAGAGCAAACTGCATTTCGCGTACGGCCTGCCTGAGCTGCAGGTCGGGTTCCTCGATGCGATCGAGCACCGCGTGAAAATCGGCTTCGAACAGCCGCGAGAGTCGTGTAATGAGTGCCATCTTGCCTGCTCCATTGTTGCTGAAAGATGCAGTGATTGTGGGTCAGGCCAGCGACTTGAAACAGGCAGGCTTTAGTAAAACCTCCCCCCTGCGGTTTACAAAATATTTACAAAGGCGCGGAACGGGAATGCTAGGATTGAACTGTATTTAAAGAGGAACACGACCGATGGCGCAAAAGGCGCGGTTACTGGTAGTCGAAGACGAGGCCGCAATTCGCAGCGGCCTGGTCGATGTGTTCGTCTACCACGGTTACGAGGTTGAAACCGCTGACAACGGCGATGACGGTCTGCGCCTGGCGTTGAGCGGCAAGTTCGACCTGGTTTTACTCGACGTCATGCTGCCCGGTGTCGACGGTTTCGAAATCTGTAACCGCATACGTCAGCAGGATCGGCAGCAACCGGTGATCATGCTAACCGCAAAATCCAGCGACGAAGATATCGTGCAGGGCCTGACCCTGGGCGCCGACGACTACGTCGCCAAGCCGTTTTCGGTAACGCAACTGGTGCTGCGCGTGCAGGCGGTGCTGCGTCGTTCCGGGTCTGCCGAGGATACGGCGCGCGAAATCAGGCTCAACAATGGCCTGGTGATCGACAGCGCGAACCTTTGCGCCGGTGACATCGTTTTTACCCGCCGCGAAATGGAGCTGCTGCAATACCTGTCGCAGCAGGCCGATCGCCCGGTGGCGCGGGAAGAACTGCTGGCGCGCGTCTGGGGTTACGCCAATCACATGGAAATCGAAACCCGGACCGTCGATATCCACATCGCCAAGCTGCGCCGCAAGATCGAAATCGATGCCTCCAGCCCGGAGGCGATCGTCACCGTGCGCGGCGCCGGCTACCGCCTGATGCTGGGCGAGTAATGACCCAGCGACGTCTCACGCTGCTGTTGCTGCTGTTCTTCCTGGCGCTGGCGCTGCCGACCTCGATCCTGGTTTACCAGGCCTACGGACAGCTGAAATGGGAAGCCTTTTACCAGCACCAGCGGCTCGCGCGCGAGTTGACCCTGCGAATCGATAGTCGTTTTCGCGACCTGATCGAGCGCGAGGAAAGGCGGCCGATCAGCGACTACGAGTTTCTCAACGTGAGCGGATCCGACGACACCGCTTTCCTGCAGCGCTCGCCGCTGTCGGAATTTCCACCGCAGTCCGAGGTGCCGGGCCTGCTCGGCTATTTCCAGGTTGACGCCTCCGGGCAGTTGAGGACGCCGATCGTGCCGTCTGCGGACGCGTCAGACTATGGTATCTCGTCCTCCGAGCTGCAGCGGCGCGAGCAGCAGGAAGGCCGGATTCGCGGCATTCTCGATCAGAATCGGCTGGTGGGAAAAAGCGATGTCGTTGAGTTGCCCGCGGTCGACGAACTCCAGGCCGAGGAGGGGCTGGCGCAACCCCGCGCCGATAGCCCGATGCTGGCCAGCGAGGTCGATAGCGCCAGTTCGAGAGTCGCGGCGGACGTTGCCGACAGCCAGGGGCAGGCGGCATTCGACGAGCTTGCCAAAAGCAAGTCGCTGTTCTCGCCCGCGGAGAGCAGCGCGCCGGTCGACCAGGTCAAGGATTTAAAGCTCGAGGATAGCTACGAGGTCGCGGCCGGCGCCGCGCCCGAGGCGCAGCGGGCGGAAGCGAAGCAACAGGCCGAGAGCAGGCGTTTGCGCAAGGAACAGGTCATCCTGCCGCAAAGGCTGTTACCGGAAGTGTCGAGCCTGGAGCAAGAATCCGACGCAGTGGAAGATTCGGAGGTGACCGCGGCGGAACCGGTTTCGCGCCAGCCTGCGATACGCATCGAAACCTTCGAGACCGAGGTCGAACCGATGGAGTTCGCGCTGCTGGACAGCGGGCATTTCGTGCTGTTCCGCCGCGTCTGGCACCAGGAAGAACGTTACGTGCAGGGGATTCTGTTCGAACAGGCCAGCTTCATCGAACGCCTGATCGCGCCGGCGTTTCGTGAATCGAGCCTGTCCTCGATGAGTCAGCTGATCGTCGCCTACCGCGGCGGGATACTGCAAACCTTCGCCCCGGACTACAGCCGCCTGTACCGCCCTGGTAGCGAGCAGGAAACCAGCGAATTGCTCTACCAGGGCCGCTTGATCGCGCCCTTTGGCGACCTCGAGATGATCTACACGCTGGCGCGGCTGCCGGTGGGGGCCGGCGGCCAGGTCATTATCTGGTCGGCGCTGCTGCTTGCGATCGTGCTGGTGGGCGGCTGTTTCATGCTGTTGCGCCTGGGGCAGCGCCAGCTTGCGCTCGCGCGCCAGCAGCAGGACTTCGTCTCCGCGGTCAGCCATGAACTGAAAACTCCGCTGACCTCGATCCGCATGTATGGCGAAATGCTGCGCGAGGGCTGGGCCGACGAGAGCAAACGCAAATCCTACTACGACTTTATTTTCCACGAGGCCGAACGCTTGACGCGCTTGATCAACAACGTGCTGCAGCTGGCGCGCATGTCGCGTAACGAGCAGGTGGTGAGCCTGGAAGCCATGACCGTTGGCGACGCCCTGGCCGAATTGAAGCCGCGGCTCGAGTCGCAGCTCGAGCCCTCGGGATTCGAGCTGGAGATGAGTGGCGCTGCCGGGGTCGAGGCGGCGCGTATCGAGATCGACCTGGACTGGTTCCTGCAGATCTTCATCAACCTGGTCGATAACGCGGTCAAGTTTTCCGCCGACGCGGCCACCCGGCGGGTCGACATCGAGTACCGTCAACTGCGCGACGCCCGGATCCAGTTCTCGGTGCGCGATTACGGCCCCGGCATTGCGCCCGACCAGATGAAGAAAATATTCACGCTGTTCTATCGCAGCGAAAACGAACTCACGCGCGAAACCGTTGGCACCGGTATCGGCCTGGCGCTGGT
>CAMYON010000079.1:0-11660 GCA_947260025.1 uncultured Gammaproteobacteria bacterium
GTCATCAACGGCCTGGGGCATTACCTGGGTTACCGCGGCTTCGAAACCAGCGATGCGTCCACCAATATCGTGCCCTGGGGTATCCTCATCGGCGGCGAGGAATTGCACAATAACCACCACGCTTACGCCGCATCGGCGCGGCTGTCCAACAAGTGGTGGGAAATCGACCTCGGCTGGATATATATCCGATTCCTGGCGATGTGCCGACTGGCGCGGGTAAAGCGCCTGGCACCGCGCGCTTTCAGCCGGCGCGGCGCGCAGCGCATCGACAGCGACACCGTACGCGCGGTCGTCAGCCAGCGCTTCTATATCCTGAAACGCTACAGCCAGATCGTGCTCCGGCCTGCCCTGCGCGAAGCTCGCCGCAATACCGATCAGATGGGTCGACAATTAATCAGGCGCGCAAAAAAGCTGATGACCCGAGAGGATATCAAGCCCGACGCAACAGCATCGGAGGCCATCGAACGGGTACTGCAACAGGACAAGACACTGGCAACGATTTACCAGTTCAAGCAGCAGTTGAAAGAAGTCTGGACGCGCGGCGCGAAGGGCCAGCCCGGGCGGGTCGAACGACTGCAGGCCTGGTGCGCCGCCTCGGAGCAAAGCGGGATTCGAGCCCTCGAGGAGTTCGCCGCATTCCTGCGCGGCTATCGGTTACAAAACGTCTAGCGACAATACGTCGATTAGCTTTCGCTCCCCGCTCGAGGATTGGTTACACTTGGCTGCCCGACAGCGCTAAAGGCCGGTAACGGCAGCGCGCCCGGGCAAAACGCAGAACAGGACAAGTCGAAGAAAAGTCCTGGGTCACGTTTGCCGACAAACCAGACAACAGCGAGGCGGCAATGAAAGCTGACAGACCGAATATCCTGGTAATCCAGGCCGACCAGCTGGCCGCCAGCGCCATCGGCGCCTATCGCAACCCGATCGCGAGTACGCCGCATATCGATTCGCTGGCGGCTGGAGGCGCAATCTTCGATGCCGCCTATACCAATTTCCCGCTGTGCGCGCCGTCGCGGTTTTCGATGATGTCGGGGCAACTGGCCTCGACCATCGGCGCCTACGATAACGGCGCCGAATTCACCTCCTCGATTCCGACCTTTGCGCACTACCTGCGCCATCTCGATTACCAGACCTGCCTGGTGGGCAAGATGCACTTTGTCGGCGCCGATCAGCTGCATGGCTTCGAACAGCGCCTGACCACCGATATCTACCCGGGCGATTTCGGCTGGACCGGCGACTGGACCGAGGTGCGCCCCAAGTTTGCCAACGACGTGGTTACCTTCACCGATGCCGGGGTGTGCAAGCGCAACGTGCAGATCGAGTATGACGACGAAGTTTGCCATCGCGCGCGTCGCAAGATCTACGACCTGGCGCGCGGCCAGGACGAACGGCCATTCCTGTTGTTCACGTCGTTTACCCATCCGCACGATCCGTTTCAGTGCCGTCAGGAACACTGGGACCGATACGCCCACGACGATATCGGCATGCCGGCGGTGACTACCGCGCAGGCGGATATGGACCCTTACAGCCTGCGCCTGATGGCCCAGTACGGATTGAAAGACAATCCCCCGAGCGCAGCGCAGGTGCGCGTCGCCCGGCACGCCTATTACGGCTCGGTCAGCTACGTCGACGATATGGTCGGCGAGCTGCTGGCGGCATTGAAAGACAGTGGACTCTATGACAACACGGTTATCCTGCTAACTACCGATCACGGCGAAATGCTGGGCGAACACGGGCTCTGGTACAAGAAATCGTTTTTCGAAGACGCCTGCCGGATTCCGTTGATCATCAGCCACCCGCAACTGCAGGCGCGCCGAGTCGACGCCAACGTGTCGCTGGTCGACCTGCTTCCGACACTGCTCGAAATCGCCGGCGACGATGACCAGCAAAGCCTGGTCGAAGCGGTCGCGGGTCATAGCCTGTGGGGGCTGGCGACCGGGTCGGAGCCAGCCCGGGATTACCCGGTATATGCAGAAAACCTGGCCGAGGGTGCGACCACCCCGCTGTTGATGGTCAAACGGGGCCAGCTCAAGTACGTTTACAGCGCCGTCGATCCGGAGCAGCTGTTCGATCTCGAGCAGGACCCGCACGAGCAAGTCAACCAGATCGATAATCCTGCCTACCGCGAGGCGCGCGAGGAACTCTCGACACTGGTGCAGCAGCAGTGGGATATCGAAGGCCTGGCGCGCGATATCTTTGCCAGCCAGCGGCGACGCCTGTTCCTGCGCGAGGTACTGGCAAAGGGCAAACTGCAGCAGTGGGATTTTACCCCGGCCGACGAACTGGAACGGCACTGCCTGCGAGCCGACAAGATTTACTCGAAATGGGCTTACGAGGGCATCCTCGGCTACCGTTTTCCGGAGGAATGAGCATGTGGGGATTGAGGACGCTGGCGGACGCGCTGCGCAGCGGTGAAACCACGGCGGGCAGGCTGGTCGAACAGGCGCTAGAGAGCGCCCACCGGTCGGAATCGGTTTTTACCGCGATAAATCCCGGGCTGGTGAGCCTGGCTTACTCGATCGACCGCGCGCGTAAAAGATCACAGCCGCTGCCGCCCCTGGCCGGCATTCCGATCGCGCTCAAGGACCTGTTCAACGTCAGGAACGAAAAAACCCTCGCGGGCTCCGTGGTGCGTAACCACTATGCCCAACCCGAAGCAGCGGACGCCACCGTGGTGGCGCCGCTGCGCGCCGCGGGGCTACTGTTCTTCGGCCGCACCAACATGAGCGAATTCGCGTTTTCCGGAATCGGCAAAAATCCCCACTACGGCACGCCGCTATCGATCTGGGATCGCGCCACCGGGCGCCTCCCCGGCGGCTCGTCATCGGGCAGCGCGGTAGCGGTAGCCGAGGGTGTCGTGCCCGCGGCACTCGGCTCGGACACCGCCGGTTCCTGCCGCATCCCGGCCGCGTTCAACGGGATCGTCGGCGTCAAACCGAGTTTCGGCCGCATGTCGCTCAACGGCGTATACCCGCTATCACCGACGCTGGACGCGCCGGGGCCGCTGGCGGTCGACGTGGACAGTTGTTACCTGCTCGATCAATTGATGTGCTCGCGGGTAAAACCCGATGCCGGGCTGCCGCGACTGCAGCCGGCGGACCTTACGACGCTGAAATTTGTCGTGCCGGATGCGCGCGTCATGACCGACCTCGACCCGGCAGTCGAACAGGCCTTCGAGCGGACACTCGCGAAGCTGGAATCCGCCGGCGCCAAAATCACCCGGGCGTCGATGCCGGTGCTCGACCACTGTGACGATTTCTTTATCGAGCGACCCGTGGTGGTTTACGAAGTCTGGCAGCATCACCGCGAAATGCTGACGCAACATTTCGATGAATACGACCCGTTTGTCAGTCAACGCATGTCGGCGGGAGCCAATATCAGCGAAGCCGAGCAGCAGGAACGCTATCGCGAGCGCGAGGAAATCGTTGCCGAATTCAAACGCCAGTTCGCGCTCCTCGATGCCGACGCCCTGCTCTACCCGAGCGTCGCCTGCGTGCCGCCGGCCCTCGCCGAAACCGAGAACGAGGAGGATGCCCGGCGTGTCAATCTGCGCTGCCTGCGCAATACCGCGACGGTCAATTACTTCGACGGTTGCGCCATCAGCCTGCCGTGTCACGACGAGGGCGAGGCGCCGGTTGGCCTGATGCTGTCCGCCGGCAATGGCGACGACGACAGGCTGTACCCGATTGCCGCCGCGATCGAGGCCACGATCGATGCACCATAACGGAACCCGGTCGCACCAGCCGGGTGCGGTTACTGCACCATATGCAATCAAATCTTCATGTTTTTAGCGTAAATTTGCATGGCCAGTCGGGCTCACTAGTATTGGCCCCAGGGTCTGACCCCAATTGTCAGGCCCGTTGAACACGGAGAAAGCTGACATGCAATGTTATCAATACCTGGCCGCGATCACCGCGGTGTCGAACGCGATCGATAACCTGCCGGGCACCCGGCACAAGATGCCGCACAGCGTCGTTGCCAACTGGATGGAAGAAAACGGCATCGAGGCCGAGGATATACTGCTGGTTTCGGGCTCAAAGATCAGGACCATCGTTATGGACCTGATCGAGCAAAACCAGCCACAAATGCCGCACGCGGCATAACCAGTTTACGAAACGGGCGAATTGCCCGGGTAAGCGCGCCGACCGCTAGATTTCAAGGCCCAGGCGCAGGCCTTCGAGCACGGCTTCCTCGACGGTGCGTGGCGCGACCGCGTCACCGATGCGAGATACCGGCAGATCATCCAGGTTCTCGAGCCAGTCACAGCCGCGATCGGCCCGGGGCGCTGAGCAGGTAACCACCGTATCGACCGCCTCGCAGACGATGGCCTCACCCCCGGTCATATGCTGGAAGTAGGCGCTACCGTCGAGCGCCCCGTAGAACCGCGCAAAGGGGATCATTTCAACTCCTAGTCCATGCAATACGCCGATCCACTGATCGCGCACGATAGCCTGGATCGATTCGCCGGCAACGCTGCCGCCAGACAGCAGCCGCACGTGGTGTCCGTCGCGCGCCAGTTTTTCCGCCACGCCAAGGCCGCTCCAGTCGCAGGACCAGTCGGCGATGACGACGCTGTTACCCGGGACGGCGGTACCGTCGATTACCGCCCAGGCGTCCACCATCTCGGTGCCCTCGACCTCGACATCCGGCCGTCGGGGTTTGGCGCCGATTGCGAGAATGACATGATGCGGCGTAATCCGGCGCACGGCATCGGCATCGAGCCTCGAGTTCAACCGAATTTCGACTCCCGCGCGCTGCAGCTCATGCTGCAGATTAGTGGTAATCCCACCGAATTCGGCTCGCCCTGGCAACGCCTCGGCAAGGTTGACCTGCCCGCCCAGCCTCCCCGTTTGCTCGTGCAATTCGACCTGGTGGCCGCGTTCGGCGGCAGTCACCGCGGCCTTCATGCCTGCCGGGCCGCCACCTAGCACCAGTATTTTCTTAGGCGACGCGGCCGGTCTAATATCACCCAGGACCCGCTCACGACCACTCAGCGGATGCTGGATACAGGACACCGGGAAATGTGCCAGCCGATGCCCGACACAGGCCTGGTTGCAGCCGACACAGGCGCGAATATCTTCGGTCCGCCCGGCGGCGACCTTGCTGACAAACTCGGGGTCGGCAATCAGCGCGCGCGCCATGCCGATCATGTCGGCCTTGCCCTGGTCGAGGATATCGGCTGCCAGCTGCGGCTGGTTGATTCGCCCCGCGACCAACACCGGTTTCGATACCGCCTGCTTAAGCCGCGCGGCATCGTCGGCGACGAAGCCCGGCGCCACCGACATCGGTGGAAACACGTGGATCCAGCCATCGGGGGAGGCGGAAGAACCCGAGATCACGCTGAAATAATCGATATTCCCGTCAGCCTCGAGCTGCTGGCAGACCGTGATCATTTCCTCGGCCGGCAAGCCTTTCTCGGTCTTTTCATCCAGGGTGATACGTACCCCCAGCGTTTTATCCGGGCCGATACGTTCGCGGCTGCGATTGACAATTTCACGCAGCAAGCGCATACGATTTTCCAGCGCGCCGCCAAACTCGTCGGCGCGCCGGTTGGTTTCCGGGTTCAGGAACTGCGCAATCAGGTAGCCCATGCTGGCAAGGATCTCGACGCCGTCGAGTTCGGCGGCCGCGAGCCGTCCGGCGGCATCGACGTAGCTTTCGATCAGCTCCCAGACCATGTCATTGGGCATGGGTACCGGCACCACGCGATAGCGTTCGTCGGGCACGTCCGAGGCCGAGTAGCTCAACGGGCGAGAACCATCATGACTCAGGCGTACGCCGCGGCCAGCGTGAAACAACTGTCCGAATACCGGTGTACCCTCGGCGCGACAACGCGTGGCGAGCTGGTTCAGGCCATCGACGATACGATCGCTGCCGGCATAGAGGAAAGCTTCCTCGAAGCCATAACTCGGATGCACGGTCATGCTTTCCATGATGATCAGGCCAACGCCGCCACGAGCGCGCGCCAGGTGATAGGCGATCAGGTCGTCCGTGACCACGCCACGATTGCCCAGCGTGGTGCCGTGCGGAGGATTGAAGATTCGATTGCGCAGCCGTGTCGGCCCCAGCGTCATCGGTTGCAGCAGGCTTTCAAACATTTAACCGTAATCGATCAGGGATGAGGCTTTATTTAATCGCTTGCAATCGAAAAAAACTAGTAATAAGTTTCAATTTTCCGCTGTTCATCCCGATGGGCTAGAAATATGACCCGACTCAGCGCCGCGCAACGACAGGTACAGGAAGACTTTCTGCACCAGGTGCAGGACGGGCGGCTCGACAAGCCCACTTCCGAAGGTTCCGGCCTGCCCAACCTGAGCTATACCTGCGCCGATTTTTTCAGGCTGGAGCAGCAAACGCTGTTTCGCAACAACTGGATCTTCGCCGGCTTTGCGCATCGGCTGGTCGCGACCGGCGACATGCAGCCGGTCGAAGTCGGGGGTCAGCCGCTGGTACTGGTCAAAACCAGGGAAAC
Organism: uncultured Gammaproteobacteria bacterium; assembly: GCA_947260025.1. GTDB lineage: Bacteria > Pseudomonadota > Gammaproteobacteria. The sequence continues at coordinate 6,473 of CAMYON010000079.1, forward strand.
CGTTCGCGCTTTTCATAACGTATGCCGTCATCGCGGTGCCAGGCTGGTTACCGAGGGCCGCAACGCTGGAAAGCTGATTTGTCCCAACCATTCCTGGAGTTACAGCCTGGAGGGAAAACTGATTGCACGCCCCCATTTCCACGGTGGCGAACGGCACGACGTCAATAAGTCCGATTGTCATCGCGCCGACCTGGTCGAAGTGCGCTGCGTCACCTGGCACGACTGGGTTTTTGTCAACATCAGCGGCGATGCCGACGACTTCGAAAGCTGTATTGAACCGATCAGCGCCAAACTCGAAGGCTACGACTTCGAGGCGCTGCGTTTTACGGATATGCTGGAGTTCGAACTGGACGCCAACTGGAAACTCGCAATCGAAAACTTTATCGAACCCTACCACGTGTTTTCCTGTCACCCCTGGCTGAACGGCTTTGTCGGCATGGACGAGCGCGAGGCGCCGGGATTCGACGGCAAGGTACTGAGCTGTGGCTACCACTTCAAAGCCGCCGATCCGGCGCGCGGCGGTGAACTTCCCTGGTTTCCGGACCTGCCGGCCGACAAGCAAAACCGCGGCGACTGGTTTGTGCTGTTTCCGAATTTCGCTTTCGAAATCTTCCCCGACCAGGTCGACGTGTTCGTGGCCTGGCCGCAGGCACCGGACAAATGCCGCGAAACGATTGCGCTGTACTTCGTCGGCGACGGCGCGACCGCGGAGCGCTACAGCGCCGCGCGCGCGCACGTGATTCAGAACTGGAATGACCTCAACCACGAAGACATCGGCGTGGTCGAGCGCATGCAAAGCGGCCGTAATTCGGAAGGTTTCGACGGTGGCGTGCTGTCGCCCTACTGGGACCCGGTGCTGCAGCAGTTTGCGCGCCTGCTAACCGATGCCGTGAGCGAGGATACTGTTACCGCTACTTGATTCAAGTCAATGCAGGCAGGCTTGCAGCCGGTAGTCTATGGCCCAATAACTAAATGCTATGCCTGTAATGCCGAAGCCACTGCTTTTTCAGGAAGACCTGATCAATCGATACGATCATCAGGGGCCGCGCTATAGCTCCTACCCTCCCGCGACCGAGTTCCAGGAGGCGATAACAGAATCCCACTTCCGTGAATGGGCCAGGTTCAGTAACGAGGAACTGATCCCCAGGCCGCTGTCGCTTTACTTCCACATCCCTTTTTGCAGTTCGATTTGTTACTTCTGCGCCTGCAACAAGGTGATCAGCCGGCACAAGCAGGAAGCCGAGCCCTATCTGCAGGCCATGTATCGAGAAATCGAAATCCAGTCGCGGCTATTCGATCAGGATCGTGAAGTACGCCAGCTGCACTGGGGTGGCGGTACGCCGGGTTTCCTGACGCGGCAACAGTCGCAGCAGTTGATGGATAAAATCGCGCGCCATTTCAAGTTGAGCCGCGGCGGCGAAGGTGATTACTCTATCCAAATAGATCCGCGGGTAATGGAACCGGGCGGCGCCGCGCATCTGCGCAACCTGGGTTTCAATCGCATTAGTGTCGGGGTCCAGGAACTGGATGCAAAAGTACAAAAATCGATCAACCGTATCCAGAGCCTGGAGTCGATCGAAAGGGTGATCCGCGACGCGCGACGCGCTGGCTTTCGCCCAATCAACATCGACCTGATGTACGGTTTGCCGCACCAGACCGAGGCAAGCTTTGCCAAGACGCTTAATACCATTGTCGAACTCGAACCAGACCGTATCGCGCTTTACCACTATACGCACCTGCCCCACCGCTTTCCTACTCAGCGACGCATCAAGTCCGAGGACCTGCCCAGTTCATCGGAGAAACTGGCAATCCTGCAGCATGCGGCCGAGCAACTGTGCGCCGCGGGTTATGATCATATCGGCATGGATTACTTCGCCAGGCCGACGGACGAACTGACCGTGGCGCAGCGTCGCGGCCGGCTGCGCCGTAATTTCCGGGGTTATACCGCGCATGAGCAATGCGACTCTATCGGCTTCGGCGTGTCGGCCATCAGTCAGGTGCACGAGAACTTCAGCCAGAACATGGTCAGCCTCGATGACTATCACGAAAGTCTGGATCAGCAGCGACTGCCGGTGATGCGGGGGCACCAGAGCAGCGACGACGATTTACTGCGCCGAGAAATCATCCAGCGCCTGTCGTGCCAGTTCCGAATCGATACCAGGCAAAGTTCGGAGGACTGGCACATCGTCTTCGACGAGTATTTCGCCAACGAAATGGATCAGCTTCGGATTATGGGGGAAGATGGTCTGGTCGACATCGCCGATGACGAAATCAGGGTGCTCGAGCCCGGCCGTGTGCTGGTGCACAATATTTGCACGGTTTTCGATGCCTACCGGCAGACCGAAAAAACTGCGGGTTGATTTTCCAGAACTTTACAACCGCGCAGGTATTTTTCTTGATCTGTATCAATTACAGGATCCGGGGACATCACTAGAATCCGTTCCTGACTCCTACTCTTAATACACAACAGAGTATTTTAGCCGGCATCTCCCCGCCGGCTATTTTTTTGCCCGTCGACAATTTTATCCTCGTCCATCAGGATCCGGTGCGCCGGTCCCTCGAGATCGTCGTACTGTCCGTTGCGCACGGCCCACAGTAATACCCACACGATTCCCGCGAGCAGGATCAGCGAAATCGGTATCAACAGGTAAATAATTTCCACTACCTTGTAAGTCTCATTGCGTTTAACACGACGATCAGCGAACTGACCGACATTCCGATGGCGGCAAGCCAGGGTGCGACCAGGCCGACCGCCGCGGCCGGGATCGCGCCAAAATTATATAGTAAAGCCCAGGCCATGTTCTGGCGAATTATGCTCTGGGTACGGCCCGCTATCAGGATGGCCTCGGACACCGTTTGCAGCTGGTTGCCGATCAGTACGATATCGGCGCTGGTCTTGGCGAGCGAACTGGCACCGCCCATCGCAATAGAAACGTCGGCGCGAGATAAAACCGGAGCGTCATTGATACCGTCGCCGACCATCAATACGCGGGCACCCTCGTTCTGCAACACCTGCACCGCTTCCATCTTGGCCAGTGGCGACATCTGCGCGTGGAAATCGTCGATCCCCGTGGCTTGCGCTACCCGGGACGCGCTAGCCTCACGATCGCCCGTCATCAGGATGATCGACTTGCCCATGTGCTGCAACGACTCGATCAGCGCGGGGGCATCTTCACGTAACTGGTCGGCAAAAGTGAACATCGCCATCACGCGCTCGGCGCGCGCCAGCAGCACCGCGGTCACGGCGTCGTTGGCAATCGCGTCCAGCCAGCCCCGGGGGAGCGTCGCATCGGTGTGCTCGGCGATGAAGTCCACGCTGCCGATGAAGTATTCATCGCCGTCGATGTTCGCGGATATTCCACCACCGGCAACGTTGACGATGCGCGAGACTTTATCGCTACCGGCAGTACCGGCTTCCCGCAGCAACGCGCGCGCCAGGGGATGCTCGGAATGTCGCTCCAGGCCGGCGGCGAGTTCGAGGCAGTGGTCCTGGTCGAACTCGGGGTCACAGATGATGCGTTCCAGCTCCGGTTTACCCCGAGTCAGCGTGCCGGTCTTGTCGAATACGACATGGGTCACGTGATTCAGCCTTTCGAGCGCCGCGGCCTGCCTGACCAGCAGGCCGGCGGACTGCATCCGGCCGAGCGTGGCGCTGATGGCGGTCGGCGTGGCCAGCGACAGCGCGCAGGGACAGCTCACGATCAAAACCGAGAGCGCGATTTCGAACCAGCGCGCGGGGTCCTGCCACCACCAGAACAGCGCGACACCGGCGACGATCAGCAACACGATAGCAATGAAATGCGCCGCCACGCGGTCCGCCAGGCGCGCCAGCGGCGGTTTGTCAGCCTGTGCACGCTCCATGGTGCGCTGAATCTCCGCCATCACCGTATCGGCTCCAACCGCGCTGACCCGCATTTGCAGGGGATTGGTGACATTGATGCTGCCGCCGAGCAGGCGCTCGCCAGGGCCGCGCGTCAGCGGAATGCTCTCACCGCTTAACAGCGACTCGTCGATCGCGGACTCGCCGCTCAGGATCTCGCCATCCGCCGGTACCGTTTCGCCGGGACGCACCAGCACCCGGTCGCCAATCGCCAGCGTCGCGGCCGCTACCGGCTCCCCGGCATCGCTCGCGGACTCCAGGCGAGTCGTCATCAGAGGCATGGATTGCACCAGCTTCTCGACCGACGCGGCGCAGCGCTGGCGAGCCATGCTCTCGAAATAGCGGCTCGCCGACAGGAAAAATATGAACATCACGACCGAGTCGAAATAGACTTCACCGTGGCCTTTGAAAGTCGCCAGGCTGCTACTGGCGAAAGCGACCGCGATCGCGAGCGATACCGGCAGGTCCATCGCCACCCGCAGGCGTTTCAGATCGCGCCACGCGGAACTAAAAAACGGGGGCGCCGAGTAAAGCAGTACCGGCAGTGTCAATCCGAAGCTCAGCCAGCGGAAAAACTGTTCGAAATCGCGTTCCATGCCGGACCAGGCGCCCGCATAGAGGCTGATCGACAGCATCATGACCTGCATACCGAACAGGCCCGCCACCGCCAGCCGGCGCTGCTGCTGGCGACGCTGACGTCGATGCAGCGCCTGCTGCTGGTCAGGATTATAGGGCAAGGCACGGTAGCCGATTTGCTGTATCGCCCGCAGGATTTCGCTGAGCTTGATACGGGATTGGTCCCAACGCACCAGCGCTCGCTGGGTGGCATAGTTGACGCTCACGCTTTTCACCCCGGGCAAACCGGCAATATACTGTTCGTTGAGCCAAACGCAGGCGGCACAGGTAATGCCTTCCAGGATCAGGCTGGCCTCGCGCGTAGTTTCATCGGCGACATGGACGAACTGGCTTTGAATCTCGGGCACATCGTAGACTTCGGCCTCGCGCAGAAAATCCGGCACCAGGTCCTGCCCACTCGGTGAAGCCTCGGTTCTGACCCTGTAGAAATTCTCATGGCCGGCGGCGATGATCGCCTCGGCCACTGCCTGGCAGCCATGGCAACACATATCACGGTCATGACCATCGATGCATACCTTTATATCCAGCCCGGCGGGAACCGGCAGACCACAATGAAAGCAGGCGCCCACGGCACCCAATGGCGCGACCGCACCCGGCTGTCCGGTGTTATCGAAGTTCATGCTTTTAGTAATCGCTGATACCAAGTAGAATGCCCGCGGCGCAAAAGAGGTG
>CAMYON010000079.1:11668-18823 GCA_947260025.1 uncultured Gammaproteobacteria bacterium
TCCGGTCGCCTTGGCAATAATCCACGCTAACAAATAACAAGATACCTTGCCATGTTTATACAGCACATCATCGGGCTTTTCAGCAATCCCACGAACGAGTGGGAAAAAATTCGCGAACAACAAAAATCCGGCGATCGCAGCGGTGTCGGATTCGTCTTTATTCTGGCGGCGATTCCCGCGATTTCCGGCTATATCGGCACCACGCAGGTGGGCTGGCGCATCGGCGTCGGCGATCCGATCCGCATCACCGGGGAATCGGCGATTTCTATCGCGATTATCTACTACCTGGCGCTGATCATCGGCGTCTTCAGCATCGGCTGGGTAATCCACCTGATGGGCAAGGCTTACGAAGTCGAGAAACCGCTGCCGCTGTGTATCGCGCTGGCCGCCTATACCGCGACGCCGCTATTCCTGATCGGCATCATGCAGGTCTACCCGGTGCTATGGCTCAACATGCTGCTGGGATTACCGGTGCTGGCCTATACCGTTTACCTGCTGTACTCGGGGTTACCGATCATGATGGAGATACCGGCAGAGCGTGGGTTTCTCTATTCATCCGCGATACTCGCGGTCGGGCTGGTCGCGCTGGTCTCGCTGCTCGCCATGACCGCACTGCTTTGGGGCATGGGCCTGCAACCCGTATTTACCAACTAATACTTTTTCAATTTGAAGATTCACCCGTTTGATGCGCATCAGACATCGAGGAAGCACTAGATGACTAATAATGAAACCTACAACTACAAAGTAGTTCGACAGTTTGCAATCATGACAATCGTATGGGGTATTGTCGGCATGCTGGTCGGCGTCGTGATCGCCGCACAACTGGCCTGGCCGGCGCTCAACTTCGATGTTCCGTGGCTCACTTTCGGCCGCCTGCGACCGCTGCATACCAACGCGGTCATCTTTGCCTTCGGCGGCTGCGCGCTGTTTGCCTGCTCCTACTACGTGGTGCAGCATACCTGTCATGCCAGGCTCGCGTTTCCGGCACTGGCCGCGTTTACCTTCTGGGGCTGGCAACTGGTCATCGTGCTGGCCGCAATCACGCTGCCGCTCGGCATCACCACGAGCAAGGAATACGCCGAGCTGGAATGGCCGATCGATATTCTGATTACGCTGGTCTGGGTCAGCTACGCGCTGGTGTTCTTCACCACTATCATCAAGCGCAAGATTCCGCATATCTACGTCGCCAACTGGTTTTTCGGCGCCTTTATCGTCACCGTGGCGATACTGCACCTGTTCAACAGCGCGGCCCTGCCGGTAAGCTTCCTGAAATCATACTCGGCCTACGCCGGGGTGCAGGATGCGATGGTGCAGTGGTGGTACGGCCATAACGCGGTCGGCTTCTTCCTCACCGCCGGCTTCCTCGGCATCATGTACTACTTCGTGCCGAAACAGGCGGGGCGCCCGGTTTATTCCTACCGTCTCTCGGTGGTGCACTTCTGGGCCCTGGTCTTCACCTATATCTGGGCCGGTCCGCACCACCTGCACTACACCGCGCTGCCCGACTGGGCGCAGTCGCTCGGCATGATCATGTCGCTGATCCTGCTGGCGCCATCCTGGGGCGGCATGATCAACGGCATCATGACCCTGTCGGGCGCCTGGCACAAACTGCGCACCGACCCGGTACTGCGGCTGCTGATCGTATCGATTTCGTTCTACGGCATGTCGACCTTCGAAGGCCCGATGATGTCGATCAAGACGGTCAACGCGCTGTCGCACTATACCGACTGGACCATCGGCCACGTGCACTCGGGCGCGTTGGGTTGGGTTGCCCTGGTCTCCATGGGCGCGATGTACTACCTGATACCGCGCCTGTTCGGTCGTGAGCTATACAGCCTGAAGCTGGTCGAGGTGCACTTCTGGACCGCTACCATCGGCATCGTTTTGTACATCGCCTCGATGTGGGTCGCTGGCATCATGCAGGGCCTGATGTGGCGCGCGGTCAACGCCGACGGCACGCTGACTTACAGTTTCGTCGAATCGGTGCAGGCAATGCACCCGTACTACATCGTACGCACCCTCGGCGGCGCCTTCTTCCTGCTTGGCGCCCTGGTAATGGCTTATAACCTGTGGCGCTCCATTGCCGACGCCAAACCCGTCGAAGTTGAAATTCCCGAACCGGCAAGCGCCCACTAAATAATAAAGAGATAACGCTATGGCTTCAGCACACGATAAAGTTGAAAAGAACATTGGCCTGATGATTATTCTTATCATCGCGGTGGTATCGGTAGGCGGTCTGGTGCAGATCATCCCGCTGTTCTTCCAGGACTCACTGACCGAGCCGGTAGCCGGACTCAAGCCCTACTCCCCGTTGCGGCTCGAGGGCCGGGATATTTACGTTCGCGAAGGTTGTTATGTCTGTCATTCGCAGATGGTTCGCCCGTTCCGCGCCGAAACCGAGCGTTACGGTCACTACTCGGTCGCCGGTGAATACGTTTACGACCGTCCGTTCCAGTGGGGTTCTAAACGCACCGGCCCTGACCTGCACCGCGTCGGCGGCCGCTATAGCGACGAATGGCACCGCGTGCACCTGATCAATCCGCGTGACGTGGTACCCGAATCGATCATGCCCGGCTACCCCTGGTTGCAGGAAAACATGCTCGACGGCAGCGATATCCAGGCCAAGATGCAAACCCTGCGCACGCTCGGCGCTCCCTATACCGACGCCGAAATCGAGGCGGCACCGGCCGCGCTGGAAGGCAAAACCGAGATGGACGCCATGATCGCCTACCTGCAGGGTCTCGGCATCCACGTCAAGTTAAGGAGATAGGCATGTCGTTTACCTTTTTCCAGTCGATCTGGACCATCGTCGTGATGATCACTTTCCTCGGCATCGTGGTGTGGGCTTTCAGCAGCAAACGCAAGGCCGCCTTCGACGAAGCGGCGCGCCTGCCGTTCGAAGAAGACCCGAAAACCGACAACAACAAAACCGCTTCGGAGTAGATTAATGGCTGATTTTAATAGCGAATTCTGGCACTGGTACATTGCGATCATTACCGTCCTCAGTATTCTCGCCTGCGTCTGGCTGGTTCGCTGGATGACGTCAGGTTTCGAGAAGACCGATGAAGTCGAAAGCACCGGGCACGTCTGGGACGGTGACCTCTCCGAACTCAACAACCCGTTGCCGCGCTGGTGGCTGGGGCTATTTTACATCACCCTGGCCTTTGGTGGCTTCTACCTGTTGTTGTATCCCGGGCTCGGCAGCTTCGAAGGTTTCCTGAAATGGACATCAACGGGTCAGTACGAAGAGGAAGTAACCATCATGGAAGCAGAGGTCGGTCCGCTGTTCGCGAAATATCAGCAAACCTCGATCCTCGAACTGGTCAAGGATCCGGATGCACTCAAGGTGGGTGAGAGGCTATACCTCAACTACTGTTCGAGCTGCCACGGCTCGGATGCGCGCGGCGCGCGCGGCTACCCGAACCTGCGCGATGCCGACTGGCAATGGGGTGGCGATCCGGCAAGCATCAAAACCACCCTCATTAACGGCCGGATTGCGGCAATGCCTGCCTGGGAAGCCGCTCTCGGCGGCCAGAGCGGGGTTGACGAAGTCACCCAGTACCTGCTGCGACTTTCGAACCGCGCGACCATCGACGAACTCGCGGACAAAGGCAAGGCAAAATACGATATCTTCTGCGTGGCCTGTCACGGCCCCGAGGGTAAAGGCAATCCCGCGCTGGGCGCGCCCAACCTGACGGACGATATCTGGCTCTATGGTGGTTCGATCACGCGCATCTCGGAATCGCTCATCAAGGGCCGTAACGGGCAAATGCCCGCCTATGGGGAGTTCCTGGGCGAAGCCAAGGTGCACGTGCTTACGGCCTATGTCTACGGATTATCGCAAGAAAACTGATGGCCTCGGTATCACCATTACCGGAAAAAATCCCGGGTATTCAGAAGGCAATCGCGGTTTTGTGGCCATCCTTCGCCACCGCGATTGTCGCCACCGGGCTTTTTTTCTCGGCGTTTCATCCAGGGGACCTGGTCCCGTTCGACCTCGACATCGACGTTAGTCCGCTCGCGGCCTACAGTATCGGTTTCTTCCTGTTCTGGTTGCTCGGAATACTGTCCAGCTACGGCACCATGTATTTCATCATCTCCAACTGCCAAGTCCTCAACAAACAGCAAGATTAGTTTCCGAGGTAACCAGGCAACAACCTAATGCAATCGCAAAAAACCAGTACCGAGGAACCTGCGCTATACGCTGCGCATAACAAACTCTATCCGCGTGAAGTCAGTGGCTACTTCACGCGACTGCGCATGCTCTCGGTTGTCGTGCTGCTGGGTATTTACTACCTGCTGCCGTTCATCCAGTGGGACGGCCGACAGGCTTTATTGTTCGATCTGCCGGCGCGCAAGTTTTACATATTCGGTTTGACGCTATGGCCGCAGGATTTCATTTACCTCGCGGCGCTGTTGATAATGGCCGGGCTTTCGCTGTTCTTTTTCACCGCACTGGTGGGTCGCGTCTGGTGCGGTTATGCCTGCCCGCAAACCGTCTGGACCGAGGCTTACCTGTGGATGGAACGCAAAATCGAGGGCAACCGCGGCCGCCGCATGAAACTCGACAAGGCGCCGACATCTGCGGCCAAGATTCGCACCAAGGCGATCAAGCATACCGTCTGGATCGCATTTTCACTATGGACCGGATTTACTTTCGTCGGCTATTTCACACCCATCAACGAGCTTGGCAGCAGGCTTTTCACCGGCGACCTCGGCACATGGGAAACTTTCTGGATCCTGTTTTACAGTTTCGCGACCTACGGCAACGCCGGCTTCATGCGCGAACAGGTGTGCAAGTACATGTGCCCCTACGCGCGCTTCCAGAGCGCGATGTTCGATTCGGATACGCTGATCGTCGCCTATCACCCGGAACGCGGCGAACCGCGCGGCTCGCGCCGCCGGGGCACCGACCTGCAAAAGGCTGGTCTCGGCGACTGCATCGACTGCAACGTTTGCGTGCAGGTTTGCCCGACGGGTATCGATATTCGCGACGGCCTGCAGTACGAATGCATCGCCTGTTCGGCCTGCATCGACGCCTGCGATGAAATCATGGACAAGGTGTCTTACCCGCGTGGCCTGATTCGATATACCACCGAAAACGCCGCTATCGGCAAGAAACAGCATATCCTGCGTCCGCGGGTAATGGTTTATGCCACCATCCTGCTGATTCTCTTCGGCACCCTGTTGACCAACCTGTTGCAGCGTATACCGCTGGAGCTCGACGTCATCCGCGACCGCAATACGCTCTACCGCGAAACCCGCGACGGTCTGATCGAAAACGTCTACACGCTTAAAATTCTCAATATGGATTCGAAGGCACACCGGTATATACTGACTGCCGACGGCATCGAGGGCATGAAACTATTACTCGATCAACCGGATATCGAGGTTGAAGCAGGCACGGTTCACGAGTTGATAGCGCGCCTCCAGGCGGACGAGTTCAATATGGAAGAGCGCAGCGTAACGGTTGAGTTCCAGCTGCAGGCAATCGAAGCCAATCATTTAACGACCATCGAAGAAGCACGCTTCGTCGGACCGGGGAAAAACTGATGAGTACGATTCAAGGCGAACCCAGGAACTGGAAACAGGAACCCATGGTCTGGCTGCTGATCGCGATTCCGCTCTCGGCGGTCATCATGGGTGTGGTAATGATGACGCTCGCGATCCAGTCCTACTCGGGGCTAGTGGTCGACGATTACTACAAGAAAGGCAAGCAAATCAACCGCGTGATCGCGCGCGACAAGTTCGCCTATGAACTGGGGCTGGCTGCCGGTATCAAATTCGCTCAGGATGGCGTGATCGAGGTGCGTTTCAATCCCGAGGTCCAGGTCGTGCCGGGAGACCGCATCGAATTGAGCCTGGTTCACGCCACCAAACCGGGACTGGATCAAACCCTGCTGCTCGACAAGGTCGATACCTCCCTGCTGACCGGCAAACTCGATCTGCAGGGAGAGGGGCGCTGGAACCTTTACCTGCAAACCCCCGACTGGCGGCTGACGGGATCGCTGCAGCATCCGCAAAAGTCTGTCGCCCAACTGCTGCCCAATTATACGCCCGACTAAAAGCGATACCCATGGACCTTAGCTTTGGCGCCGCGATCATCGTAGGTTTGCTGGGTTCCAGTCACTGCATCGGCATGTGCGGCGGAATCGTCGCCGCGCTCAACATGGGCGTCAGCGACCAGGTCAGCAAAAAGCCGGCATCCCTGTTCGTCTATCACCTCGGTTACAACAGCGGGCGTATCGTCAGCTACCTGCTGGTGGGACTGGTTGCAGGCAGCCTGGGTGCGGGACTGACCGAGCTCGGTCTCAGCCCGGTCTTCGGCAAGCTGTTCGCCGCCGCGTTCATGGTTGCGCTTGGACTGTATCTTGCCAACTGGTGGCGCGGACTGGCGCTGCTGGAGCAGTTCGGTTCCAGGCTATGGCGCCATATCCAGCCGCTGGGTCAGCGCCTGTTTCCAATTCAGAATCCGCTGCAGGCAATGTTGCTCGGATTGCTATGGGGATGGCTGCCCTGCGGCCTGGTCTATACCGTTGTTGCCTGGTCGCTGACCATGGGCAGCGCGCTGGAAGGCGCCATGCTAATGCTGGGATTCGGTATCGGTACCCTGCCCGCGCTGTTGATTGCGGGCAATGCACTGAACTATTTCAGGAACTGGGTGCGGTCCCCGCTGATAAGAATCTCAGCGGGGATTACGGTCATAGCGTTCGGACTTTACAGCGGTTTCGACGGGTTGACCCATCTGCATCAACATCAAGCCGAATCGAGCCCGGCCACGTTGGGCATACCCGATGCTTCAACCCGGATACCCGCTATTTTGCGCAGGGTATCGTGATCCAGAATTTCGACCTCACGCCGATTCACCATAAGTACACCGCATTCCTGGAAACGGGTCAGTGTACGGCTAACCGTCTCTACCGCCAGGCCGAGATAACAGCCGATATCCTGACGCGACATCGATAACAGGAAAGCCGACGCCGAATAACCGCGTGACCAGTAGCGGCAGGCCAGGTCATCGAGAAAGCTTGCGATCCTTCCATCGGCATCCTTGCGCGCCAGCATCAACACCAGGTTATGATCTCGCTGCATCTGCTCGGCGGTGATTCGCAACAGGTTTGCACCCTGTGCCTTGTCGGCCAGGTAAGCGTGGGG